>NZ_JBVIPA010000047.1:0-58500 GCF_055578365.1 Streptomyces sp. NPDC033131
CAACGCAGCCCGTAATCGGTTCACTTCATGCTTGTCCACACTCCCAACATGCTCTTGATCAGTGAGAACGCAAAGACCTAACGAAGCACTACTAGTCGGCGGGCTGTCCGTCTGCCTGTGCCGCAGCCTGGTCCTGCACCACCTGGAGCAGCTGACGGGCCTCGGCCAGTCGCGCCACCGCCACTTCGTCGTCGGTGGCGCCGTACGCGGCCAGCACCGCACGCGCGCGTGCGGCCGCCCGGTCGGGGCGGCTCAGGTCGGCCTCCAGCCAGCCCGCGGTGAGTTCGGCGCCGGTCCGGCTGTGCAGGGCGTCGGCCCCGAGGGAGGCGAACAGCACGATGGCCTCGGCCACTTGGGCCAGGGAATCCTCCAGCACGGCGCGGATCGAGTCGTCCTCGGCGTCCTCGGCGGCGGAACGGGCCAGCAGATCGCCGAACTGACGCCGAGTGTGGCCGAGTTCCGCGACGAGCCGCTGCCGGGCGTCCTCGTCGGCGACCTCCGGGGCCAGCGCCGCCTCGCACTCCCGGACCGCACTCGCCATCAACTCCCGTGCCTCCTCCGGATCTTCCTCCGGACGCAGCGCGAGCCACGCGCGGGCGCGCAGGGAGCGGACCAGGCCGTGGACATTGCCGAGCGACCGCCACAGGTCGCCCGCGCGGGCGTACGCCCGGTCCGCGTCGGCGTGCAGGCCCGCGTGTCCGAGGGACTCCGCGGCGAGGTGGGCCAGCGTCGCGTGGTCGTGCTGTTCGGGCCAGTGCCGGGCGAGCTCGGCCGCCTGGAGCCGGCGTTCGGCGGCCGCGCGGTGCTCGCCCAGCTCGCTCAGACAGTCGCCGAGCCACCACTGCGTCTGCACGACCGCGCCGTCGCCGTGCGTCTCGGCGTGGAGATCGGGCAGCGCCGACTCCAGCACCTCCGCGGCCTCGGCCCATCGCCCCAGCCGCAACAGGAACCCGCCCAGCTGCTGCCGGGCCCAGGCGCCGAGCGTCCGCCCCTCGCCGGCCACGTCGGCCCAGTGCGCCGCCTCCAGGGCGTGCTCGGCCGCCTCCTCCGCGAGCCCCCTGCCGCCGACGACCTCCGCGAGCTGGAGGTGCAACTGGGCCCGCCCCGTCGCCTCCAGATGCGGACCGCCGTGCTCCAGGGCAGCTCGCAGCGCCCGCTCCGTCTCGGCGACGTCGCCCAGATGGTGCGCGAGCCCGGCCAACCGCGCCTCGTACTCCACCGCGAACCACGGCAGCCCCGCCTCCGCGAACGCCGCCGCGGCCCGCGCGAACAGCTCCGCGGCCGCCTCCACCTTCCCGCCGTGCGCCGCCAGCTCCGCGAGCATCGCCAGCGCCTCGGCGGCCCGCGACGCCAGCCGTACGTCGTCCCCGGTACGCCCCTCGACCAGCGCCAGCACTTCCCGCGCGGCCACTTCGGCCTCGGCCAGCACGGATCCCACGGCGGGGCCGCCGGACGGAGCCGTGGTGCCGGGGTGGCCGTCGGCCGGATCCGGCCCGCTGTGGGGGGCGTCGGCCGGAGGCGCGGTGCTGTGGGGGCCGTCGGTCGGGCCGGGGAGAGTGTCCTGTGAGTGGCGGTCCGTGGGCGCGTCGCCGGGGGAGTGGTCGGTCGGGGCTGTCCCGCGGGCGGGGTCGTCGAACGGAGTCGTGTCGGGGGCGACGGACGGAGTCGTGGTGCCGGGGACGGCGCCCCGGGAGCCGTCGTCCGGCGTCGCGGCGTCCATCGGGACCTCCCCGCCCCGGGAGCCGTCACCCGGCGCCCCAGCCTCCCGGGTCCCACCGGCAGCGTCAGCCTCCCGCACCTCACCGGTCGGGCCCTCGTCGTCGCCCGGGGACTCGACGACCTCCTGCACTCGCCGCATCAGGATGCGTGCCCGCCCCATCAGCACCGACGCCGTCTGCCGTATGCCCGTGCCGCCCTCGGCGTACAGGGCGAGGACTTCGTCGTAGGGATCGGCGACCGCTGTCAGTGCCTCGTCCACGTGGCCCGCGAGGGCGCGTACGTATGCCGCACGCGTGCGTGCGGCCAGGGCCTCTCCGGGGTCGCCCGCCTCGGCGTACAGCTCGGCCGCGTGCTCGAAGAGGCCGACGCCCTCGGGGCCCCGGTCCATCGCCTCGTGGTCGGCGATCTCCGCCCGGTCGCGGGCGGCCAGCTCGACGCCCTGCGCGGCCCGTGCGACGGCCGCCCACGCCTCGACGGCGTTCGGCTGCAGGGTGTCCGACAGCCGCCGCGCCTCGGCGAGCAGCGAGGCGAGATCGGGCGGGCCGGGCTCGTCCGGGGTGACGGCCACCGGGGTCGGCACGGGAGGCGAGGACACGGTCCGCGCCGACCGCACTCCCAGCGGCAGCCGCTCCACCAGAGGCCGCTGCGCCATACGCGCGCGTGCCCGCTCGCTGACGTGCCGCGTGCCGTTGCGCTCGTCGAAACGGGCGGCCAGTGCGAGGGCCTCCCCGCGCGCGTGGGCGGCGAGTTCGCGCGCGTTCCACGCCCGGTCGGCCGGTCCGGGTACCCGCTGGTCGCCGAGCCCGAGTTCGGTCAGGCGGTCCATGAGCAGGGCCACCACGGCCATGAAGTCCAGTTTGCTGCGCGGTTGCCCGTCGTCCGTGAAGTACGCGGACCGCTGTGCGAGCAGTTCCAGGCCCCGTGCCTCGTTGCCGGACAGCGCGCAGAACTCGACGTGGTCCGCGTAGGCGCCGCGCATGCTCTCCATGCCCCGCACGAGCCGGAAGCCCCGCAGATGGTTGGCCCGTGCCTCGTCCACGCGGCCGAGCCGCAGCAGGGGCACCAGGGAGGACGCGAGCACGGTGTGCGGCTCGTGGGCGCAGGTGTACTCGCCCTCCAGAACCGGCGCCCACAGCTCCAGCGCCTCGGCGTCCCGCCCGCGCTCCGCCTGCCACCAGCCCTGCCCGTGCAGCTCGCAGGCGTGGCAGTCGGCCATGGTGTCCCGGTCGGCGGCCAGCCACGCGGCGTAGGCCCGCTCGGCCCGCGCCACGTCCCCGATGTGCGCGGCCACACTGAACTCGGCGCTGCGCACGGCCCGTTCGGTGTGCCCGGCCAGCCGGTAGCGGTGCTCCATCTCGCCGAGCCACTTCTCGACGGAGGCGAGCGGGATGTGCGGCTGGTCGAGCATGCCGGACGACATCCACTTGAAGACCCAGTGCAGCGAGTGCGTCTCGTACTCGTCGAAGTCCTCGGGCCGCTCGTCCCACATGCGCAGCAGCCGCGCGAAGGGGACGAACATCTTGGCCTTCTCGGAGCTGTAGTTGTAGACCTTCAGCTGGTGCCCGAGCGCCTCGATCACCGCGAGCGGGATGTTCAGCTTCTCCGCCTCGGCGAGCAGCCGCTCCGCGCGCGCGTTGCGGGCCGGCCCCTCCGGCTGCTCGGAGTTCTCCGCCATCGCCCGGCGCAGCTCGTCGACGTCCGTGATCTCACTCATCAGTGACCGTCCTCGCCATGGGTGGCCCATTCCAGGAGGCCGATGAACGCCCGGTTCAGCAGCGCCGAGTCCGCGGGCCTGAGCGGCCGCTGTGCCATCAGCAGCGCCTGCCCGTACAGCGACTCCGTGGCGGTGCCGATCAGCTCCGGGTCGCCGAGTGAACTGATCCGCCGGATCAGCGGGTTGAGGAGGTTGAGCACCAGCCGCGCGCGCGGGGCGCTGCCCCGCAGCGAGCCGAGGATGCCCGCCCACAGGTCGTCGGCCTGCTCCGCGGCCTCCGCCCGGGCCTGCTCGTGCCGCGCCGCCCGGTCGTCCAGGTGCAGCGCGGGCACGGACAGGGGGTGGAAGGCGCGCAGGACGACGTCACAGCCCAAGGGGTCCAGTTTCGCCCGCGCGGCCGCCAGGAAGCCCGCCAGGGCCAGCTCCTCGGCCGGATCGACCGCGTCCAGATGCGCGGTCACGGTGTCGGCGTCCAGCTCGGCGACCACCGTCCCCGGCCGCACCGAGGGCAGTGCCTCGATCAGCTCGCTGTCGTAGGTGTAGCCGCCGTTGATCACTCCGACGCCCTGCGCGGACGCGATCGGCGCGACCTGCCGGTACTCCTCGACGGTCCGCGTGAAGTGCACCACCGGATGCCGCTGAGCGAACTCCTCCAGGGACAGCCGTCCGTCGGTCGTCTCGAAGGGCAGCCACGGAAGCATCGTGCGCAGCATCTCGCGGTCGTGCCGCGCCAAGGACTTCACGCCCAGGTGGTGCACGGCCAGGAAGGCCGCCAGCCGCTCCGGATCACCGGCCGCGAGGCCCGTCAGCCAGGACCGAATCCTTTCGCCCAGTGCCTCCCGCACGGCCGCCAGCGTCTCGTCCTCGTACAGCGACTCGCGCGAGGCGGTGGGCCGCAGACTGTCCGTGTCCAGGACACAGCGCACGAAGAACGCCCAGTCCGGCAGCAGCTGTTCGCCCCGCTCGGTCAGCAGCATGCCCTTCAGGTGCACGCGGTGACCCGCCCGCTGGGCCGGACTGACCGCCGACGGCAGGACGTACGCCACCCCCCGGATCCCGGCGACAGGCACGTCCAGCGCGATCGAGTCCAGCGGAGTGAATCCGAACAGGTCGTAGCAGTGCCGCGCCAGGGCCACCCTTCGGGTGGCGGGGCTCGGGTACGTCCGGTCCCAGGGCGCGGGCAGGTCGGTGACCGCCTCGCCGCCCACCCGTACGTCGTACGGCAGCAGCGAGCCGAAGTCCCGCGCCAGCGCGAGGACCCGCTCCTGCGCCAGCCACTCCCGGGCGCCCGCCCGCGCCACCAGGTGCACGGTGGTGCCCGGTTCCGGACGGGCCTCGTCCGGCAGCGTCCGCACGGTGTACGAACCGTCGTCGCTCGCCGTCCACTCCACGGGCGGCGCCTCCGGCGTACGCGCGCTGCGACTGACCACCCGGATCCGCTCGGCGACCACGAAACAGGCGAGCAGCCCGATGCCGAACTGCCCGAGGAAGTCGGAGCGGGCCTCCTGCAGCCCGTCGGCGCGCTTGGAACTGCGCCCGATGGTGGCGAGCAGGGCGTGCACGTCCGCCTCGGTGAGCCCGATCCCGGAGTCCTCGACGCGCAGGGACCCGCCCTCGGCGTACAGCCGCACCTGAGCAGGGGCGTCGGGCTGCTCGGCCCGCCGGGCGGTGATCGCGTCCACCGCGTTCTGCAGCAGCTCGCGCAGGTAGACCTTGGGGCTCGAGTAGAGGTGGTGGGAGAGCAGGTCCACCAGGCCGCGCAGGTCGACCTGGAACGTATGAGGTGACTGGGGTGACGGGGATGCGGGGGAGGGCTGTGAGATCTGGGAGTCCATCGTCGCAGCGCCGGTGGGGGGAGGGCGACGGCGCGGGGTCGGGCGGTCCCGTGTGAGGCGGTGACCGCGGGGATGGCCGGAGGCGCGCCATCCTAAGGCCCCAACCAGCCGTCTGACCAGGGGTTTCCCGAGACGTATACGGCATTGTCAGTGCCGTAGTGTGCAATGGATCTCGTGCCCGCACTGCAAGAACCACTGAAAAAGGTGCTCGGCCCCGCCACCGCGAAGGTGATGGCCGAGCATCTCGGCCTGCACACCGTCGGCGACCTCCTGCACCACTACCCGCGCAGATACGAGGAGCGGGGCCAGCTCACCCACCTCGCCGACCTGCCCATGGACGAGCACGTCACGGTGGTCGCCCAGGTCGCCGACGCCCGCCTGCACACCTTCGCCTCGGCCAAGGCCCCGCGCGGCAAGGGCCAGCGCCTGGAAGTGACCATCACGGACGGCAGCGGCCGCCTCCAACTGGTCTTCTTCGGCCACGGCGTTCACAAGCCCCACAAGGAACTCCTGCCGGGCACCCGCGCGTTGTTCGCGGGCAAGGTCTCCGTCTTCAACCGTCGCCTTCAACTGGCCCACCCGGCCTACGAACTGCTCCGGGGCGACAGCGAGGAAGCCGTGGACACGTGGGCCGGCGCCCTCATCCCGCTCTACCCCGCCACCGCCAAGCTGGAGTCCTGGAAGATCGGCAAGGCGATCCAGACCGTCCTGCCCAGCGCCCAGGAAGCCCTCGACCCGCTCCCGGACTCCCTCCGCGAGGGCCGCGGCCTGGTCTCTCTCCCCGAGGCCCTCCTCAAGATCCACCGCCCACACACCAAGGCGGACATCGAGGACGCCCGCTCCCGCCTCAAGTGGGACGAGGCGTTCGTCCTCCAGGTCGCCCTCGCCCGCCGCCGCCACGCCGACGCCCAACTCCCCGCGGTCCCCCGCAGACCCGCCCCCGACGGCCTGCTGACCGCCTTCGACGCCCGTCTGCCCTTCACCCTCACCGACGGCCAGCAGAAGGTCTCCCGGGAGATCTTCGACGACCTCGCGACGGACCATCCGATGCACCGGCTGCTCCAGGGCGAGGTCGGGTCGGGCAAGGCCCAGCCCCTCGACTCGTTGGTGCTCACCCCTGCCGGGTTCCGTCAGATGGGGGACTTGAATGTGGGAGACGAGGTTGTCGTGCCCGACGGGGAGATCGCGTTGATCGACGGCGTCTTCCCACAGGGAGAGCGAGACGTCTGGCGGCTGGTGCTGTCCGACGGCAGCTCTGTCGAGTGCGATGACGAGCATCTCTGGATCGTCGGTACGAGCTGTGGGTGGCACCGAGGGCAGAAACCCAAGGTCATGACCACTCG
Organism: Streptomyces sp. NPDC033131; assembly: GCF_055578365.1. NCBI lineage: Bacteria > Bacillati > Actinomycetota > Actinomycetes > Kitasatosporales > Streptomycetaceae > Streptomyces > Streptomyces sp. NPDC033131. Next base: position 6,612 of record NZ_JBVIPA010000047.1, read on the forward strand.
AGAGATCCGTCTCGACACGTTCAAGGCGAACGGCTCCTCGAAGTGGTACATCCCGGCTGCAACCCCCGTTGACCTCGGAGGCGATTCGGGGCTGCCGCTGGATCCCTACCTGTTCGGCCTCCTCCTGGGGGACGGCTCGTTCCGCCACAACCTGCGTTTCTCCACGATCGACGAGGAGATTCGCGATGCCGTGGCAGCCGCAGTCGCGCCCGAATGCCGGCTGGTGCCGGTAGTGGGTTCCAGCTGCGACTACACGATCCAGCTGACACGACGTGCTGGTGGTGTCCGCAATCCGGTGATCCAGACGCTGCGCGACCTGAACCTGTGGGGCCTGACGTCACACGGCAAGTTCGTGCCGGACGAGTTCAAGAACACGTCGGTCAAGAACCGCCTGGCCCTGCTGCAGGGCCTATTGGACACGGACGGCACGGTCCAAGCGGACGGCATGAGCATCTCGCTCTGTTCGGCCTCGCGCAGGCTCGCAGACGATGTTGCCTGGCTCGTGCGTTCGCTGGGTGGCCGTGCACGAGTCCTGCCGAAGCGAGCCGCTTTCAACGTCTCCGTGGCTCTGTCCGAGGAACATGCGCCATTCCGGCTGACCCGCAAGGCCGACCGCGTACGGCCCCGGCCGAAATACAACACGTTTCGACGCGGAATCCGGGCTGTCGAGCACGTTGGACGCAAGCCGGTCCAGTGCATCAGCGTCGCCCACCCCAGCCACGCCTACGTCACCGACAACTTCACGGTCACTCACAACACCATGGTTGCCCTCCGCGCCATGCTCGCCGTGGTCGACGCCGGCGGGCAGGCCGCGATGCTCGCGCCCACCGAGGTTCTCGCCCAGCAGCACCACCGGTCGGTCGTCGAGATGATGGGGGAGCTGGCCGAGGGCGGGATGCTCGGCGGGGCCGATCAGGCCACCAAGGTGGTGCTGCTCACCGGGTCCATGGGCGCGGCCGCCCGCCGCCAGGCCCTGCTCGACCTCGTCACCGGCGAGGCCGGGATCGTGATCGGCACGCACGCGCTGATCGAGGACAAGGTGCAGTTCCACGATCTGGGGCTGGTCGTGGTGGACGAGCAGCACCGCTTCGGTGTCGAGCAGCGCGACGCCCTGCGCGGCAAGGGCAAGCAGCCGCCCCACCTGCTCGTCATGACCGCCACACCCATTCCGCGGACGGTCGCCATGACCGTCTTCGGCGACCTGGAGACCTCCGTCCTCGACCAGCTCCCGGCCGGCCGCTCGCCGATCGCCAGCCATGTCGTGCCGGCCGCCGACAAGCCGCACTTCCTGGCGCGGGCCTGGGAGCGGGTGCGCGAGGAGGTGGAGAACGGCCACCAGGCGTACGTCGTCTGCCCCCGCATCGGGGACGAGGAGGACGATCCCAAGAAGGCCGCCAAGAAGAAGTCCCCCGAGGACGAGGCCGAGAAGCGCCCGCCCCTCGCCGTCCTCGACGTCGCCGACCAGCTCGCCAAGGGGCCGCTCAGCGGCCTCAAGGTGGAGGTTCTGCACGGCCGTATGCACCCCGACGACAAGGACGCGGTCATGCGCCGCTTCGCCGCCGGGGAGACCGGCGTCCTGGTCGCCACCACGGTCATCGAGGTCGGCGTCAACGTCCCCAACGCCACCGCCATGGTGATCATGGACGCCGACCGCTTCGGCGTCTCCCAGCTGCACCAGCTGCGCGGCCGCGTCGGCCGTGGCGCGGCGGCCGGACTGTGTCTCCTGGTCAGCGAGATGCCGGAGGCGAGCGCGGCCCGCCAGCGGCTCAACGCCGTGGCCTCCACCCTCGACGGCTTCGAGCTCTCCCGCATCGACCTCGAACAGCGCCGCGAGGGCGACGTCCTCGGACAGGCCCAGTCCGGAGCCCGCACCAGCCTGCGGATGCTCGCGGTCATCGAGGACGAGGAGATCATCGCCGAGGCCCGCCAGGAGGCCGCCGCCCTCGTCGCCGCCGACCCGGACCTCACCCGCCTCCCGGGCCTGCGCACGGCCCTGGACGCCCTGTTGGACGAGGAGAGGGAGCAGTACCTCGACAAGGGGTGACCCGGGCACCCGCCTCCTGAGGCTGAGACACTGGAACCCCACCGAGCTCCACCGACGTACGGACAAGGACCGAGGAAATGACCCGCGTGATCGCCGGCGCAGCCGGCGGACGTCGCCTGACCGTCCCACCGGGAACCGGCACCCGCCCCACCTCCGGCCGCGCACGCGAGGGCCTCTTCTCCACCTGGCAGTCCCTGCTCGGCGGCCCGCTGGACGGCGAGCGGGTCCTCGACCTGTACGCCGGCTCGGGCGCCGTCGGCCTGGAGGCGCTGTCCCGCGGCGCCGGCCACACCCTGCTCGTCGAGGCCGACGCCCGGGCCGCCCGCATCGTCCGGGAGAACGTGAAGAGCCTGGATCTGCCCGGCGCCGAGGTCAGGGCGGGCAAGGCCCGGCAGGTGATCCAGGTGCCGCCCGCGCAGCCCTACGACCTCGTCTTCCTGGACCCGCCGTACGCCGTCACGGACGACGATCTCCGGGAGATTCTGCTCACACTCCGTACGCAGGGCTGGCTCACGGACGATGCCCTCGTCACCGTGGAGCGCAGCACCAGAGGCGGAGAATTCAGGTGGCCGGACGGCTTCGACCCGATCCGGTCCCGTCGTTACGGCGAGGGAACGTTTTGGTACGGTCGCGCCGCCTCTACGTGCGAAGACGCACGATGACCGGACCGGAGAGCGAGGGAACTCAAGTGCGCCGCGCCGTCTGTCCCGGGTCGTTCGACCCGATCACCAACGGACATCTCGACATCATTTCCCGCGCCTCCCGTCTGTACGACGAGGTCTATGTCGCGGTCATGATCAACAAGTCCAAGAAGGGCCTGTTCGAGGTGGACGAGCGGATCGACCTGATCCGCCAGGTCACCGCCGAGTACGAGAACGTCCGGATCGAGGCCTTCCACGGCCTCCTCGTCGACTACTGCAAGCAGCGCGACATCCCCGCCATCGTCAAGGGCCTGCGCGCGGTGAGCGACTTCGACTACGAGCTGCAGATGGCCCAGATGAACATCGGCCTCTCGGGTGTGGAGACGCTGTTCGTGCCGACCAACCCGACCTACAGCTTCCTGTCCTCCTCGCTCGTCAAAGAGGTCGCGACCTGGGGCGGAGACGTCTCCCACCTGGTGCCGCCCACCGTCCTCGAGGCCCTCAACGAGCGCCTGCGCAAGGACTGATGGGGCTACAGTCGTCCCGTCCGTCTCCAACACAGCTGTAGAGAGTGGCGAGCACAGGTGGACGTGCAGAAGAAGCTCGACGAGATCGTGGCCTCGGTCTCCGGTGCCCGGTCGATGCCCATGTCGGCCTCGTGCGTGGTCAACCGCGCCGACCTGCTCTCGATGCTCGAAGAGCTGCGCCAGGCCCTGCCCGGCTCCCTCGCCCAGGCCCAGGAGCTGATCGGCGACCGCGAGCAGATGGTCGAGCAGGCCCGTCAGGAGGCCGAGCGGATCATCGGCCAGGCACACGCCGAGCGCGGCTCGCTGATCTCCGACACGGAGATCGCCCGCCGCTCCCAGGCCGAGGCCGACCGCATCCTCGGCGAGGCCCGCAAGGAGGCCGAGGACGTCCGCGCGGAGGCCGACGACTACGTCGACTCCAAGCTCGCCAACTTCGAGGTCGTCCTCACCAAGACCCTCGGCTCGGTGGGCCGCGGCCGCGAGAAGCTCCTCGGCACCGGACCCGGCATCGACGAGCAGGGCTACGAGGACGAGGACGCCCCCGAGCGCAGCCACGACCCGGAGACCCTGCGCCGCACCGCCGACGAGTACGTCGACGTCAAGCTCGGCGCCTTCGAGGCGGTCCTGGCCAAGACCCTGGAGGCCGTCGGCCGCGGCCGCCAGAAGCTGCACGGCCGGATCGCCTCGGACGACCTCGGCGCCCTCGCCGACGACCTCTCCACCCTCCAGCACTCCAGCGACGCCGACTACCTGGCCGACCTCGTCGCCCACGCGGAGGCGGGCACCCCGGCCGCCCCCGCCGGGCAGCCCGTGCAGCAGCCGTACGACCAGCAGGGCGTGCAGCCGGCCTACGGCTATCAGCAGCAGCCGGCCGCCGATCCGTACGGCGGCTACCAGCAGCAGTACGGCGCCGGCCAGGACGCGTACGGCTACCAGCAGGCCGATCCGTACGCGCCCGCTCTCGACTACGCGCAGGCGGGAGGGACCCCCGTCCAGGGCTACGACGGTCAGCAGGGCACCTACGACCCGCACCAGGCGCAGCAGGGCTACGCCGAGCAGCAGCAGACGCCCGCCCTCGACGAGACCAGCCTCTTCGACACCGGCATGATCAGCGCGGAGCAGCTGCGGGCCTACGAACAGGGGCGTGGAAACGGCTGATCAGCCTCTTCGGGAAGGGGCGGTGGCCGGGAGCGCACACCGGATTGGGCCGTGAGCGAAAGGTCCAGTATCCTGGCTCTTCGGTCGCGTGTACGTCCGCGATCAACGCTGCCCGGGAACACCGAAGGGCAGCGTCCCCCGAGCTCAGAAGATCGAAAGCAGGAATGGCTCTGAACGCCCGCCTCGACCACCGCAACCCTCTCGTGTTCGACACACACGAGCTGGGGCGGCGTCCTGGCGCGCTGCAGCGCCTGACCCGCGAGATCGACGCCCCCAAGGATCTCGGCATCCAGGAGGTCATCGGAGTGCCGGAAGGCGCCCCGATGAAGCTCGATCTCCGCCTTGAGTCGGTCATGGAAGGGGTGCTTGTCACAGGCACCGCCCGTGCACGGGCCAAGGGGGAGTGCGTAAGGTGTCTGGAGCCGCTCGAGCTGCTGCTCGAAGCGGACTTCCAGGAGATGTTCTCGTACCCTGACGCCGACGACCGGGGCCGCGTGAAAGCGGAGCCGGCCGACGACGCCGAGGGAGCGGTACCGGACGAGGACATGCTCTTCATCGAGGACGGCCTGTTCGACCTCGAACCCGTGCTGCGGGACGCGGTGGTGCTCTCACTGCCGATGCAGCCGGTGTGCCAGGAAGACTGTCTGGGCCTGTGTTCCGAGTGCGGAGCACGGCTCACGGACGACCCGGACCACCACCATGACGCCGTCGACATTCGTTGGGCGGCACTGCAGGGACTCGCCGATTCACTCGGAGACGGCGAGAAGGACGACATGAGCGGCGCCGAAGCGGGCGTCGACGAGAAGCAGGAGAAGTAGCCGTGGCTGTTCCGAAGCGGAAGATGTCGCGCAGCAACACGCGCCACCGCCGGTCGCAGTGGAAGGCTGCGGTCCCCACCCTGGTTGCGTGCGAGCGCTGCCACGAGCCCAAGCTGCAGCACATCGCGTGCCCGTCTTGCGGCACTTACAACAAGCGCCAGGTCCTCGAGGTCTGAGCGGCTGGTGAGAGGCACAGTGTCCACGCCAAAGAAGACCGCTCCCCGCGTGAGCGGGAGTAGCCCGGCGGACAACACAGCCTCGTCCCACACGCTGTTGGAAGGGCGGCTCGGGTACACACTCGAGTCCGCCCTTCTGGTGCGTGCACTGACCCACCGTTCGTACGCGTACGAGAACGGCGGTCTGCCGACCAACGAACGCCTGGAGTTCCTCGGGGACTCCGTACTCGGCCTCGTGGTCACGGACACGCTGTATCGCACCCACCCCGACCTGCCCGAAGGCCAACTGGCCAAGTTGCGGGCCGCGGTGGTCAACTCGCGTGCGCTGGCGGAGGTCAGCCGTGGGCTCGACCTGGGCTCTTTCATCCGGCTCGGCCGCGGTGAAGAGGGCACGGGCGGCCGGGACAAGGCGTCCATCCTCGCCGACACCCTGGAAGCGGTGATCGGCGCGGTCTATCTCGACCAGGGCCTGGACTCGGCGGCGGAGCTCGTGCACCGCCTGTTCGACCCACTGATCGAGAAGTCCTCGAATCTCGGAGCCGGCCTGGACTGGAAGACCAGTCTCCAGGAGCTCACCGCGACCGAAGGACTCGGCGTGCCCGAGTACCTGGTCACGGAGACCGGCCCCGACCACGAAAAGGTCTTCACTGCTGCCGCCCGCGTCGGAGGCGTCTCGTACGGCACCGGCACCGGCCGCAGCAAGAAGGAGGCGGAGCAGCAGGCCGCCGAGTCCGCCTGGCGGGCCATTCGGGCCGCCGCGGACGAGCGAGCCAAGGAGGCGGCCGAGCGGGCCGCCGAGGACGGCGAAGGTCCGTCGTCCGTCTCCGCCTGACCGAACAAGCGCGACCGAGCGCCCGTCCCTGGGTCCTGCCCCGGGGCGGGCGCTCGACTCATACACCGGATGTGACGGGGGAGCCCCATGCCCGAGTTGCCCGAGGTCGAGGTCGTACGGCGCGGTCTGGAGCGGTGGGTCGCCCACCGGACGGTCGCCGAGGCCGAGGTGCTGCACCCGCGTGCGGTACGCCGTCACCTCGCCGGCGCCGACGACTTCGCCCACGGTCTCAAGGGCCACCGCATCGGCGTGCCCAGCCGCCGGGGCAAGTACCTGTGGCTGCCGCTGGAGGACACCGACCAGGCGGTCCTGGCGCACCTCGGCATGAGCGGGCAGCTCCTGGTGCAGCCGCACGCGGCGCCCGACGAGAAGCACCTCAGGATCCGGGTCCGGTTCGCGGACGAGGTGGACACGGAACTCCGCTTCGTCGACCAACGGACCTTCGGCGGCCTGTCGTTGCACGACACCACCCCGGACGGCCTGCCCGACGTCATCGCGCACATCGCCCGCGACCCCCTGGACCCGCAGTTCGACGACGAGGCCTTCCACCAGGCCCTGCGCCGCAAGCGCAGCACCATCAAACGGGCCCTGCTCGACCAGTCGTTGATCAGCGGCGTCGGCAACATCTACGCGGACGAGGCCCTCTGGCGCGCCCGCATCCACTACGAGCGCCCGACGACGGGCTTCACGCGGCCGCGCACAGCCGAACTCCTGGGTCACGTCCGGGACGTGATGAACGCGGCCCTCGCGGTCGGCGGCACGAGCTTCGACAGCCTCTACGTCAACGTCAACGGGGAGTCGGGCTACTTCGACCGCTCACTCGACGCGTACGGCCGCGAGGGCCTGCCCTGCAAGCGCTGCGCCACACCGATGCGCCGGCGTCCCTGGATGAACCGGTCCAGCTACTTCTGCCCGAGGTGTCAGCGGGCGCCGCGCGTCGCGTCGTAACGCTCGCGGGCGGTGAGTACGTCGTCCATCCGGCCCTCCACGAACTGGATGAGGCCGGTCAGCCGGGTGGCGATCTCGCGGCCGAGCGGGGTCAGTTCGTAGTCCACGCGCGGCGGGTTGGTGGGCTGGGCCTCGCGGTGGACCAGGCCGTCGCGCTCCAGCGCGTGCAGCGTCTGGGAGAGCATCTTCTCGCTCACGCCGTCCACACGGCGGCGCAGCTCGTTGAAGCGCAGCGAGCCCTCGTGCAGGGCGCCGAGGGTGAGTGCTCCCCAGCGTCCCGTGACGTGCTCCAGGGTGCCGCGCGAGGGGCAGGCCTTGGCGAACACGTCGTACGGGAGGTCCTGCGCCTCCGTGCACTCCTGCGTGGTGTCCATATCTCAAGCGTACTCGAACGCAGCGCTGACCGGCAGGTCGCGCTAACCAGGAGTTAGCGCGACCTGCCGGTTGCCGCCGGTGCTAGTAGCCGAAGTCCTGCGTCCACCAAGGGCCGCCCGACCCGAGGTGCACGCCGACTCCCAGCGTCTTGAAGTCGCAGTTCAGGATGTTGGCCTTGTGGCCGGGGCTGTTCATCCAGGCTTCCATCACCGCGGCCGCGTCGGCCTGGCCCCGGGCTATGTTCTCGCCCCCGAGGTCGGTGATGCCGGCCTTCGCGGCCCGGTCCCAGGGGCTCAGGCCGTCGGGGTCGGTGTGGTCGAAGAAGCCGCGTGCGGCCATGTCCTGGCTGAAGGCCTGGGCGAGGTCGGCCAGTGCGCTGTTCGCGGCGACCGCGCTGCAGCCCACCTTCGCCCGCTCCTCGTTGACGAGCTTCAGCACCTCGGCCGCGGCGGCGGTTTCCGCGGACACCGTCACGGGGGCGCTGGTCTCCTTCGGCGGCGCCTTGGTGGCCGCCTGCGGAGGAGTCGTCCTGGGCTTCTTGCTGGGGGTGGCCTGCGGCTTCTTCGACGGTGTCTTGGTCGGCGCGGCCGACGACGTCGAAGGGGAGGGCGAGGGCGAGGCGGAGCGGTCCGCGTCGCGGCTGGTCGCCCCCTCGTCACGGCTCTCGGCGCTGCCCGAGGTGCCGCCCTGCTCGGCCGGGCTGTTGGTCGGCGAGTCCGCGGCCTGCACGCTGCCGCCGCCGCTGCTGTTGCCGCCGCCGAGCTTGTAGTTCTCCAGGCCGGGCACCGCGCCCGTGGCGACCGCGACCGTGCCGAGGGCGACCGCCGCGGAGACGCCGAGCAGACCGGTCCTCACCGGCGTCACGGTCCTCTTCCTCCGGCGGTGCGAGCCGCGCCGTGGGCCGTCGCCGGGCGTGTAGCCCTCGCCCCGGTAGGTGGCGTAGTCCTCCTCCGTCGCGAACAGGTAGGCGTCACTCCTCGCGTCGGCCTCGGTGTGCGCCTCGGGGTTCAGATAGGGGGCCATGCCTGCCGTGGGGTGATCCCTGTACGAGTCGTGGTGCGCATAACTCCCCGTGTAGGGGTCATACGTCTCTGTCACCCCTGTGGCGCGGCCCGTGGCGGCGCGGCCGGCGGCGGAGCGTCGGTGGCGTCCCATGTCCTTGCCTTCCTCGTCCTGGCGGTCGACGCGTCCCCCCGGTCAACCAAGCTCACGAAACCCACACGATCGAGTGAGTTTCGTATGAGATTCATTGGGTGGGGACGGTACCGCATGGCGCCAGGGGAGGAAGTGCCCCGAGAGACATTGGCCCGTTAGGTTGCACTCATGAGCGAGGATGTGCGACTGGTCGCCTGGGTGCGTGGACGGGTTCAGGGTGTGGGTTTCCGCTGGTTCACGCGGGCCAAGGCCCTGGAGATCGGCGGCCTGAGTGGTTTTGCTCTCAATTTGGGCGACGGCCGGGTCCAGGTGGTCGCAGAAGGGCCCCGCACGGGCTGCCAGGGACTCCTCGACTGGCTCCAGAGTGACGACACGCCCGGCCGTGTGGACGGCGTCACCGAGATCTGGGACACACCTCGCGGGGGTTACGACGGCTTCGCCATCCGCTGACCCGATTCTGTAAAACGGCCCAGGCGGAAGCGGAGGGACATGCCACCGGCAGCTGCCAGAAGCAGAAAGAGCCTGGTGGTTGCCAACAAACGCTTGCCGTGGCAGGCTCCGCACGTAAGGATGATCGTCACTCCCCGAAGGCCCCGAAGGAGCCGCAGCGTCGCCGTTTCCGGCCGCGCGGCACAGGGTTGCCCACCAATACGGGGCGTGATCGTGTTGACCGTCAAACTTTTTGGTGAGACGCTGAAAGCACCCCGCGCACCTTAGCTGTTTGGCATGGAAGAACGGCAGCACGAACTCAAAAGTGTCAAGCACCGCGGGTGCGAATCCCTCACGACCCACACCGCTTCGGTCGGTCACTCAGTGTGGAGGACCATCCATCATGGCAAAGGCGCTTCTCGGTTACGTCGGCGGCTCCGACCCTCGACTCCTCGCCGAGATGCGACGGCTTCAGCAGCGCGTCCAGGACCTGGAGTCCGAACTCGTTCGGATCCAGGAGGAGAACGACGCGCTCGCGGCTGCCGCTTCTCACGACAGGATCATGGAGAGCATCGACGCACACCAGGCGGAGCCTGCGCTCACCTGATCACTGCATCGCTACACGACAGCTCACGCAGTGGTTGGGCAGCCTGTATCAACCGCTAAGTTGTCAGATTTGCAAGGGACGCTTCGGCGTCCCTTCTTTCTTTCCCCTGCCCAGTTCTTTCCCCCGTGCAGCCTTTCACTCTTCAACGTCTGGTGTGCCCTGCACGTTCATGGGTGAAACCGTGGGTTCATGGAGTGAGACACCACCGGAAGGTAGAGTCCGGCGGCGTGCACCTCAAGGCCCTGACCCTCCGTGGGTTCAAGTCGTTCGCCTCGGCGACCACACTCCGGTTCGAACCGGGCATCACGTGTGTCGTCGGACCGAACGGCTCGGGCAAGTCCAACGTCGTGGACGCGCTCAGCTGGGTCATGGGCGAGCAGGGCGCCAAGTCGCTGCGCGGCGGCAAGATGGAGGACGTCATCTTCGCCGGCACCACCGGCCGCCCGCCGCTGGGCCGTGCCGAGGTGTCCCTGACCATCGACAACTCCGACGGGGCGCTGCCCATCGAGTACGCCGAGGTCACCATCACGCGGATCATGTTCCGCAACGGCGGCAGCGAGTACCAGATCAACGGCGACACCTGCCGTCTCCTCGACATCCAGGAACTCCTGTCCGACTCCGGCATCGGCCGCGAGATGCACGTCATCGTCGGCCAGGGCCAGCTCGACTCCGTCCTGCACGCCGACCCCATGGGCCGTCGCGCCTTCATCGAGGAGGCGGCCGGCGTCCTCAAGCACCGCAAGCGCAAGGAGAAGGCGCTGCGGAAGCTGGACGCGATGCAGGCCAACCTCGCGCGCGTGCAGGACCTGACCGACGAGCTGCGCCGGCAGTTGAAGCCGCTGGGGCGTCAGGCCGCGGTCGCCCGGCGGGCCGCCGTGATCCAGGCGGATCTGCGCGATGCCCGGCTCCGGCTGCTCGCCGACGATCTGGTACGGCTGCGGGAGGCGCTGCGGGCCGAAGTCGCCGACGAGGCCGCCCTCAAGGAGCGCAAGGAAGCCGCCGAGCTGGAGCTGAGGAAGGCGCTCCAGCGGGAGGCACTCCTGGAGGACGAGGTACGGCAGCTCAGCCCGCGCCTCCAGCGGGCGCAGCAGACCTGGTACGAGCTCTCCCAGCTCGCCGAGCGGGTGCGCGGCACGGTCTCGCTCGCCGACGCGCGCGTGAAGAGCGCGACCTCCGCACCTCCTGAGGAACGGCACGGCCGCGACCCCGAGGACATGGAACGCGAGGCCGCCCGGATCCGTGAACAGGAGGCCGAGCTCGAAGCGGCCCTGGAGGCGGCCGAGCACGCTCTGGAGGACACGGTCGCGCACCGCGCCGAGCTGGAACGCGGACTGGCCCATGAGGAACGGCGTCTGAAGGACGTGGCCCGTGCGATCGCCGACCGTCGCGAGGGCCTGGCCCGCCTGAACGGTCAGGTCAACGCGGCCCGCTCCCGTGCCGCCTCCGCCCAGGCCGAGATCGACCGCCTCGCCGCCGCGCGGGACCAGGCGCAGGAGCGTGCCGTCCGCGCCCAGGAGGAGTACGAGGTCCTGAAGGCCGAGGTCGACGGCCTCGACGCCGACGACGCGGAACTCGCCGAGCAGCACGGGACGGCGAAGGAGCGGCTCGCCGAGGCGGAGGCCGCGCTCACCGCCGCTCGCGAGGCGGCCACGGCCGCCGAGCGGAGGCGGGCCGCGACCCAGGCCCGCCACGAGACGCTGGCGCTCGGTCTGCGCCGCAAGGACGGCACGGGCGTGCTGCTCGGCGCGAAGGACCGCCTCACCGGCCTGCTCGGCCCGGCGGCCGAGCTGCTGACCGTGACCCAGGGCCACGAGGTCGCCCTGGCCGCCGCCTTCGGCGCCGCCGCGGACGCCATCGCGGTGACCACCCCGTCCTCGGCCGCCGACGCGATCCGACTGCTGCGCAAGCAGGACGCGGGCCGGGCGGCCCTGCTGTTGGCGGGAGCGCCGGAGGACACGGGCGCGACTGCCACGACTGCCGAGAGAGCAGAGAACGGCGCACGGACACGCCCGTTGGCGGCATCTGCGAACGCCGAGGCCGATCGGCTGGGAGCGGAAGCATGGCCCGCGGCCTCGGCGGCGGCGGCCGGGAGTGGTGCGCAGGCGCCCTCGGTGGACGCATCCGTGGACGCCGGCGATGGGCATGCGGGGGGCGAGGCATGGCCGCTGACCTCGGCGGCGGCCGGAGGTGGTGCGCACGCGTCCTCGGTGGACGCATCCGTGGACGCCGGCGATGGGCATGCGGGGGGCGAGGCATGGCCGCTGACCTCGGCGGCGGCGGCCGGAGGTGGTGCGCAGGCGCCCTCGGTGGACGCATCCGCGGACGCCGGCGATGGGCACGCGGCCGGTAGTGGCGTACAGCCGCCCCCGGTGGCCACTCCCACGAACGTCGCCGTCGAGGCATCCCCCACGACGGCTGTCGCCGCCGCGGGAGCGCCCACGGGCACGGACTCCGGCAACGTGGCCGACCGCGCCCGCCTTGGCGCCGCGGCCGGGCGGTCGCGACCAGACGGTCCTCCCTTCGCCGCCGACCTCGTGCGCGGTCCCTCCGACCTGATGCCCGCCGTACGCCGCCTCCTGCGTGGGATCGTCGTCGTCGGCACCCTCGAGGACGCCGAGGATCTGGTCTACGCGCGGCCCGACCTCACCGCCGTCACCGCCGAAGGCGACCTCTTGGGCGCGCACTTCGCTCAGGGCGGGTCCGCCGGGGCGCCCAGTCTGCTCGAGGTGCAGGCGTCCGTGGACGAGGCCGCCGCGGAGCTCGAGGAGCTGGCCGTGCGCTGCGAGCAGCTCACCGAGGCGCAGCACGTGGCGGGGGAGCTGCGCAGGGAATGTGCGGCGAGGGTCGAAGAGCTGGGGGAGCGGCGCCGGGCCGCCGACCGGGAGAAGTCGGCCGTGGCCCAGCAGCTGGGGCGGCTGTCCGGGCAGGCGCGCGGGGCCGCCGGTGAGTCGGAGCGGTCGGTGGCCGCCGCCGCGCGGGCGCAGGAGGCGCTGGACAAGGCCCTCCAGGATGTCGAGGAGCTTGCCGAGCGGCTGGCCGTGGCCGAGGAGATGCCGGTCGAGGAGGAGCCCGACACCTCGGTACGGGACCGGCTCGCCGCCGACGGCGCCAACGCCCGGCAGACCGAGATGGAGGCCCGCCTCCAGGTCCGTACGCACGAGGAGAGAGTCAGGGGCCTCTCGGGGCGGGCCGACTCGCTCGACCGGGCCGCCCGCGCGGAACGCGAGGCACGCGCGCGTGCCGAGCAGCGGCGGGCCCGTCTCAGACACGAGGCGGCCGTCGCGGAGGCCGTCGCCTCCGGCGCCCGGCAGCTGCTCGCGCACGTCGAGGTCTCCCTCGCCCGCGCCGACGCGGAGCGCACCGCGGCAGAGGCCGCCAAGGCCCGCCGTGAGCAGGAGCTGGCCGCCGCCCGGAACGCGGGGCGTGACCTCAAGGCGGAGCTCGACAAGTTGACGGATTCAGTCCACCGGGGTGAGGTACTCGGCGCCGAGAAGCGGCTGCGGATCGAGCAGCTGGAGACCAAGGCGCTGGAGGAACTCGGTGTGGAACCGGCGGGGCTCGTGGCCGAGTACGGCCCGCACCAGCTGGTGCCGCCCTCGCCCCCCGCCGAGGGCGAGGAGCTGCCGGAGGACCCGGAGCACCCGCGCAACCAGCCGAAGCAGTTCCACCGGGCCGAGCAGGAGAGGCGCCTGAAGGCCGCCGAGCGGGCGTACCAGCAGCTCGGCAAGGTGAACCCGCTCGCCCTGGAGGAGTTCTCGGCGCTGGAGGAACGCCACCAGTTCCTCAGCGAGCAGTTGGAGGACCTGAAGAAGACCCGCGCGGACCTGCTGCAGGTCGTCAAGGAGGTCGACGAGCGTGTCGAGCAGGTCTTCACCGAGGCCTACCGGGACACCGCCCGCGAGTTCGAGGGCGTGTTCAGCAGGCTGTTCCCGGGCGGCGACGGGCGGCTGATCCTGACCGACCCCGACAACATGCTCACCACGGGTGTGGACGTCGAGGCCCGGCCGCCGGGCAAGAAGGTCAAGCGGCTGTCCCTGCTGTCGGGCGGTGAGCGGTCGCTGACCGCCGTGGCGCTCCTGGTGTCGATCTTCAAGGCGCGGCCCAGCCCGTTCTACGTCATGGACGAGGTCGAGGCGGCGCTCGACGACACCAACCTCCAGCGGCTGATCCGGATCATGCAGGAGCTGCAGGAGGCTTCCCAGCTCATCGTGATCACGCACCAGAAGCGGACGATGGAGGTCGCCGACGCGTTGTACGGCGTCTCCATGCAGGGCGACGGCGTGTCGAAGGTCATCTCCCAGCGGCTCCGCTGACACCTCCTTCATTTCTTCAAGACTTGAACGCAACACTGTCACGTACAGGGGTATAGCTCACATCTGAGAGGCCTTGACTTCGAAACTTGAAGTAATAGTCTCGGCGATGTTGCTTTTACCTTCAGGTACCACCTACCTCGAAGGGCCGAACCCCCGTCGGCAGCGTTGCCGGTGGCCCGAGGAGTACACGTGACCAGCACAGCGCAGGCACCCAAGTCAGGAGCCGCATCGGCTCATCCCGATCATCTCGGGCACGTCATCTTCATCACGGCGGCGGCCGCGATGGGCGGTTTCCTCTTCGGCTACGACAGTTCCGTGATCAACGGCGCCGTCGAGGCCATCCGGGACCGCTACGACGTCGGATCGGCGGTCCTGGCGCAGGTCATCGCCATCGCCCTGATCGGCTGCGCCATCGGCGCGGCGACCGCCGGCCGCATAGCCGACCGCATCGGCCGCATCCGCTGCATGCAGATCGCCGCAGTCCTCTTCACGGTCAGCGCCATCGGCTCGGCGCTGCCCTTCGCGCTGTACGACCTCGCCTTCTGGCGCGTCGTCGGCGGCTTCGCGATCGGTATGGCCTCCGTGATCGGCCCCGCCTACATCGCCGAGGTCGCCCCGCCCGCCTACCGAGGCCGGCTCGGCTCCTTCCAGCAGGCCGCGATCGTCGTCGGCATCGCGATCTCCCAGCTGGTCAACTGGGGCCTGCTGAACGCCGCCGGCGGCGACCAGCGCGGCGAGATCATGGGACTGGAGGCCTGGCAGGTCATGCTGGGCGTCATGGTGGTCCCGGCCGTCCTCTACGGCCTGCTCTCCTTCGCGATCCCCGAGTCGCCCCGCTTCCTGATCTCGGTCGGCAAGCAGGAGCGCGCCCGCGAGATCCTCGAAGAGGTCGAGGGCAAGGACATCGACCTGGACGCGCGCGTGACCGAGATCGAGCACGCGATGAAGAGCGAGCACAAGTCCACCTTCAAGGACCTGCTCGGCGGCTCCTTCTTCTTCAAGCCGATCGTCTGGATCGGCATCGGCCTGTCGGTCTTCCAGCAGTTCGTCGGCATCAACGTCGCGTTCTACTACTCCTCGACGCTGTGGCAGTCGGTCGGCGTCGACCCGACGGACTCGTTCTTCTACTCCTTCACGACGTCGATCATCAACATCGTCGGCACCGTGATCGCCATGATCTTCGTGGACCGCGTCGGCCGTAGGCCGCTCGCCCTCATCGGCTCCGTCGGCATGGTGATCGGCCTCGCTCTGGAGGCCTGGGCGTTCTCCTTCGACCTGGTCGACGGCAAGCTGCCGGCCACCCAGGGCTGGGTCGCCCTGATCGCCGCCCACGTGTTCGTGCTCTTCTTCGCCCTGTCCTGGGGTGTGGTCGTCTGGGTCTTCCTCGGCGAGATGTTCCCGAACCGGATCCGTGCCGCCGCGCTGGGTGTGGCCGCCGCCGCGCAGTGGATCGCGAACTGGGCCATCACCGCGAGCTTCCCGTCACTGGCCGACTGGAACCTCTCCGCGACCTACGTGATCTACACGGCCTTCGCCGCGCTCTCCATCCCCTTCGTTCTCAAGTACGTCAAGGAGACGAAGGGCAAGGCGCTGGAGGAAATGGGCTGAGCCTCGTCCAGAGGCCCTCGCACTCGAGGAGACGGGCCAAGTCCCCGCCGCCCTTCTCCTCGACACCCGTAGGACGTACTGCCCCGGCTCACCCGGCCTTCACGGCCCGAGCCGGGGCAGTACGTCTTCGCAGAACAGCCGCAGACCGCGCCACCCCTCGTCCACCGGCATCCCGCCCGCCAGCGGATGCAGGACGAGGTTGTCGAAACCCTGGGCCACACACTCGTCGGGTGTGAGGATCCGGTACACGCCCTCCGTGCGCAGCTCGTCCACCGTGGTGGCCGCCGACCTCACCGCCGAGCGGATGTCGCCGGACTGCCAGGAGGCGTAGGTCCGCGCCTCGTGCAGGAAGTGCTCGCCGTACGCGGCCCACGCCCGGTCCGGGTCCTCGGCGAGGTGCAGCAGCGGGGTCTCGGCGGCGGGCATCATGGTCCAGCCCTCGGTGCCGTACTCGACGAGCCGGTCCTTGTAGTACGCCTCCAGCTCCGGCAGATGCGCGCTGGGAAAGAAGGGCAGGCCGAGCCGGGCGGCCCGGCGGGCGGCGGCCTTGGAGGAGCCGCCGACCAGCAGGAGGGGGTGCGGGTCGGAGCAGGGGCGCGGGGTGACCCGTACCGTACGGCCCCGGTAGGCGAAGGGCTCACCCGTCCAGGCCTGCAGCAACGTCTCCAGCAGCTCGTCCTGGAGCCGGCCCCGCCGTTTCCACTCCACGTCGAACTGCGCGTACTCCTCGGGCCGGTATCCGATCCCGGCGACCGTCACCAGCCGCCCGCCGCTCAGCAGATCCAGCACGGCGATGTCCTCGGCCAGCCGCAGCGGGTCGTGGAGCGGGCCGATCACCGCCGAGACCGTGACCGCGATCCGCCGGGTCGCGCCGAAGACCGCTCCGGCGAACGCGAACGGAGACGGCAGCCAGTTGTTCTCGACGCCGTGGTGCTCCTCGGTCTGCACGGTGGTGATCCCGTGGGAGTCGGCGTACGCGGCCATCTCCAGGGCGGACCGGTAGCGGGCGCCGAGCGAGGCGGGGGTGGCGCCGGGCTCGACGAGGTTGAAACGTACGACCGTGACGGGCATGGGAGCCCCCTTCGCCAGGCGGGTGGGGTGCCGGTGCCGGGGGACATTAACTGATGGCCCGTCAGGTAACCAGAGGTAAGGCATGCCCCGTTCGGTGGCGCGGGCGACGGCCCCGCGGGGGAGGGGTCACGCATACTGGACGGGTTATGGAAATTGTCATCCTTGCTGTAGTCATCGCCGTGGTCGTGCTCGGTGCGCTCGGCGGGCTCATCGTCGGCAGCCGGCGCAAGAAGCCGCTGCCCCCGCCGCCGCCCACCGCGCCCGACATCACCGCCCCTCCGGCCGAGCCGCACGTCGGCGACGAGGCCGAGACGCCGCGCGACGAACCGCGCCGGACGATAGAGGAGGTGGACCTCCCGGACGGCTCGGCTCCCGTCGTCGTGGAGGAGCCTCCTGCCGTACAAGTCCCCGAGATCGAGGTCCCCGAGCCGGCCGCCGGGCGGCTCATCCGCCTCCGTGCCCGGCTCTCCCGGTCGCAGAACGCGCTCGGCAAGGGACTGCTCACGCTCCTCGCGCGCGAGCACCTCGACGAGGACACCTGGGAGGAGATCGAGGACACCCTGCTCACCGCCGACGTGGGCGTGCTGCCCACGCAGGAGCTGGTCGAGGGGCTGCGCGAGCGCGTGAAGGTGCTCGGCACCCGCACCCCCCAGGAGCTGCGCACACTGCTGCGCGAGGAGCTGCTCAAGCTGGTCGGCACCGATGTCGACCGCACGGTCAAGACCGAGCCCGAGACCAGCAAGCCCGGCATCGTGATGGTCGTCGGCGTCAACGGCACCGGCAAGACCACCACCACCGGCAAGCTCGCCCGTGTCCTGGTGGCCGACGGCCGCAGTGTCGTGCTCGGCGCCGCCGACACCTTCCGGGCGGCCGCCGCCGACCAGCTGCAGACCTGGGGCGACCGGGTCGGCGCCCACACCGTGCGCGGCCCCGAGGCCGGCGACCCCGCCTCCGTCGCCTTCGACGCGGTCAAGGAGGGCAAGGAGATGGGCGCGGACGTCGTGCTCATCGACACCGCGGGGCGGCTGCACACCAAGACCGGCCTCATGGACGAGCTCGGCAAGGTCAAGCGCGTCGTCGAGAAGCACGCCCCCCTCGACGAGGTACTGCTCGTCCTCGACGCGACGACGGGCCAGAACGGTCTGGTGCAGGCCCGCGTCTTCGCCGAGGTCGTCGCCATCACCGGCATCGTCCTCACCAAGCTGGACGGCACGGCCAAGGGCGGCATCGTGATCGCGGTCCAGCGCGAGCTGGGCGTACCGGTCAAGCTGGTCGGACTCGGCGAGGGCGCGGACGACCTGGCGCCGTTCGAGCCGGAGGCGTTCGTTGACGCCCTTATCGGAGAATGACCGGCAGCAACCGCGAAGAAGCGCCCGCCCCCGAGGTGCAGTCGGGAGCGGGCGCTTCGCTGTGTACGACTACGCGCGCGACCGGTGCGCCACGTAAGCCAGCGTCCCCAGCAGCAACCGCGCCGCCGGCGGCTTCGTGGCGGTGTCCAGTGACGGTGGCCGCAGCCAGCGCGCCGGGCCCAGTCCGCCCCGGTCGGACGGCGGAGCCGTGAGGTGGGTGCCGGGGCCGAGGCCGTGGAGGTCGAGGGAGGTGGGGTCGTCCCAGCCCATGCGGTAGAGGAGCTCGGGAAGTTCGGCGGCCGCGCCGGGGGCGACGAAGAAGTGGGCGCGGCCCTCGGGGGTGGCGGTCACCGGGCCGAGGGGGAGGCCCATGCGCTCCAGGCGGACCAGGGCGCGGCGCCCGGCGGGCTCGGCCACCTCGATCACGTCGAACGCCCGGCCGACCGGCAGCATCACCGAGGCGCCGGGGAACTCGCCCCAGGTCTTGGTGACCTCGTCGAGGGTCGCGCCGGCGGGGACGGGCGGCGCGAAGTCGAGGGGATGGGCGCCCGGGGCGGTGCAGCCGGCGCGCCCGCACGAGCAGACACCCGCCGCGGCGCGCGCCCCCGGGACGACGTCCCAGCCCCAGAGTCCGGTGAATTCGGCGACGGTCGTGCACTCCGACGAGCGGCCGCGCCGACGCGAGCCGGAGCGGATCTCCCGAATGCCGCCGATCGTGAAGCCCATGCCCCCTCCAACGTGTCCGGCGTGCCGGTGGTTACGTGCTGAACGCGAACTGTGACTCTCCGTTGCCGTTTCCACCGTCACGTCCGGGTCATGTCGGCGCCCGGAAGCGCTCCGGGTGGTGTGCCCGGCTTCGCGCGCCCCTGTGCGCATCGACCCGCCACTCCGCGTCGTTCTCTGTCAAGTGAATCGCGTGGAGGCAGTCGTGAGTTCATTCGAAGGGGTGGCGAATGGTGGCGTTTCCGGGATCGCCATGGCTGGACGCGTGATCGTAGGATTACTTTGAGTGCACGAGTCCTGGGGGCACATGCACTTGTGGGTATGCCGGAGGCAACTCGGGTTCCCGTTCGAAGGATGGCAACAGCCGGACGGGCAGCCGTATTTACCGGCATTCTGATAAGGCTTGGCGCACTCAGTGACAAGTGGTCTCAGGGATGGGGGCGTTCCAGTGAGCGGCAACGGCGGTAGCGGGACGAGCGCGACAAACGCAACGAACGCTGACAGGCGCCCGAACGAGCTGCTCGCTTCGTGGTTCGTGCGCAGCGGCTGGTCCAAGGGTGAGCTCGCCCGCCAGGTCAACCGCCGGGCCCGCCAGTTGGGCGCCAACCACATCTCCACCGACACCTCGCGGGTGCGCCGCTGGCTGGACGGCGAGAACCCCCGCGAGCCGATCCCCCGGATCCTCTCCGAGCTGTTCTCCGAGCGGTTCGGCTGTGTCGTCTCCGTCGAGGACCTCGGCCTGCGCGCCGCTCGCCAGGCACCCTCGGCGACCGGCGTGGACCTGCCCTGGACGGGTCCGCAGACGGTGGCCCTGCTCAGCGAGTTCTCGCGCAGCGACCTGATGCTCGCGCGGCGCGGCTTCCTCGGGAGCTCGCTGGCCCTGTCCGCGGGCCCGTCCCTCATCGAGCCCATGCAGCGCTGGCTGGTGCCCGGGGCCCCGTCCCCGCACCGCGAGCCCGAGCCGTCCTCCTCCGCGGCCCGCCGGGGCCGGCTGTCCCGCCCCGAGCTGGACCTTCTCGAGTCGACGACGGTGATGTTCCGCCAGTGGGACGCCCAGTGCGGCGGCGGCCTGCGCCGCAAGGCGGTCGTCGGCCAGCTGCACGAGGTGACCGACCTCCTCCAGGAGCCACAGCCCGAGACCACCACCCGGAGGCTGTTCAAGGTCGCGGCCGAGCTCGCCGAACTGGCCGGCTGGATGTCGTACGACGTGGGGCTGCAGCCCACCGCCCAGAAGTACTTCGTGCTCGCCCTGCACGCGGCCAAGGAGGCGGGCGACAAGCCGCTCGGTTCCTACATCCTGTCGAGCATGAGCCGCCAGATGATCCACCTCGGGCGGCCCGAGGACGCCCTGGAGCTGATCCACCTCGCGCAGTACGGCAGCCGGGACTGCGCGAGCCCGCGCACCCAGTCCATGCTGTATGCGATGGAGGCCCGCGCCTACGCCAACATGGGGCAGCCCGGCAAGTGCAAGAGGGCGGTCCGGATGGCCGAGGACACCTTCGCCGACGCCGACGAGTGGGACGAGCCGGACCCCGACTGGATCAGCTTCTTCTCCGAGGCCGAGCTGTACGGCGAGAACTCCCACTCCTACCGCGACCTCGCCTACGTCGCCGGCCGCAGCCCCACCTACGCCTCCCTTGCCGAGCCCTTGATGCAGCGGGCCGTCGAGCTGTTCACCGACGATTCCGATCACCAGCGTTCGTACGCACTCAACCTGATCGGTCTGGCCACGGTCCACCTGCTCCAGCGAGAGCCCGAGCGCAGTGCGGTGCTGGCCAAGCGGGCCATGCTGGAAGCCAAGAAGGTGCGCTCGGAGCGCGTCAACACTCGTATCCGAAAGACGGTCGACACGGCTGTACGCGATTTCGGTGATCTCGCCGAGGTCGTGGACCTCACCGAGCAGCTGGCCATCGAGCTGCCCGAGACCGCAGAGGCGGTCTGACACCCCAGGGAATCCCCTGAACCCCGGCCGTGGCCGGCCCTCCCGAACTGCCCGACTCGGCTCCCCCGTGCCAGGTCATCGGAAGGCCGGCCGCGGCCGGTTTCCGTCCCTCGCCGAAGGTTGCGCCACGATAACGATCGGCGCGTCCAATATCTGCCAGTTCATCTAGGCGTAACACGCGAGGTGCCTTCGTCACGGCGGCGAAACAACGAGGGGCTTCGACCGAAACGGCGCTGCGTCAATCTCATGGCGCATAACCGGCCCACCCCTCAATCCGCTCAGGCTTCGCCCGCACGGGGCCGTACCAACGACGAGGAGACGCCGATGGCACCAGCAGCCATCACGCTCGCCGCAGAAGCACCCACGCTGTCTGCCGCCAACACGGGCTTCATGCTCATCTGTTCCGCCCTGGTGCTGATCATGACTCCGGGCCTGGCCTTCTTCTACGGAGGCATGGTCCGGGTCAAGAGCACCCTGAACATGCTGATGATGAGCTTCATCAGTATCGGGATCGTCACCATCCTGTGGGTGCTGTACGGCTTCTCGAT
Organism: Streptomyces sp. NPDC033131; assembly: GCF_055578365.1. NCBI lineage: Bacteria > Bacillati > Actinomycetota > Actinomycetes > Kitasatosporales > Streptomycetaceae > Streptomyces > Streptomyces sp. NPDC033131. The sequence continues at coordinate 27,876 of NZ_JBVIPA010000047.1, forward strand.
GGCCTTCGGTACCGACTCCGGCGGCATCGTCGGCTGGAACTCGGACTGGCTCGGCCTCAGCAACATCGGCCTGACGCAGCTGTGGGACGGCTACACCATCCCGATCTTCGTCTTCATGGTCTTCCAGATGATGTTCGCCATCATCACGCCCGCCCTGATCAGCGGTGCCCTCGCGGACCGCGTGAAGTTCACGGCGTGGGCGCTGTTCGTCGCCCTGTGGGCCACGGTCGTCTACTTCCCGGTCGCGCACTGGGTCTGGGGCTCCGGTGGCTGGGCCTTCGAGCTGGGCGTGATCGACTTCGCCGGTGGTACGGCGGTGCACATCAACGCCGGTGCCGCGGCACTCGGCGTGATCCTGGTCATCGGCAAGCGCGTCGGCTTCAAGAAGGACCCGATGCGTCCGCACAGCCTGCCGCTGGTCATGCTCGGCGCCGGTCTGCTGTGGTTCGGCTGGTTCGGCTTCAACGCCGGTTCGTGGCTCGGCAACGACGACGGCGTCGGCGCGCTGATGTTCGTCAACACGCAGATCGCCACCGCCGCCGCCATGCTGGCCTGGCTGATCTACGAGAAGATCCGCCACGGCGCGTTCACCACCCTGGGTGCCGCCTCCGGCGCGGTCGCCGGTCTGGTCGCCATCACCCCCTCGGGTGGTGCGGTCTCCCCGCTCGGCGCGATCGCCGTCGGCGCCATCGCCGGTGTCCTGTGCGCCATGGCCGTCGGCCTGAAGTACAAGTTCGGCTACGACGACTCGCTCGATGTCGTCGGCGTCCACCTGGTCGGCGGTGTCGTCGGCTCCCTGCTGGTCGGCCTCTTCGCCAGCGGTCACGGTCAGTCCACCGTCGAAGGCCTCTTCTACGGCGGCGGCATGACCCAGTTCTGGAAGCAGTGCGCCGGTGTCTTCGCGGTTCTCGCGTACTCGCTCGTCGCCTCCGCGATCCTCGCCTTCCTGATCGACAAGACGATCGGCATGCGGGTTTCCGAGGACGTCGAGGTGGCCGGCATCGACTCGGCCGAGCACGCCGAGACCGCATACGACTTCAGCGGTGCCGGCGGTGGTGCCGCCCGCACGACCGCAGTTCCGGCCCCGGTGGCCGACACCGGGAAGAAGGTGGACGCATGAAGCTCATCACCGCCGTCGTGAAGCCTCACCGGCTCGACGAGATCAAGGAAGCCCTCCAGGCCTTCGGGGTCCACGGCCTGACGGTCACCGAGGCGAGCGGCTACGGTCGTCAGCGGGGCCACACCGAGGTCTACCGCGGTGCCGAGTACACGGTCGACCTGGTCCCGAAGATCCGCATCGAGGTGCTGGCCGAGGACGACGACGCCGAGGGTCTGATCGACGTCATCGTCAAGGCGGCCCGCACCGGCAAGATCGGTGACGGCAAGGTCTGGTCCCTCCCGGTCGAGACCGCCGTACGGGTCCGCACCGGCGAGCGCGGCCCGGACGCGCTCTGACAGAAGAACAGAACAGGAGCCACTGGGTGACGAGTACGGACGTGCGCAAGGATGCAGAGGACTCGGGACCCAGCGGTTACGCGGCGGCCCGGCTGCGCCTCCTCACAGAGGGGGCGCGGTCCGGGCCGCCGCGCCGTGCCGCCCTCGCCGAGCTGACCGACGACTGGCTGTCGGGTCTGTTCAACGCGGCGGGGGAGGTGCGTGGCGTCTCCCTCATCGCCGTCGGCGGATACGGCCGCGGCGAACTGTCCCCACGCAGCGACCTGGATCTGGTGCTGCTGCACGACGGCAGCGACTCCGGCGCGGTCGCCGCCCTGGCCGACCGCATCTGGTACCCCGTCTGGGACCTGGGCCTGGCCCTCGACCATTCCGTGCGTACGCCGGCCGAGGCCCGCAAGACCGCCGGCGAGGACCTCAAGGTGCAGCTGGGCCTGCTGGACGCCCGGCACCTCGCGGGCGACCTCGGCCTCACGGCCGGCCTGCGTACGGCCGTCCTCGCCGACTGGCGCAACCAGGCGCCGAAACGTCTCCCCGAGCTCCAGGAGCTGTGCGCCGAGCGCGCCGAGCGGCAGGGCGAGCTGCAGTACCTCCTGGAACCCGACCTCAAGGAGGCCCGCGGGGGCCTGCGCGACGCCACCGCCCTGCGCGCCGTCGCCGCCTCCTGGCTGGCCGACGCCCCGCGCGAGGGCCTCGACGACGCCCGGCGCCGGCTCCTCGACGTCCGTGACGCCCTGCACCTGACGACCGGGCGCGCGACCGACCGGCTCGCACTCCAGGAGCAGGACCAGGTCGCGGCCGAGCTCGGCCTGCTCGACGCCGACACGCTGCTGCGGCAGGTGTACGAGGCGGCGCGGGTCATCTCGTACGCCAGTGATGTCACCTGGCGCGAGGTGGGGCGCGTGCTCAGGTCGCGCGCCGTGCGGCCGCGTCTGCGCGCCATGCTCGGGGGCGGCAAGCCCGTCGCCGACCGTTCACCGCTGGCCGAGGGGGTCGTGGAGCAGGACGGCGAGGTGGTGCTCGCCCGCGCCGCGCGCCCCGAACGCGACCCCGTGCTTCCGCTGCGGGCCGCGGCCGCCGCGGCGCAGGCCGGCCTTCCGCTCTCCCTGCACGCCGTGCGGCGCATGGCGGCGGGCGCACGCGCCCTGCCCGCGCCCTGGCCCGCAGAGGCGCGCGAACAGCTCGTGACCCTGCTCGGTTCCGGCCCGCCCACCATCGACGTGTGGGAGGCACTGGAGGCGGAGGGCCTGATCACCCGCCTGCTGCCCGACTGGGAGCGGGTGCGCTGCCGCCCGCAGCGCAACGCCGTGCACGTCTGGACGGTGGACCGGCACCTCATCGAGACCGCCGTCCGCGCCTCCGAGTTCACCCGCCGCGTCAGCCGCCCCGACCTCCTCCTGGTCGCCGCGCTGCTGCACGACATCGGCAAGGGCTGGCCCGGCGACCACTCGGTGGCCGGCGAGATCATCGCCAAGGACGTGGCCGCCCGGATCGGCTTCGACCGCGCGGACGTGTCGGTGCTCGCCACCCTCGTACGCCATCACCTGCTGCTCATCGACACCGCCACCCGGCGCGACCTGGAGGACCCGGCCACCGTGCGCTCGGTCGCCGACGCGGTCGGCTCGCAGGGCACGCTGGAACTGCTGCACGCGCTCACCGAGGCGGACGCGCTGGCCACCGGACCGGCGGCCTGGTCGTCCTGGCGGGGCTCGCTCGTCGCCGACCTGGTCAAGCGGGTCCACGCGGTCCTGTCCGGGGAGCTGCCGGACGAGCCCGAGTCCGCCGCGCCCACCGCCGAGCAGGAACGGCTCGCGATCGAGTCGATCGCCACCGGCGGCCCGGTGCTCGCCCTGCGCGCGCAGACCGAGCCGCCGCCGGTCGAGGAGCAGCCGGCCGGCGATCCCGAACCCCTCGGCGTGGAACTGCTCATCGCCGTACCGGACCAGCCGGGCGTGCTGCCCGCCGTGGCCGGAGTCCTCGCCATGCACCGCCTGACCGTCCGCACGGCCGAGCTGCGGGCCCTGGACCTGCCCGACGGCGTCGAGGGCTCCGTCCTGCTGCTGAACTGGCGGGTCGCCGCCGAGTACGGCTCCCTGCCCCAGGCCGCCCGGCTGCGCGCCGATCTCGTACGTGCCCTCGACGGCTCCCTGGACATCACGGGCCGCCTCGCCGAGCGCGACGCCGCCTACCCGCGCCGCCGGGGAGTCGTGGCGCCGCCGCCCCGCGTCACCGTCCACCCGGCCGCGTCCCGACTGGCCACCGTCATCGAGGTCCGCGCCCAGGACATGCCCGGCCTGCTGCACCGCATCGGGCACGCGCTGGAGGAGGCGGGCGTGCGGATGCGCAGCGCGCATGTCAGCACCCTGGGCGCCAACGCCGTGGACGCCTTCTACGTGACCGGCTCCGACGGCTCGCCCCTGCCGAACGACGAGGCCGCCTCCGTGGCGCGGAAACTGGAGGAGACCTTGCGGGGCTGACCGGCAGTGACCCGGTCTTGTGGAGCCGGGATACCCTGGAGGGCGATTCCGAAGCCAGCCACCGACAACCCCGAGGACCGCGAGCGCCGTGTTCGATACTCTCTCCGATCGCCTCTCAGCGACTTTCAAGAACCTGCGCGGCAAGGGACGGCTCTCCGAGGCGGACATCGACGCCACCGCGCGCGAGATCCGCATCGCGCTCCTCGAAGCGGATGTGGCCCTGCCGGTCGTGCGGACGTTCATCAAGAACGTCAAGGAGCGTGCCCTCGGCGTCGAGGTCTCCAAGGCGCTGAACCCGGCCCAGCAGGTCCTGAAGATCGTGAACGAGGAGCTCGTCACGATCCTCGGCGGCGAGACCCGCCGTCTGCGCTTCGCCAAGCAGCCGCCGACCGTGATCATGCTGGCGGGTCTGCAGGGTGCCGGTAAGACCACGCTCGCGGGCAAGCTCGCCCGCTGGCTGAAGGAGCAGGGCCACTCGCCGATCCTGGTCGCCGCCGACCTCCAGCGCCCGAACGCCGTCAACCAGCTCAGCGTCGTCGCCGAGCGGGCCGGCGTCGCCGTCTACGCACCCGAGCCGGGCAACGGCGTGGGCGACCCGGTCAAGGTCGCCAGGGACTCCATCGAGCACGCGAAGACCAAGGTCCACGACATCGTGATCGTGGACACCGCCGGCCGCCTCGGCATCGACGCCGAGATGATGCAGCAGGCAGCCGACATCCGGGACGCGGTCTCGCCGGACGAGATCCTCTTCGTCGTCGACGCCATGATCGGTCAGGACGCGGTCAACACCGCCGAGTCCTTCCGCGACGGCGTCGGCTTCGACGGCGTGGTGCTCTCCAAGCTCGACGGTGACGCCCGTGGTGGTGCGGCCCTGTCGATCGCCTCGGTCACCGGCAAGCCGATCATGTTCGCGTCCAACGGCGAAAAGCTGGAGGACTTCGACGCCTTCCACCCTGACCGGATGGCCTCCCGCATCCTCGACATGGGTGACCTGCTCACCCTGATCGAGCAGGCGGAGAAGACGTTCAGTCAGGAAGAGGCCCAGCAGATGGCCTCCAAGCTGGCGTCCAAGAAGGGCCAGGACTTCACCCTGGACGACTTCCTGGCCCAGATGGAGCAGGTCAGGAAGATGGGCAGCATCTCCAAGCTGCTCGGCATGCTTCCCGGCATGGGCCAGATCAAGGACCAGATCAACAACCTCGACGAGCGGGACGTCGACCGCACGGCCGCCATCATCAAGTCGATGACCCCGGCCGAGCGCCAGGAGCCGACGATCATCAACGGCTCGCGCCGCGCCCGTATCGCCAAGGGTTCCGGCGTCGACGTCAGCGCGGTGAAGGGCCTGGTCGAGCGGTTCTTCGAGGCCCGCAAGATGATGTCGCGCATGGCCCAGGGCGGCGGTATGCCCGGCATGCCGGGCGTTCCGGGGATGGGCGGCGGTCCCGGCCGGTCCAAGAAGCAGCCGAAGAAGGCCAAGGGCAAGCAGCGCTCCGGCAACCCGATGAAGCGCAAGCAGCAGGAGCAGGAGGAGGCCGCGCGCCGCGCCGCGGCGGCCGAGGGCGGCAACGCCTTCGGCGTGCCGGGACAGCAGGCTCCTCAGGACTTCGAACTGCCCGACGAGTTCAAGAAGTTCATGGGCTGACAGCCTCTTGTACGGCGCTGAGGGCGCCCCTCTTCGGAGGGGCGCCCTCAGCGCGTTCCGCGAGTGCCGGTCCATGATCCGCGTCGTCACGTCCCTGTATGCGGATCGTCGACGGGTGTTACGAGGAGGCCTGCCACACACTCCGCGGCCACCGCGGCCGGTTGGACGCGTCGGCCGAGGCGCTGCCGGCGAACGAGACGCCGGAGGAGAGGGCCGCGTACCCGATCGCGTACCGGATCGCGGGAATCACGCGCCTGAGGGATCCCGACGCCTAGGGGACCCGCGCTATCAGGTAGCGGAACACGTTCGGCATCCACACCGTGCCGTCCCGGCGCTGATGCGGATGCAGGGCCTCCGTCAGCTCCTTGTCGACCTGGACCCGGTCCGTCGCGGAGATCGCCGCGTCGAAGAGCCCCGTCGACAGCAGTCCCCGTACGGCGCTGCCGACGTCGGCATACCCGAAGGGGCAGGCGACCCGGCCGGAGCCGTCCGGCTCGAGGCCGGCCCGGTGGGCGACCTCCTCCAGGTCGTCCCTCAGGGTGAGACGCCAACTGCCCGTGCCGCGCAGCGGATCCGCCAGCTTGGTGGCCACCCGCAGCACGGACGACGTGGCACACCGCTCCGGTGGACCCCAGCCGGCCAGCACCACCGACGCCCCGCGCGCGGCGAGCGGCACCGCGGAGGCGAGCAGTTCCGCGAGCCCCTCCGAGTCACCCGCCAGACACCCGATGGGCTCGAAGGCGGTCATCAGGGTGTACGCGGGCGCGTCCGGGTCGGCCGCGTCCCCGGGCGCCCCTTCGACGAGCCGGGTGCCGCCCCCCGCGCGCGTGCCCCACGCCGGCGGCAGCAGCCGCTCCCTGGCGAGGGCCAGCCGCTCGGGGGAGGCGTCGACACCGGTCACCGCGGCACCTCTGGAGGCCGCCATCAGCAGGGCGAGCCCGGAGCCGCAGTCGAGGCCCAACAGCCTTGCTCCCGGGCCCACTTCGAGTCGCTCGTAGACGGCCTCGTAGAGCGGGACCAGCATCCGCTCCTGGATCTCGGACCAGTCACGCGCGCGTGCACCGAAGTCCACACGGGGTGCTCCTCCCGTATGAGACAGGTGCTGCCGCACGAGCGTAGGTGTCATGGATACGCGCCCCAATCCGCCGAGAGTTGTCGCTGTGCCCGATTCCGTAGCCCCCGTGACGTGCGCCGCACTCCCCCCGTATGCCAGATAACTCCGCACTCGACCCCGCGTCCAGGGGTTGTCGGGCCCGGTTTGCGGGTTCGCAGCCCGAGTGGCGAGAATTCACATCCCGGCAATCTGGGCCCGTACCATCGCGCCATGGCAAAGGCACCCGTTCTCACGCCCCGCGCGGACGACTTCCCGCGCTGGTACCAGGATCTGATCAGCAAGGCCGAGCTGGCCGACAACGGCCCGGTGCGCGGCACCATGGTGATCCGACCGTACGGGTACGGGCTGTGGGAGCGGATGCAGGCCGAGATGGACGCCCGCATCAAGGAGACGGGTACCCAGAACGCGTACTTCCCGCTGCTGATCCCGCAGTCGTACCTGGCGCGCGAGGCGGACCACGTCGAGGGATTCGCGCCGGAGCTGGCCGTGGTCACGCACGGCGGCGGCAAGGAGCTGGAGGAGCCGGCGGTCGTCCGCCCCACCTCCGAGATGATCATCAACGACTACTTCTCGAAGTGGGTGCAGAGCTACCGCGACCTGCCCCTGCTGATCAACCAGTGGGCCAACGTGGTCCGTTGGGAACTCAGGCCCCGCCTGTTCCTGCGCACGAGCGAGTTCCTGTGGCAGGAGGGCCACACCGCGCACGCCACCTTCGAGGACGCGCGCGACTTCGCCTCGCACATCCACCGCGAGGTCTACGAGGACTTCATGGTGAACGTCCTCGCCATGGACGTCGTCCCCGGACGCAAGACCGTCAAGGAGCGGTTCGCCGGCGCGATCAACACCCTCACGCTCGAAGGCATGATGGGCGACGGCAAGGCCCTCCAGATGGCCACCAGCCACGAGCTCGGCCAGAACTTCGCCAAGGCCTTCAACACCTCGTACCTGTCGAAGGACGGCACGCAGGAACTGGTCTGGCAGACCTCCTGGGGCTCGACCACGCGCATGATCGGCGCCCTGGTGATGATGCACGGCGACGACAACGGCCTCCGGGTCCCGCCTCGCCTGGCGCAGACCCAGGCCGTCGTCCTCGCCATCAAGGGCGACGAGGCGGTTCTGGCCAAGGTCCGCGAGCTCGGCGACCTGCTGAAGGCGGCGGGCGTACGCGTCCAGGTGGACGACCGGGTGGACACCCCCTTCGGCCGCCGCGCCGTCGACTGGGAGCTGAAGGGAGTGCCCGTACGGATCGAGATCGGGCCCCGTGACCTGGAGAACGGCACCGCGATGCTGGCCCGCCGCATCCCGGGAGGCAAGGAGCCGGTGGCCCTGGACTCCCTCGTCGGCCTCCTCCCCGCGATCCTCGAAGAGGACCAGGCGCTGCTGCTGAAGCAGTCCCGTGAGCGCCGCGAATCCCGTACGTCCGAGGTGTCGAGGATCGAGGAGGCCGTCGAGGCCGCCGTTGCCGGCGGCTGGGCGCGCATCCCCTGGGCGAACCTCGGCGAAGAGGGCGAGGCCAAGCTCGCCGAGCACTCGGTGACCGTACGGTGTCTGGTCGCCGAGGACGGGTCGGTGCCGCAGGACGGCGACGCACCGGGTAACGTCGCGATCGTCGCGCGCGCCTACTGAGTAGCGCCCCTCCGGCGGGAGAGCGACCGAAACGTCTCTTGCGCATCTGCGGAACACACGTACCCCGGCGCGTGGACATCGTCTACGCGCCGGGGCGTACGTCAGGCTACGCACCAGCTTGTGACGAGCTGCGAGGCTTATCCGCAGATCAGCGCACCCGCCCTCGCTAGGACGCATCAGCGGCAACTGACGGGTACGTGCAAATTATTTGGGATGCCCCGGAATCGGAACACAGCGGCACCCTGGCTCGTTGTCATTACGTGAGCACGACACAGACACCACCTGTTCTCGCCGCAGAGCTGGCAGAGGCGTGGGCCGACATTCAGCGGTACCACCCCGAGCTGCCCGATCTTGCCGCGCCAGAGTCCCTGATCGGGGAGTCGTCGTCCGCGTGCGGTCACGAGCTCTCCTTCGAGCGACTGCTTCACGAGGCAGTCCATGGCATCGCCGCCGCGCGCGGCATCCGCGACACGTCCCGCGCCGGCCGCTACCACAACCGCAGATTCCTCGCGATCGCCGAGGAGCTGGGCCTGGACCACCCCGAGGAACCGCACCCCAGCAGCGGCTTCTCCCTGGTCACGCTCACGCCCGAGGCGAAGCGCCGCTACCGCCCGACCATCGAGCGCCTCCAGCGCGCCCTCAAGGCCCACTCGGTGGCGACCGCCGCCGACACGTCCAGCACCTTCCGGGGCCCGGCCGCCCGCCACGGCTCCTCCGGTGGCGGGGTCCGTGTCAAAGCGGTCTGCGACTGCGGGCGCAACGTCCGGGTCGTCCCGTCGGTACTGGCCCAGGCGCCCATCGTGTGCGGAGGATGCGGGAAGCCGTTCCGCATCCCGGAGATCGTGGGCGCGGCGGCGAGCTGACCGCCTCCCCGGCATCTCGTGGGTGCCGGACGTGCGGACGGCAGGGGCGCGGGGCGTCGTTGCAGCCGTAAGGCAGCGGCACCCCGTGGCGCCGGGCGCCCCTCAGGCATGCCTCGGGGCCCCGCGGTCGGAGTCGGCCCGCGGAGTGTGGCAGAATGGCCAGCTGTACTCGACAGCCGCACAGGAACCCTCTCGCCTCCGGCTGACGCGTCCATCGGGCACTCGGGTACCGCAACCCCACGCGGCCATCTGCCGTGCCCAACCACGTCAAAACCAGGAGAACCCACTCCCGTGGCAGTCAAGATCAAGCTGAAGCGTCTGGGCAAGATCCGTTCGCCTCACTACCGCATCGTCGTCGCCGACTCCCGCACCCGTCGTGACGGCCGTGCGATCGAGGAGATCGGCCTGTACCACCCGGTGCAGAACCCCTCGCGCATGGAGGTCGACGCCGACCGCGTCGCCTACTGGCTCTCCGTCGGCGCTCAGCCGACCGAGCCCGTGCTCGCCATCCTGAAGAAGACCGGCGACTGGCAGAAGTTCAAGGGCGAGCCCGCCCCGGCTCCGCTGCTCCAGCCCGCCGAGAAGGCCGCTCGTCCGCTGTTCGAGGCTCTCGGCGGCGAAGACGAGGGCAAGGGTGAGGCCATCACCCAGAAGAAGAAGGCTGAGAAGAAGGACGACGCCCCGGCCGAGTCCGCGTCGACCGAGGCCTGAGCATGCTCGAGGAGGCTCTCGAGCACCTCGTGAAGGGCATCGTCGACAACCCTGACGATGTGCAGGTCGCCTCGCGCGACCTGCGCCGCGGACGGGTGCTCGAGGTCCGGGTCCACCCCGACGACCTCGGCAAGGTGATCGGCCGCAACGGCCGCACCGCACGCGCCCTGCGCACCGTCGTGGGCGCCATCGGCGGCCGCGGTGTCCGCGTCGACCTCGTCGACGTCGACCACGTGCGCTGACGCGCCGAACGCAGCACCGGCTCGGGCCGGGGAGGGCCACTGGGCCGTCCCCGGCCCGATGTCGTATGTCCGACGTCGAACGGCCCGTCGCATGACAGGAGAGCAAGCACAGTGCAGCTGGTAGTCGCACGGATCGGCCGCGCCCACGGCATCAAGGGCGAGGTCACCGTCGAGGTACGTACCGACGAGCCGGAGCTCAGGCTCGCCCCCGGCGCAGTCCTGGCCACCGAGCCGGCCGCCACCGGTCCTCTCACCATCGAGACGGGCCGCGTCCACAGCGGGCGCCTCCTGCTGCGCTTCGAGGGCGTGCGTGACCGCACCGCCGCCGAGGCGCTGCGCAACACCCTCCTGATCGCCGAGGTCGATCCGGAGGAACTGCCGGAGGACGAGGACGAGTACTACGACCACCAGCTCATGGACCTCGACGTCGTCACCAAGGACGGCGTGGAGGTGGGCCGGATCACCGAGATCTCGCACCTGCCGTCCCAGGACCTCTTCATCGTCGAGCGGGCCGACGGGAGCGAGGTGATGATCCCCTTCGTCGAGGAGATCGTCACCGAGATCGACCTCGAGGAGCAGCGGGCGGTCATCGATCCCCCGCCGGGCCTGATCGACGACAACGCGGTGATCGCGTCCTCCAGGGACGACGCCTCCGGGGAAGAGGCGTAATGCGGCTCGACGTCGTCACGATCTTTCCCGAGTACCTGGAACCCCTGAACGTCTCCCTCGTCGGCAAGGCACGCGCGCGTGGACAGCTGAACGTGCGCGTGCACGACCTGCGGTCCTGGACCTACGACCGCCACAACACGGTCGACGACACCCCGTACGGCGGCGGTCCGGGCATGGTCATGAAGACCGAGCCGTGGGGCGACGCACTCGACGAGATCCTCGCGGACGGCTACGAGACGGGCTCCCACGCGCCCGCGCTGATCGTCCCCACGCCCAGCGGCCGCCCCTTCACCCAGGAACTCGCCGTCGAGCTCTCCGAGCGCCCCTGGCTGGTCTTCGCACCCGCCCGCTACGAGGGCATCGACCGCCGCGTCATCGACGAGTACGCGACCCGGATGCCGGTCTACGAGGTCTCCATCGGCGACTACGTCCTCGCCGGCGGCGAGGCGGCCGTACTCGTCGTCACCGAGGCCGTGGCCCGGCTGCTGCCCGGAGTCCTGGGCAACGCCGAGTCGCACCAGGACGACTCCTTCGCGCCCGGGGCCATGGCCAACCTCCTGGAAGGCCCCGTCTACACCAAGCCGCCCCGATGGCGTGAGCGCGGCATCCCGGACGTGCTGCTCAGCGGCCACCACGGCAAGATCGCCCGCTGGCGCCGCGACGAGGCCCTCAAGCGCACGGCGGCCAACCGGCCCGATCTGATCGAGCGTTGCGAGCCCAAGGTCTTCGACAAGAAGGACCGCGAGATGCTCTCCATCCTGGGCTGGGCGCCGGATCCGGCAGGGGAGCCGTACGGACGATTTTGGCGCAGGCCAGAGGGCGTGGAAGAATAGGCCGCTGTTGTGCGTCGTCCGGCGTGCGCCCCTGCCACAGGGGGATACGACGCCCGCCCCGATCCGCGCAACTCCACCCAAAGAACCTAGTTTCCGTTGATGACCTGTGGCATCAGCGAGGAAAGCAGACGAAATGTCTCACCTGCTCGACTCCGTCGACTCCGCGTCGCTGCGCACCGACGTCCCGGCCTTCCGCCCCGGTGACACGGTCAACGTCCACGTCCGCGTCATCGAGGGCAACCGCTCCCGTGTGCAGCAGTTCAAGGGCGTAGTCATCCGCCGCCAGGGCGCCGGTGTCCGCGAGACCTTCTCGGTCCGCAAGGTCTCCTTCTCCGTCGGCGTCGAGCGCACCTTCCCGGTGCACACCCCGATCGTCGAGAAGATCGAGCTCGTCACCCGCGGTGACGTGCGTCGCGCCAAGCTCTACTACCTGCGCGAGCTGCGCGGCAAGGCCGCGAAGATCAAGGAGAAGCGCGACAACTGATCGCGCGCGGAGTCCCACAGCGGGGCCGGATAGCATCTGGCCCCGATGGACACCGAAGCACAGCCGACGGAGCGCGACCGCTCCTCCCGCCCTTCCGACGCCGAGGAGATCTCGGACTCAGGAGGGCCGGAGGACCGGTCGCGTTCCGCGTTGGTGTCGCGGGCAGCCGAATGGCTGCCCGGCGGACGGATCACCCTGACCCTGCTGCTCTGCCTGCTGTTCCTGCTGCTGCTCAGCACCTTCGTGGTGCGGCCCTTCCAGATTCCCAGCGGATCCATGGAAAGCGGATTGAGGATCGGGGACCGCGTTCTCGTAAATAAGTTGGCGTACCGTTTCGGTTCCGAACCGCAGCGCGGCGATGTTGTCGTGTTCGACGGAACGGGGTATTTCGGGGACGGGGACTACGTCAAGCGCGTTGTGGGGGTAGGGGGAGACCACGTGGTCTGCTGTGACAGGGAGGGGAGGATCGAGGTGAACGGCCGGTCGGTCGACGAGTCGACGTTCCTGTACCCCGGCGACAGCCCCTCCACGGTGCCCTTCGACGTCGAGGTGCCCGCCGGCACCCTGTTCGTCCTCGGTGACCACCGCAGCGACTCCAGCGACTCACGGGACCACCTGGGTTCACCGGGCGGCGGCATGATTCCCCTCGGCGGCGTCATCGGACGGGCCGACTGGATCGTCTGGCCCACCGGCCACTTCACCCGCCTGCACCGCCCCGGTGCCTACGCGCGCGTGCCCGGCCCGGAGCCGAGCGAGCCGGACCCGGTGGGCGGCGCCCATGGGTAACCGCGGCAAACCGCGCGGTGCGCCCGCCAGCGCGGCCGAGAACCTGCTGCCCACCGGCTCCCGCCGCTCCTCCGCCCCGACCGGCAGCCGTTCCCGCGCCGAGAGGCGGAAACTCCAGCGGAAGGTCAAGCGGCGCCGCAGGCGCGGCGCGGTCAAGGAGATACCCCTTCTCGTCGGGGTCGCCGTCCTCATCGCCCTCGTCCTGAAGACCTTCCTCGTCCAGGCGTTCGTGATCCCGTCCGGCTCCATGGAGCAGACGATCCAGATCGGCGACCGGGTCCTGGTCGACAAGCTCACCCCGTGGTTCGGCTCCAAGCCCGAGCGCGGGGACGTCGTCGTCTTCAAGGACCCCGGCGGCTGGCTCAACGACGAGCAGACGACCACGAAGAAGGACGACCCCATCGTCGTCAAGCAGGTCAAGGAGGGGCTCACCTTCATCGGCCTGCTGCCGTCCGACGACGAGAAGGACCTCATCAAGCGGGTCGTCGGCGTGGGTGGCGACCGTGTCACGTGCTGTGACACGCAAGGGCGAGTCACCGTCAACGGCGTTCCCCTGGTCGAGGAATACCTGTATCCCGGAAACGCCCCGTCCACGACACAGTTCGACATCACCGTCCCGCAGGGGCGGCTGTGGGTGATGGGTGACCACCGGGCCAACTCCGCGGACTCCCGCGCACACCAGAACACCGACTACGGCGGCACGGTCTCCGAGGACTCGGTGGTGGGACGCGCCAGGGTCATCGCCTGGCCCTTCGGCCACTGGACCACGCTCGAGGAGCCGAAAACCTACGCATCCGTGTCCGACTCGGGGTCCGGGGCGACCGCGGCTCCCGAGCTGTCGCTTAGGGTTGCTCACGACGATCCGAACGCATCTATCCAACTCCCGAGCCCTGCGGAACTCCCGCTCGTTATGGGAGTGGTGGGCCTGCGCCGAACGTGGGGCAGGCAGCGGCACAGAGTGAGGAGTTGGCGTGGGGGATGTGGCGGTTGGCGCACGGTCCGGACACGACGGCGAGGAGCACCGCGGGCGACCCGCGGAATCAGCCGTCCCGGCCGCGGACAGCGCCGTGACCTCCGGGAATGACTCCGGGGCGGCCGAGGACGGCAGGAGGACCGACGAGACCGGAACGGACGATCAGGGACGCGGCGGCTCGTCCTCCAAGGCGAAGAAGCCGCGCTCCTTCTGGAAGGAGCTGCCGATCCTCATCGGCATCGCGCTCGTGCTCGCGCTGCTGATCAAGACGTTCCTGGTGCAGGCGTTCTCGATTCCGTCCGACTCGATGCAGAACACCCTCCAGGAGGGTGACCGCGTCCTGGTCGACAAGCTCACCCCGTGGTTCGGTTCCGAGCCCGAGCGCGGTGAGGTGGTCGTCTTCCACGACCCGGACAACTGGCTGGCGGGCGAGCCGACGACCAACCCGAACGCCGTGCAGACGTTCCTCAGCTGGATCGGCCTGATGCCGTCCCCGTCGGAGAAGGACCTGATCAAGCGGGTCGTCGGCGTCGGCGGCGACACCGTCTCGTGCAACGGCACCGGCCCGCTGAAGGTCAACGGCAAGGCACTGAACGAGTCGGCGTACGTCTACCCGGGCAACACCCCGTGCAGCCAGGACGACCAGGGCGGCCAGTTCACGGTGAAGGTCCCCGAGGGCTCCATCTGGGTCATGGGCGACCACCGGCAGAACTCGCGCGACTCGCGCTACAACCAGAACGACAGGCACCACGGCATGGTCCCGGTGAGCGAGGTCGTCGGCCGCGCCATCGTGAAGGCCTGGCCGATCAACCGCTGGGGCACCCTGCCCGTCCCGGACACCTTCGACCAGTCCGGTCTGAACACCCAGTCGGCGGCGTCCGCGGCCCTGACGGTCGCGCCGAACGCGCTCGCCTTCGTCGGCGTGGTGCCGGTGGCGCTGTGGCGCCGTCGGAAGATCGCGGTGGCCGAGACCCGCTGAGGTCAAGGCTCGACAAAACCCTCGTACAGCTTGTGACCTTGGTCGGGGCCGGAGGGCTGACCGGGTCAGGTAGCGCCGGGTAGGGTGCGGACCCATGGGTGGCGAGAGCACGACGCGTACAGCCCCGCGCAGCGGCGGCACGGACACGGGCCCGGTGGGCAGCCGGACCGGACAGAGACTGTCCGGACTGGCCGTCGCACTGGGCCTCGTGCTGTTCCTCGGGGGCTTCGCCTGGGCAGCGGTGGCCTACCGCCCGTACACCGTGCCCACCAGCTCGATGACGCCGACGATCGACGCCGGCGACCGGGTCCTGGCCCAGCGCATCGACGGCGGTGAGATACGCCGTGGCGACGTCGTCGTCTTCACGGACGAGAGCTGGGTGACCAACGCCCCCGTGGTCAAGCGGGTGGTCGCGGTCGGCGGCGACACCGTGGCCTGCTGCACCGAGGGCAAGCTGACCGTCAACGGCAAGCAGATCGACGAGCCGTATCTGCCCGCTGGCAGCGCGGCCGAGATCACGGGCTTCGCGGCCGTGAAGGTTCCGGAGGGCCGGCTGTTCCTGCTGGGTGACGAGCGAGCGGGCTCCCTGGACTCCACCGCCCACCTCAGCGACGCGGCCCGTGGCACGGTGGCGCGGAGCGCCGTGTCGGCCCGGGTGGACGCCGTCGTCTGGCCCATGAACGGCATGCTGGAGCGGCCGAGCGGCTTCGAGACGCTCGGCGCGCTGTCCTCACCCGGTCCGCTCCGTACGATCGTCGCGCTGATCGTCGGCGGAGGCGTGCTCGTCCTCGGCGGTGGCGCGTACGGCCCGGTCGCCAAGCTGTTCGGCGGCCGCTCCCGGACGCGGACGGAGCCTTCCGGTGCCCGCTGAGGCGCCGGACACGGGCCAGGACTCGTACAAGGGCGGTCTGCGGAAAGTTGCCCGGGTCGTCCTGCTCGACCCCGACGACCGCATCCTTCTCCTGCACGGTCACGAGCCGGACGACCCGGCCGACGACTGGTGGTTCACGCCCGGCGGCGGCATCGAGGGCGACGAGACTCGTGAGGAGGCCGCCCTCAGGGAACTCGCCGAGGAGACCGGCATCACCGAGGTCGAGCTCGGCCCGGTCCTGTGGCGGCGGATGTGCTCCTTCCCGTTCGCGGGTCGCCGCTGGGACCAGGACGAGTGGTACTACCTGGCCCGTACGACCCAGACGGTCACCGAGGCCGGAGGGCTGACCGAACTGGAACGGCGCAGTGTCGCCGGAGCGCGCTGGTGGACGTGTCGGGAACTGAGCCAGGCACATGAGACGGTGTATCCGACCAGACTCGCCGAGCTGCTGAGCAGGCTGCTCGACGAAGGTCCCCCGGCCGGGCCCGTGACCCTGGACACCGAGATCGTCTAGGGGCTCGCGGGACTGGCGCACAATGGTGGGATCGCACGGCTGAAGGGGAACATGCCATGAGCGCCGAGGACCTCGAGAAGTACGAGACCGAGATGGAGCTCAAGCTCTACCGGGAGTACCGCGATGTCGTCGGTCTGTTCAAATACGTGATCGAGACCGAGCGGCGCTTCTATCTGACCAACGACTACGAGATGCAGGTGCACTCGGTCCAGGGTGAGGTGTTCTTCGAGGTGTCCATGGCGGATGCCTGGGTGTGGGACATGTACCGGCCCGCTCGGTTCGTGAAGCAGGTGCGGGTGCTCACGTTCAAGGACGTGAACATCGAGGAGCTGAACAAGAGTGATCTGGAGATGCCGGGCAGCTGAGGACGGCTGAGGCCTGCTCGGGCCGGCCGAGGTCGGTCCGCTGAGATTTCCCCCGCCGGGGTGACGGGGTTTTCCACAACCGCCGAGTAGTCCACCAAGATCCACTTCTTGGGGGCGGTTGCGTGACGGTTGGCGCCGGAGGTGGTGCCGACATGAACACACATCAGGCACGCAGCGCACTCGGCAAGTACGGCGAGACGCTGGCCGCGCGGCGGCTGGCGGAGGCCGGAATGACGCTCCTGGAGCGCAACTGGCGCTGCGGCAGGACCGGTGAGATCGACATCGTGGCGCGGGACGGCGACGTTCTGGTCGTCTGCGAGGTCAAGACGCGGCGGGCCGGGTTCTTCGAGCACCCGATGGCCGCGGTGACCCCCGACAAGGCGCAGCGGCTGCGGGGCCTGGCCGAACGCTGGATCCACGCACACGGAGGGGCACCGCCGGGAGGCGTCCGCATCGACGTGGTGGGAGTCGTCCTGCCCAGCCGCGGCGCACCCGTGGTCGAGCATGTGCGGGGGGTGGCCTGAGATGGGTTTCGCACGTACGTGTTCGGTGGCGCTGGTGGGCGTCGAGGGCGTGGTGGTCGAGGTCCAGGCCGACCTGGAACCGGGGGTCGCGGCGTTCACCCTGGTGGGACTGCCGGACAAGAGCCTGACGGAGAGCCGGGACCGGGTCCGGGCCGCGGTGGTCAACTCGGGCGCCTCGTGGCCCCAGAAGAAGCTGACGGTCGGCCTGAGCCCGGCGTCCGTCCCGAAGAGCGGCAGCGGCTTCGACCTGGCCGTCGCGGCCGCGGTGCTGGGGGCGGCCGAGCGGATCGATCCACGGGTGCTCGCCGACATCGTGATGATCGGAGAAGTGGGACTCGACGGCCGGGTGCGGCCGGTGCGGGGCATCCTCCCGGCGGTACTGGCCGCGGCGGACGCCGGCTACGAGCAGGTGGTGGTGCCGGAGTGTGCCGCCGCCGAGGCCTCCTTGGTGCCCGGTGTGTCCGTGCTGGGAGTGCGCAGTCTGCGGCAGCTGATCGCGGTCCTCGCGGACGAGCCGGTGCCGGAGGAGGAGCCGGACGAGATGGGCCGCCCCGACCCGCTCCTCGCCGGCCTGCGGGTGCCGGGCACCGGCGCGGCCACGGGAATGCACGGCGTGGGTGCCGCACAGCTCGACCACGACCTCGCCGACGTCGTGGGCCAGACGTCGGCACGGACGGCCGTGGAGGTCGCCGCGGCGGGCGGACATCACCTGTTCCTGGAGGGACCGCCGGGGGCGGGCAAGACGATGCTCGCGGAGCGGCTGCCCGCCCTCCTGCCGCCGCTCGACCGCCAGGAGTCGCTGGAGGTCACGGCGGTGCACTCGGTCGCGGGCCTGCTGCCTGCGGGCAAGCCCCTGATCGACGTCGCGCCCTACTGCGCCCCGCACCACTCGGCGACGATGCAGGCGCTGGTCGGCGGGGGTCCCGGCATCGCCCGGCCCGGCGCGGTGTCCCTCTCGCACCGAGGCGTTCTCTTCCTGGACGAAACCCCCGAATTCAGCAGTCGGGCCCTGGACGCCCTCCGGCAGCCGCTGGAGGCGGGCCATGTCGTGATCGCCCGCAGTGCGGGGGTGGTGCGCTTCCCGGCGCGGTTCCTGATGGTGCTGGCGGCCAACCCGTGCCCCTGCGGCCGCTTCTCCCAGACGGACGACCTGTGCGAGTGCCCGCCCTCCTCGATCCGGCGCTACCAGGCCAGGCTGTCCGGCCCTCTCCTCGACCGGGTCGACCTGCGGGTCGAGGTGGACCGGGTCACACGTGCCCAGCTGACCGAGCGGGGCGCCCGGGGTGAGTCCACGGCCACGGTGGCCGACCGGGTCCGGGAGGCCAGGGAGCGAGCGGTGGCCCGTCTCGCCGGTACGCCGTGGCGCACCAACAGCGACATCCCCGGACGCGAGCTGCGCAGCCGCTGGCATGCCGTGGCCGGTGCCATGGACGACGCGGAGCGCAACCTGGAGCGGGGCGTCCTGACCGCTCGCGGGCTCGACCGGGTGCTGCGCGTGGCCTGGACCGTCGCGGACCTCGTCGGCCACGACCGTCCGGACGCGACGGACGTCGCCCTGGCGCTGCAACTGCGTACGGGAGTACCACGAGGCGTCCCCATGGCCATCGGAGCGCTGACATGAACATCGGCGACGATCCGGACGGTGAACTGCTCGGACGGGTCTTCCTCACTCGGGTCGTCGAGCCCGGCGACGAGATCGCCGGGCGGTGGGTGCGGGAGTACGGCGTGGGGGAGGTGGTCCGGCGGTTGCGGAACGGCGAGGTGCCGTTGCCGGGGGTGAGCGACAAGCGGTGGACCGGGCTGGTCGGCCGGGTCGCGGGAGCCGAGCCCGGCCGGGATCTCGCCGTCGCGCGGGAGGCCGGTGTGCGGTTCGTCGGTCCGGGCGATAGCGAGTGGCCGGGACAGCTCGACGACCTGGGGGACGCCCGCCCGCTCGGGCTGTGGGTGCGGGGCAGTCCCAGCCTGCGCATGTGGGCGCTCCGCTCGGTGGCCGTCGTGGGCGCCCGCGCCTGCACCGAATACGGCGCCCACATGGCGGCCACCCTCGCCGCGGACCTCGCCGAACGCGGCTGGGTCGTGGTGTCCGGCGGTGCCTACGGAATCGACGGCGCCGCCCACCGCGGGGTCCTCGGCGCCGGCGGTGCCACCGTCGCCGTACTGGCCTGCGGGGTGGACCGGCCCTATCCGCGCGGACACACCCAGTTGATCACCAGGATCGCGGAACAGGGCCTGGTCATCGGTGAGTTGCCGCCCGGCGACCACCCGACCCCGAGCAGATTCGTGCTGCGGAACCGGGTGATCGCCGCGCTCACCCGAGGCACTGTCGTCATCGAGGCCGCCCATCGCAGCGGTTCGCTGGTCACGGCACGTGCGGCACAGCGTCTGGGCCGCCACACCATGGGCGTGCCCGGACCGGCCACCAGCGGCCTGTCCGCCGGCGTGCACGAGTTGCTGCGGGGAGAGGCGGTACTGGTCACCGACGCCGCGGAAGTCGTCGAGCTGGTCGGTGACATGGGGGAGCTGGCCCCGGACCGGCGCGGGCCCGTGCTACCGCGCGACCTCCTCGACGCGGCGGCACGGCGGGTCCTGGCCGCACTTCCCGGTCGCCGCGCGGCGACGCCGGACGAGATCGCGCGCGGCGCGCTGACGACCCGGGACGACGCGGTCGCGAGACTGTACGAACTCCGAGCACTTGGTTACGTCGAACGACACGGCGACGGCTGGAAGTTGACACGCCAGGCAATGATCTCCGCGGGCGGTGACGGACGCGGGTGCTGACCGAGCGTGTTCGGCCGTCCGGGGGAACCCTGATGCCCTTGGAAATCCCCGCAGTTGACGCGATTCGATGATCACTCAGAGCGACGGATGCGACACGGTGGGGCGGCAGCGGAACGTATCTGCGCACAGTGCGAGGCACGCCGTTCGCGCACTGCGACGCTTCAGTCACGCTACGCTCACGTGGATTCCGCCACAGACAGGCGACTCGACATCAGAACGACATCAGTCCGACAGCTCACCCAGGCACCCCCACATCACGGCAGAACGACACAAGGCGACGAATGCCCCAGCACACCTCCGGGTCCGACCGGGCGGCGATCCCCCCAGCCGCCCGCGAGGGTGGCAGCGTGCGGCCGCCCGCTCCCTCGACGCTCGACGAGTTGTGGCGGTCGTACAAGGCGACGGGGGACGAGCGGCTGCGCGAGCAGCTGATCCTGCACTACTCGCCCCTCGTGAAGTACGTGGCGGGACGGGTGAGCGTCGGCCTGCCGCCCAACGTGGAGCAGGCGGACTTCGTGTCCTCCGGGGTCTTCGGACTCATCGACGCGATCGAGAAGTTCGATGTCGACCGGGAGATCAAGTTCGAGACGTACGCGATCACCCGGATCCGGGGCGCGATGATCGACGAACTGCGGGCACTGGACTGGATCCCGAGGTCCGTGCGGCAGAAGGCGCGCAACGTCGAGCGGGCGTACGCCACGCTGGAGGCGCGGCTGCGGCGGACGCCGAGCGAGGGGGAGGTGGCCGCCGAGATGGGCATCGCGGTCGACGACCTCCACGCGGTCTTCAGCCAGTTGTCGCTGGCCAACGTGGTGGCCCTGGAGGAGCTGCTGCACGTCGGCGGTGAGGGCGGCGACCGGCTGAGCCTCATGGACACGCTGGAGGACACCGCCGCGGACAATCCCGTGGAGGTGGCCGAGGACCGGGAGCTGCGGCGCTTCCTGGCACGGGCGATCAACACGCTGCCCGAGCGGGAGAAGACCGTGGTGACGCTCTACTACTACGAAGGGCTCACGCTCGCCGAGATCGGGAACGTGCTGGGAGTGACCGAGAGCCGGGTGAGTCAGATCCACACCAAGTCGGTGCTCCAGCTGCGGGCGAAGCTGGCGAGTTTCGGTCGCTGAGGCGGCGAGGCGACAGGAGTCGTTCCCGTCGGCGGTGGTCCGTCCGTAGAGTGGTTGAGTGCCAAGGATTCGAGCGGCCTCCGTGGCCGAGCACCGGTCGATGCAGCGAGCCGCCCTGCTGGACGCGGCTCGTTCCCTGTTGTCCGAGGGTGGGACGGAGGCGCTGACCTTCCCGGCCCTCGCCGAGCGGACGGGGCTCGCGCGGTCGTCGGTGTACGAGTATTTCCGGTCGCGGGCCGCCGTGGTCGAGGAGCTGTGCGAGGTCGACTTCCCCGTCTGGGCGGCGGAGGTGTCGTCGGCGATGGAGCGGGCCCAGGCGCCCGAGGGCAAGGTCGAGGCCTATGTGCGGCAGCAGTTGGCGCTTGTCGGGGACCGGCGTCACCGGGCGGTGGTGGCGATCTCCGCGAGTGAGCTGGACGCGGGGGCCCGGGAGAAGATCCGGGCCGCGCACGGCGGGCTCGTGGCGATGATCGTCGAGGCGTTGGCGGAGATCGGGCACGCGCAGCCTCGAATGGCGGCGATGTTGCTGCAAGGGGTTGTGGACGCGGCTGTGCGGCGGATCGAGCTGGGAGCGGCGGAGGAGCCTTCGGTGATCACGGAAGCGGCGGTTTCCATGGCGCTGCGGGGCGTCCAGGGCTGACGTCGGCCGTGGCCGGCGGGGGCGAGTCGCATGGCCCGGCGCGCTGCCGAGGTGCCGCCCGCGCCCACCCGTGCCGCCCCAGCGGCACGACTGCCCGCGGACTGCGCCCGGGTGTCAGTGAGGTGTCGGCCATGCCCGCCCGTGCCGCGGCAGCGGCGGGACGGCCCGCGGACTGCGGCCGAGTGTCGGTGGGGTGTGGGCCGCGCTCACGCGTGCCGTCCGCGTGTGGCCGTTCGCTCGGCGGCAAGACGCCGGCGGACAGCGGCCGGGCGTCGGTCAGGTGTCGGCCGTGCTCACGCGTGCCGTCCGCGTCTGGCTGTTCGCTCGGCGGCACGACTGCTCGCGGACAGCGGCCCGGCGCTGCCGGGGTGCCGCCCGCGCCCACCCGTGCCGCCCTTTGCGGCAGGACGGCCCGCGGACTGCGGTCCGGCGTCGGTGGGGTGTCGGCCGCGTCCATGCGTGCGCGGGGGCCGGGTGACCTCACCCTCGTCGGCGCGAGCAGCGCGCAGCAGCGCCATGCGTGCCGCCCGCGTCTGGTCGTTCGTCTCAGCGGTGTGACTGCTCGCGGACGAACGGCGTCGGCTGTCGGCAGTCACGACGGCTGATCATGGCGGCATCGGTACGCCGATCACGGGCAGAAGTCGCGACGGTCCTCCGGTGAGCAGCCACGGGGGCAGCAAGGAGAGCGGGTCCAGGTAGGTGTCGCCCCTTCTCAGGCCCCAGTGCACGCACGTGCCCGTGCAGTGGGAGCCGGTCGGCTCCACCGTGCCCACCACCTCGCCCGCCGCCACCGCCTCGCCCTTCTTCACCGACGCCCGTACCGGCTCGTACGTCGTTCGCAGCGGTGGGGCGCCCGCCCCCGGCAGCTCCACCGAGACGACCCCCTTGCCCGCCACCCGGCCCGCGAAGGACACCCGGCCCGCCGCCACCGCTCGTACCGGTGTGCCGGGGGCGGCCGCGAGGTCGATGCCCCGGTGGCCGCGGCCGTACGCCGTCGCCGGGGGTTCCCAGCCCCGGAGGACGGGCGGGCGGGTGCCCACGGGCCAGGTGCGGCCGAGGGGCGGGACGGAGGTGTCCGTGGCCGCCGGGCCGAAAGGGGTCGGCCGGCTGCTCGGCTCGGGCGCGCAGATCAGTACCGTCGCCGTGAGAAGCAGCAGCAACCCCGTCCACGTACCCGTGCCTCGCACACATCGCATCGCTCGCATGCGAGAACCGTCCCGCACCCGCCTCGATCGTGGCCGGGGCCTGTGGACCACTCCCCCGGTTGTGGACAGCGGCGTCACCCGGTGCCTCCCGGGTCCCGTACACTTCTTCTGGCGATCCGGGTCACCGGGTCGACTTCGCACGCCCCGACATCAGGCCGTCAAACAGCCGGTGTCAGCGCCTCTCGGTCCCTAGTGGCAAGGCGCATCGCGGGCGTCAGGCGCGAGTGCCATCCCGGCACGCGCGGCACAACCGAGAACACCAAGGAGAACGGCCATGGCCGTCGTCACGATGCGGGAGCTGCTGGAAAGCGGCGTCCACTTCGGTCACCAGACCCGTCGTTGGAACCCGAAGATGAAGCGGTTCATCTTCACGGAGCGCAACGGCATCTACATCATCGACCTGCTCCAGTCGCTGTCGTACATCGACCGCGCCTACGAGTTCGTCAAGGAGACCGTCGCCCACGGCGGCACGGTCATGTTCGTCGGCACGAAGAAGCAGGCGCAGGAGGCCATCGCCGAGCAGGCCACCCGCGTCGGCATGCCCTACGTCAACCAGCGCTGGCTGGGCGGCATGCTCACCAACTTCTCGACCGTCTACAAGCGTCTGCAGCGCCTCAAGGAGCTCGAGCAGATCGACTTCGAGGACGTCGCCGCGTCCGGTCTGACCAAGAAGGAGCTTCTCGTGCTCTCGCGCGAGAAGGCCAAGCTGGAGAAGACCCTCGGTGGTATCCGCGAGATGTCCAAGGTTCCCAGCGCCGTCTGGATCGTGGACACCAAGAAGGAGCACATCGCGGTCGGCGAGGCCCGGAAGCTCAACATCCCGGTCGTCGCCATCCTCGACACCAACTGTGACCCCGACGAGGTCGACTACAAGATCCCCGGCAACGACGACGCGATCCGCTCCGTCACGCTGCTCACCCGTGTGATCGCGGACGCGGTCGCCGAGGGCCTCATCTCCCGCTCCGGTGTCGCCACCGAGGGCAAGGGCGACAAGGCCGCGGGCGAGCCGCTGGCCGCGTGGGAGCGCGACCTGCTCGAGGGCGAGAAGAAGGCCGACGACGCCGAGGCCCCCGCCGCTGCCGAGGCCCCTGCCGCTGAGGCCGAGGCCGCTGCTGAGGCCCCCGCCGAGGCGCCGGCCGAGGCCGCTGCTGAGGCCCCTGCCGAGGCTGCCGCCGAAGCCCCCGCCGCCGAGGCCGCCGAGCAGGCCTGACCCCTCACGACCTTCGGGTTTCCGGACGGCGGGGGCCCACGAAGCCCCCGCCGTCCGGCGCCCGTAGACCTTCAGACTTCGAGAGAGATTCCAGAATCATGGCGAACTACACCGCCGCCGACGTCAAGAAGCTCCGTGAGCTCACCGGCGCCGGCATGATGGACTGCAAGAAGGCACTGGACGAGGCCGAGGGCAACGTCGAGAAGGCCGTCGAGGCGCTCCGTATCAAGGGCCAGAAGGGCGTCGCCAAGCGCGAGGGCCGCTCCGCCGAGAACGGCGCCGTGGTCTCGATCATCGCCGACGACAACTCCTCCGGTGTCCTCGTCGAGCTGAAGTGCGAGACGGACTTCGTCGCCAAGGGTGACAAGTTCCAGGCCGTCGCCACCG
Source organism: Streptomyces sp. NPDC033131 (assembly GCF_055578365.1). Taxonomy (NCBI): domain Bacteria; kingdom Bacillati; phylum Actinomycetota; class Actinomycetes; order Kitasatosporales; family Streptomycetaceae; genus Streptomyces; species Streptomyces sp. NPDC033131. Next base: position 52,345 of record NZ_JBVIPA010000047.1, read on the forward strand.
CGATCGCCGAGCACGTCGCCAAGAGCGCCCCGGCCGACCTCGAGGCGCTGCTCGCCTCCGAGATCGAGCCCGGCAAGACCGTCCAGGCGTTCGTGGACGAGGCCAACGCCAACCTGGGCGAGAAGATCGTCCTGGACCGCTTCTCGCAGTTCTCCGACGGCTTCGTGACGGCGTACATGCACCGCACGATGCCCGACCTGCCGCCGCAGATCGGTGTCCTCGTCGAGCTCGACAAGCCCAACGCCGAGATCGCCAAGGGCGTCGCCCAGCACATCGCCGCCTTCGCGCCGAAGTACCTCTCCAAGGACGACGTGCCGGCCGAGGTCGTCGAGTCCGAGCGCCGCGTCGCCGAGGAGACCACCCGCGCCGAGGGCAAGCCCGAGGCCGCCCTGCCGAAGATCGTCGAGGGTCGCCTCAACGGCTTCTTCAAGGACGCCACGCTGCTCGGCCAGCCGTACGCGCTGGACAACAAGAAGTCCGTCCAGAAGGTTCTGGACGAGGCGGGTGTCACCCTGAAGCGCTTCTCGCGCATCAAGGTCGGCATCTGAGTCCGTACCGCGATCGACGCGCGACCCCGATAGGGTCGGCAGCAGTCGTCCGCGTACGCCGTCACATGTGTGGCGGACGACAGCAGATCTGACGAGGAGGCCATTGCCGCGCATGGGTTGCGAACGACACCCCACCGGCAATGGCCTCCTCGTATGTGCACCATGAGGAGAACGCCATGACCACCAAGCCCCAGAAGAGCGACGACGGCAAAGTACGCGGGCGGTTTCTGCTGAAGCTGTCCGGAGAGGCGTTCGCCGGTGGCGGGGGCCTGGGCGTCGACCCCGACGTGGTGCACAAGATCGCCCGTGAGATCGCGGCGGTCGTGCGGGACGGCGCGGAGATCGCCGTCGTCATCGGCGGCGGCAACTTCTTCCGTGGCGCGGAACTCCAGCAGCGAGGCATGGACCGCGCCCGGTCCGACTACATGGGCATGCTCGGCACCGTCATGAACTGCCTCGCCCTCCAGGACTTCCTGGAGAAGGAGGGCATCCAGTCCCGGGTGCAGACCGCCATCACCATGGGACAGGTCGCCGAGCCGTACATCCCGCTGCGCGCCATCCGGCACCTGGAGAAGGGCCGCGTGGTCATCTTCGGCGCCGGTATGGGCATGCCGTACTTCTCGACCGACACCACCGCCGCCCAGCGCGCCCTGGAGATCGACGCCGAGGCGCTCCTCATGGGCAAGAACGGCGTGGACGGGGTCTACGACTCCGACCCGAAGACCAACCCCGACGCGGTCAAGTTCGACGCCCTCGGCTACGGCGAGGTCATCACGCGTGACCTCAAGGTCGCCGACGCCACCGCCGTCACGCTGTGCCGCGACAACAAGCTCCCGATCCTGGTGTTCGAGCTTCTCGCCGAGGGCAATATCGCGCGCGCCGTCAAGGGTGAGAAGATCGGCACGCTGGTGGGTGACCAAGTCAGCCAGGGCTGATGACCCCGACCGGAGGGATGGACAATGTCCTGCCGGTCGGGAACCGTGCAGGAAGAAGACGCGACGAAGCCGGCCGCCGCCCTCACCAAGGAACAGCAGCCGGGCCTACTCAAGACACGCAGGAGCAAGTGGTGATCGAAGAGACCCTCCTCGAGGCCGAGGAGAAGATGGAGAAGGCCGTCGTGGTCGCCAAGGAGGACTTCGCCGCGATCCGCACCGGCCGTGCGCACCCGGCGATGTTCAACAAGATCGTGGCCGACTACTACGGCGCGCCGACGCCGATCAACCAGCTGGCTTCGTTCTCCGTGCCGGAGCCGCGCATGGCGGTCGTGACCCCGTTCGACAAGAGCGCGCTGCGCAACATCGAGCAGGCGATCCGCGACTCCGACCTGGGAGTCAACCCGAGCAACGACGGCAACATCATCCGGGTGGTGTTCCCCGAGCTCACCGAGGAGCGCCGCCGCGACTACATCAAGGTCGCCCGGAGCAAGGCCGAGGACAGCAAGGTCTCCATCCGCGCGGTGCGCCGCAAGGCCAAGGACTCCATCGACAAGCTCGTCAAGGACGGCGAGGTCGGCGAGGACGAGGGCCGCCGTGCGGAGAAGGAGCTCGACGACACCACCCACAAGTACGTCGCCCAGGTGGACGAGCTCCTCAAGCACAAGGAAGCGGAGCTGCTCGAGGTCTGATGAACGACTCTTCCTGGGGCTCTCCGCCACACACCGGGCCATCTGCCGGGTACTGGCAGCCCACCGACCAGGGGCCTGTCCAGAGGGCCGACCCGGCGGGTCCCACGTACGATGCGCATGACGCGCAGCAGACTCGCCCCATGCCCATCGTGCCCGACGTACCCGCACATGGCGGAGACCAGGATGACGACCGGGGGGCCGCTCGGCTGAGCGGCCCCTTGTTCCGCGACGAGACGCCGCAGCCGCCGTACGAGGTACGGCAGTCGCGGCCGTACGACCCGCCGCAGGCCCCGTCCTACGGCCCTTACGACATGCCGCAGACGTCGTCCCACCGGACGGCGCCGCAGAATCCGGAGCCCATGCCCGACTCCTCGCAGCCGGCGTCCGCGCCGCAGAAGAAGAGCGCGGGACGTGACCTGAGTGCGGCCATAGGGGTTGGCGTCGGTCTGGGCGTGGTGATCGTCGCGTCGCTGTTCGTCGTCAAGGCTCTCTTCGTCGGTGTGATCGCGGTCGCCGTCGTGGTCGGTGTCTGGGAGCTGACCAAGCGGCTCGAGGAGCGCAAGGGCATCAAGGCGCCCCTCGTCCCGCTCGCGCTCGGCGGTGCGGCCATGGTCGTCTCCGGGTATGTCCGGGGTGCAGAGGGCGCGTGGGTGGCGATGGCGCTCACCGCGCTGGCCGTCCTCGTCTGGCGGATGACGGAACCGCCGGAGGGCTACCTCAGGGACGTCACCGCGGGCGTCTTCGCGGCCTTCTACGTCCCGTTCCTGGCCACGTTCGTCGCCATGATGCTCACCGCGGACGACGGCCCGCGTCGTGTACTGACGTTCCTGCTCCTGACCGTCGTCAGCGACACCGGGGCGTACGCCATCGGCTGGCGCTTCGGCAAGCACAAGCTCGCCCCGCGCATCAGCCCCGGCAAGACCCGCGAGGGCCTGCTCGGCGCGCTGAGCTTCGCCATGGTGGCGGGCGCGCTGTCCATGGAGTTCCTGATCGACGACGGCACCTGGTGGCAGGGCGTGGTGCTGGGCTTCGCGGTCGCGGCCAGCGCCACGCTGGGCGACCTCGGCGAGTCGATGATCAAGCGGGACCTGGGCATCAAGGACATGGGCACCCTGCTCCCCGGACACGGCGGCATCATGGACCGTCTGGACTCGCTCCTGCCGACGGCTCCCGTGGTGTGGCTGCTAATGGTGATCTTCGTCGGCTCCGGCTGATCCTCGTACGCCGTGCTCGTGAGGGCCCTCGCTTCTGCGGGGGCCCCTCGCGTTTCCGGGCGATGGCCTCTCCGGCCGCCGAGTGGGACGATTCCGGTGTAAGCCCGCAAACGGGTTCACTGTGGAAGGAGGGCGCCATGTCCGCCATCCGAGAAGTGATCGACATCGACCGCAGCCCCGACGACGTCTACACGTATGTCACGGACACCTCCCACCTGCCGGACTGGCAGCTGAGCGCGGTCTCCGCACGCCGGCTCGACAAGGGTCCGCTGCACGAGGGCTCCCAGGTCCGGGTCCTCCGGCGGATCGGCAGCCGCGAGATGCCGATGACCGTGGAGTTCGACGAGCACGTCCCGCCACACAGCTGGAGCCTGCACGGTGTCGACGGTCCCGTCAGGCCGCGCGTCCACGGTGAGATCGAACCGCTCGACGAGGGGCGGCGGTCCCGAGTGACGATCGACATCGACTTCGAAGGCCACGGCCTCGGCAAGGTCCTCGTCCCTCTTGTCGCCCGCCCGCAGATGCGCAAGGAGCTCCCGCGCGACAAGCAACTACTCAAGGACCGGCTGGAGCAGCCGATGGCATAGACCGGCTGGTGAGGGCGGACCGTCAAGGGGGCGGGGCGGGGCGGGCTCGGGCGGGTGACGACGCCAGGCACGCCGGCAGGTACGACGGCAGGTATGTGAGGCGACCGGGGCATCCGCGCAGGGGAGCCGCGGACCGCGTCAACGCCAGTCGTCGATCACATACGCCTCAGGATGGCTGTACCCGGGTTCGCTTGGCCTGTGCATGGTCACGCCCTGCAACCAGGTGCGGAAACCGCGGTCGATCATGCGCCGGTAGGCATCCGGGCGACCCAGGTTCATGCCGGCGTCCAGTTGCCCCAGCCCGCGCTCGGCGGCCAGCCGCTCACATGCGTCGAGCAGTCGCTCGAACCGGTCGGCGGCCTCCGGACCAGGGCGCACGGCGCCGAACTTGATCAAGCACACGTCCACGCCGGCCTCCGACCCGGCTCCGCAGTGGCAGACGGCCAGGCCGTCGAGCTCGGAGCCGGCGCCATGGAGCAGGATGGTGTCACCGAGTCCCTGCGCGTGCGCGGCCACGATCTCGCGTTCCAGGCTCAAACCCTCGTACACGTCTCCGGTCAGTGCGCGACAGAGACTCAGTGCGTCGGGCCGCTCGGCGGCGGACAGTTCGCCGTAGAGCACCCGGCCGGGGACCGCGGCAGCGTCTGTGACCTGCTTCTTCATGATGGCTGTGAGGAATCGAGGCCAGAAACCGTACCGGCGGTAGAGCTCGAGATGCTTGGGACTGTGCGCGAAGGTGAACAGGCCGAGGTGGCTATTCCCCCAGGCGTCGAAGCAGTCGATGACCGGCTTCATCAGCCGCCTGCCGATGCCCTGGTCCCACAGATCCGGACGTACGGTCAGCGGTCCGAAGAACCCGACGCTGCCCCAGTTGGCGGCGAAGTTCGATCCCACCACCTCGCCCTCGACCGTCGCCGCGAACGCGGCCTGTGGATCGGCCGCCCAACGGGTGCGGACGTAGTCGACGGTCCCGAACGGATCAGGTGCCCCCAGGAAGGTCCCGAAGGCGGCCCTGCAGATCTCATCGGCCCGATCCAGGTCCGCCTCATCCAGCGGGCGGACCGACACCGGGGCCGCGCCACTCGTGCGCTCCGCTGCTGGTAGGGCCATCACGCTCTTCTTCCTGCCCCCCGTTCCATCGCACCACGGAGGTGTGCCGCGGGCGAGGTGAACGGTCCGGCGCGACACCCCCGAGGATCGAGGACCGAGCCGGTCCACGCCGACCGACGTTGACAGGCGCCAACCAGGGGTGACCGCAAAGAGGGACGAGACGCTGGAACATCAGGACGAAACTCCGTGGCAGAGCCTCGTCGGCCGGCTGGTGGAGGTGGTGCGGGAGGCGAAGGCCTCGGTCGTTCGCGCGGCGGCTTCACCAGCAAGATTCACCTGAGCGCGGACGGTCGATGCCGCCCGCTGTCCCTGATCGTCACACCGGGGCAGCGGGCCGACTGCACCCAGTTCGTGCCGGTGCTGGAGAATATCCGGGTTCCCCGCTGCGGACGGGGCAGACCCCGCAAGAAGCCGGACAGCGTCGCGGCCGACAAGGCCTACAGCAACGGTCCTTGCCGTAAGTACCTGCGGCGACGCGGCATCCGGCACACGATCCCGGAGAAGGCCGACAGCCAGACCGCCCGCCTGCGCAAGGGATCACGAGGCGGACGGCCACCGGGGTTCGACGAGGAGCCGTCGCAACTCGCTATGACAAGCGCGGCTACGTCTTCCTCGGCACCGTCACCGCGGCCTCGCTCGTCATCTGGCTGCGGTCCTGAGGAACAATGAGTCCCGTCACCATCCCAGATCGGCGGGGCGCTGATGCCCGCACGGCACGAGGCTGCCGTTCTTGTCGACGACCTCAGCGTCATTGGCCGAGTTCACCCACACTGTGATGCCCTGAGCATGGACAACGACGTTGAACGGTGACTCCTCGGGATCCGACGCCGTCACGACAGTGAACTCCTCGCCGGGGCGCATCCAGTGATCAGTTCCCCAGGGCTCCACCCAGAGGCAGAGCATGCTCTCGGTCTCGTTGCCCACGCTGGTCTTCGACACACCAGAACCCTAACGAGCAGCATGATCGGCCGGACAGCTCCTAGTAGTGCTTCGTTAGGTTCTCGTTCTGGTTCTGCGGGTTTTGAGGGGGTGGCCGCAGGTGATGCAGGTGCCGGTCCAGCACCTCAGTAGGT
>NZ_JBVIPA010000048.1:0-56701 GCF_055578365.1 Streptomyces sp. NPDC033131
CAGGGCATCATCCACGACTTCGTGATGCTCAACGCCCTGCGCGAGACCCACGCCGCCGAGGCCGCCATCAACCAGGCCGTCAGCACCCTGCGCACGGCTCTGGGCACCGCCTGACGGCCGCGGGGCGCGCACGGGCAGTGAGGGGCGGGTTGCGGTGGCGTGCCGGGTGCGGGTGCGTGGGGGCTGGTCGCGCAGTTCCCCGCGCCCCTGAGGCCGGCACGCCCGGCCACGTCATCGCCCAGTCGTCACCAACGCGGCAGCTTGAGCTCGTACTCCGGCCGGAACCGCCGCATGTAGCCGGTGTCGTCCCGCGTACGCACGCCGGAGTCCACGTACAGCCGGTGCAGCCGGTCGAGGGCGTCGTGGTCGAGTTCCACGCCGAGACCGGGCCCGGTCGGCACCTCGACCGCGCCGTCGCGCAGCTCCAGCGCACCCGGGACGATCATGTCGTCGGCCGAGTTCCACGGGTAGTGCGTGTCGCAGGAGTGGTCGAGGTTCGGGATGGCCGCGGCCACATGGGTCATCGCGGCGAGGCTGATGCCCAGGTGCGAGTTGGAGTGCATGGACAGCGCGAGCCCGAACGCCTCGCAGACCGCGGCCAGTTCACGGGTGCGGCGCAGTCCGCCCCAGTAGTGGTGATCGGTGAGCAGGACCTGGATCGCGTCCTGCTCGACCGCCGGCCTCAGGTGTTCCCAGGCGATCACGCACATGTTGGTCGCGAGCGGCATCGGCACGTCCCGCGCGACCGCCGCCATACCGGGGATGCCCCTGGTCGGGTCCTCCAAGTACTCCAGGACTCCGTCCAGTTCACGGGCCACGTACGCCGACGTCTCGACCGTCCAGGCGGTGTTGGGGTCCAGGCGCAGCGGCTGTCCGGGGAACGCCTCCGCCAGCGCCTTGATCGCGGCGATCTCCTCGTCCGGGGCGAAGACCCCGCCCTTCAGCTTGAACGAGCTGAAGCCGTACCGCTGTCGCATCAGCCGGGCCTGCTCGACGATGCCGGCCGGGTCCAGCGCCTCGCCCCAGTCGTCGCCGACGGCCGCGCGGCCGTCGAGCGCCGGGTGTTCGGCCCACTTGTAGAAGAGGTACGCCGCGAACGGCACGGAGTCCCGCACCGCGCCGCCGAGCAGGTCGACGACCGGGCGCCCCAGCAGCCTGCCCTGCGCGTCGAGGCAGGCGACCTCCACCGCGGAGGTGGTCCAGCCGCGCTCGTGAGAGCTCGGCACGGTCGGCAGCAGGGCCGCGTCGACAGCGGCCGCGACGGCCGTCGTGTCGAAGACGTCCATGCCGACGACCACCTTCGCCGCCGCCTGGAGCCGCTCCAGGCGGGCCGTGCCGCCCGGCGACTCGCCGAGACCCACCGTGCCGTCCTCCAGGACGAGTTGCAGGATCACCCGCAGGGCGAGGGGCTCGTGGACGCCGTTGGAGTTGAGCAGCGGCGGGTCGCGGAAGGCGATCGGGGTGACGATCAGCTCACGGATCCTCGTGTCACCGGACCTGCTCATGCGCCGGCCACCTCCAGACCGCGGTCGATGAGTTTCGCCAGCCGGGCGACGTGCTCCGGCGCCGGATCGACGAGGGGCGCCCTTACGCCGCCCACGTCCAGGCCGCGCAGTGTCACCCCGGCCTTGACCAGTGCCACGGCGTATCCGGGGACCTCGTCCCGGAGCTCGACCAGTGGGCCGTAGAACTCGTCGAGCAGCGTGTTGACCAGCTCTTCGTCGTTCTCGGCGAGCGCCCGGTGGAAGGCCAGGGCGATCTCGGGGGCGAAGGCGAACACGGCGGAGGAGTACAGCTCGACGCCGATGCCGCGGTAGGCGGGCGCGGTCATCTCGGCGGTGGGCAGGCCGTTGAAGAACGTGTCGGCCCTGCCGTCGCCGTCCGGGTCCCCGGTGGCGAAGGCCTTGGCGACCTGCAGCATCTCCTGCCAGGTCGTGGGCGCGTCGAGACCGAGCTTGCGCAGCCAGTCCTTGCGGATCATCAGGGTCTGGGCCTGGCGGGAGTACGGGATGCCGTAGTGCCTGCCGTCGACGCCCACGGTGGAGGACCAGGACTTGTCGGTGATCTGGTCGTGGCCCGCGATCGTGTCCGGGGTGATGGGCTCGAGCAGCCCTTGGCTCTGGTAACTGCCCATCAGAGCCGTGTCGTTGATCATGACGTCGGGCAGGTCCTTGGTGGACGCCCGGCTCTGCAGCTGCTGGTCGAAGTTGACGACCGGCTGATAGTCGATCTTGATGCCGGTCTTCTTGGTGAAGGCGGCGAAGACACGGTCGTAGGTCGCGGCGGAATCCGGATTGCTCCGGGTCCACACCTCCAGCGTGTTCGGGTCGCCGCCCCCGGCGCTGTCGGAACCGGAGCCGCAGGCGGCCGTTCCGAACAGCAATCCCCCGGCGGTCAGCGCGGCGGCCAGGCGGCGACTTCGTCGGCGATCGCCCATGGACACTCTCCGTTCATATCCGTGAACGTGCTTCACGAATCTAAATGATCGCCCAAGCTACGAATCGTTTCACCCAGATGTCAATGAGAAGCTGAAACATTTCACCAGCGTCACACACACTCGGGTGACGGCCCTGTGAGCCGCTTTCCACCGAGGACGCGTTGTCACGGGCGGGCCGGCGGCCTACCGTTTCGGGCGTGCTGCGTGCGGTGGAAGCGGACGAGGAACGGTTCGGTACGACATGACACGCGAAGGGCCGGGTGCAGTGGCGGCGCGCCTGACCGGGCGCTCGGTCACCGCGGTGCGCCCGCTGTCCGGGACGCTCGCCGAAGTCACCCTCGACGGCGGGCCGGTGGTCGTGGTCAAGCCGGGAGAGGGGCCCGGTGCCGTCGAGGCCGAGGCGGCCGGACTGCGCTGGCTCGCCGAGGCGGGGACGGTCCGTGTCCCGGCCGTCCACGGCCACGACGGGCGTCGTCTGGTCATCGACCGGGTCCCGCAGGGCCGGCCCACGGGCGGCGCGGCGCTCCGGTTCGGCCGGGACCTCGCCGCCCTGCACGCCGCCGGGGCACCCGCGTTCGGCGCCCCGCCGCCCGGCGGCCCGAGGGACGCGTACATCGGACGCGCCCCGATGCGCAACGCCGACGGCAGCGACTGGCCGGCCTGGTACGCCGAGCACCGGGTGCTGCCCTACCTGCGTCGCGCGGTCGACGACGGCATCCTGCGCCCCGCCGAGGCCACCGTGATCGAAGAGGTCTGTGCGCGCCTGCCCGAACTGGCGGGCCCGGCGGAACCGCCCGCCCGGCTGCACGGCGACCTGTGGAGCGGCAACGTCCTGTGGGGCGCCGACGACGAGGTCCATCTGATCGACCCGGCCGCGCACGGCGGCCACCGTGAGACCGACCTGGCGATGCTCCACCTCTTCGGCTGCCCCCACCTGGACCAGGTGCTGGACGGCTACCGGCGGGCGGCGCCACTCGTCGACGGCTGGGCGGACCGCATCGGCCTGCACCAGCTCTTCCCGCTGCTCGTGCACACCGTGCTCTTCGGCCGCGGCTACGCCGAACAGGCCCTCTCACACGCACGAACGGCCCTGGCGCGCTGATCCGCGCACCCGGGCCGTCGTACGAACAACGCCTTGCGGCGCTGACGCCGAGGGCGAGGGCGAGGAAAGCGAAGGGACTATTTCAAGGAGTGTGAGAAGGAAGCCCCTTCATGGCCTCGCCGTGGTCGACGCCAGCAGTCAGCCGGGGATCACGTCGCGCAGATCTTCGAGGGTGATGACCCGGGAGTCCGGGTGCAGCCCCTCGGGACGCTCCAGGCCGATGTACGTCACCGGCCCGTCCGGCACCGACGTGCCGTCCCACACCGTCACGCCGTTGGCGGCGCCGTCGGCCATCAGCTCCGTGAGGTACCGCACCGTCAGCTGCTCGCGCTCGACGATGCCGCGCAGCAGCGTGGCGACCGAGACCCGGTTGCCCTCGACCCGGTTCGACTCCGGGGTGCCCTTCAGGTACAGGTGCAGCCACTTGGCACGCCACCCGGCCGTCCTCGCCCCGCACGAACGCCAGCGGCAGCGCCACCCGGCCCGGCCCGCGCAGCTCCGACTTCATCCGCACGGTACGCGCCTCGAACGGCCGGCCCTTCTGCTCGCCGTCACGGAGCATGAACCCGAAGAACGACTCCTCGACCTCCTCGAAGCCCTCCCCGGAGAAGAGGTTGACCTGCGGCACGACGAACGTGCCCCGCACGGCGCCGAGCCGCAGGTCGATGAACTCCGAGGCCCCGTCCGGCGCTTCGACGATGTCACCGGAGTGCTCGCCGTCCACGGCGGTGAGGTTCGTGTACGACAGCCAGGAGACCGTCTCGTAGTCGGCGCCCGGCATCAGCGCCGACAGGTCGTAGTCGGTCGTGCGCTCGGTCTGCTTCCAGTACACGAAGAAGCGCAGCAGCTCGCCGTCGACCGGGGAGACCGAGCCGCGCGGGAGCACGCCGAGGCCCGCCGCGGTCGCCTTCCCGCTCAGCGGGAGCGCCACGTCGAGGACATCGGGGTCGACCAGCAGGTGGCCCGGCGCGGGGAGCCGGCGGCGCAGTTCGGCGTCGAGCGCGGCGATCAGGCGGTCGCGTTCCGGTGCCGGAAGGGGTGCGCGGTCGTCGTCGTGGACCCAGGCGCGGCCGAGGCGGTTGACGAACACGCGTCGCCGGCCGGTGTCCCCGGCACGGTTGTGCAGGTGCTCGCGGACCGACAGCACGACCCGGCTGGAGACCTTGGACACGACCTCCTCGGCCGCGGCCACGACGGACTCGCGCGCGTCCTGCGTGGATGCCGTGCGCAGCAGGTGGTCCAGGGCACGGAACAGCTTGCCCGGAGCGGACTTCAGCAACTCGGCCGCCGCCACCACGTCACCCGCGCCGAGCAGCTCCTCGACCCGGCTGTCGAACGACCGCGCCTCCTTCTCACCGCGGGCGACGGCGAACACCTCCGCGGCCTGCGGCCGGCGCGGGTACTCGTGCGGGTGCAGCCGCTCGCCGAGGCGCTTGAACTCCTCGCGGTGCGCGTGGACGTCGGCGAGCTTGGCCGGGGCCGCGGCGACGACGGCGTCCAGGCCGGCGAGCAGCGCACGCCGCACGGGGCGCGACAGCGACCGGAACCGCGTGGGCTCCTGAAGGGTCACGTCACCGCCCGACAGCGCACACGCCAGCCGCAGCACGTCGGTGACGGTGTCCAGCAGCAGATCCGCGCCCACCTTCAGACGGGCCTCGTTGACGACGGCACGGTTCTCCCGTACCGGAATCGCCTCCGGCTGGGGCCCGCTCGCGCACTGCTCCGCGAGGGCCTTCAGGTCTGCCAGACCCTCCTCGCCCAGGGGAGTCGCGCTGCCGGCCAGGGCCAGGTAGAGGCCGGTGACCTCGTCGTCGAGCGTGCCGCCGAGGTGCAGCACCGTCATCCGGTCGCCCGCCGCGGCGATCAGCTCGTCGTGGGCGGCGAGCATCTCGGCGTACGTGTGCTGGTAGCGGCCGTACGACGGGAGGGTGAGCAGGTCGACCACACCCCGGCGCAGCTGCGCCAGGACGCCGGCCCGCGCCGTGCTGTCGTCGAGTGCCTCGGTGATGCACTGCATCCAGAAGTCGAAGGTGTCCGGCACATTGGCCGGGAAGTCGACGAAGTAGACATTGTGCCCGACGTGGTCGCCGGCCATCTCGCGGACCGTGCGCAGCGTGCGTACGGCGGTGTCGACGACCGTGCCCTCGGACAACCCCGACAGGCGCTCCAGCAGCTGTGCCGACAGCTTGAAGCCGACGGACATCAGCGCGGCGTCGAACTGCCGCGCCGCGACGTCCCTCGCACCGGCGGGTCCGGCGGGGGAGGGGAGGCGGTGGGTGTGCCGGACGACCAGCGGTTCCAGACTCTCGACCATCCCGGGATGATCGCAGAGTGGCGCACGCCGGCGCACCGGAGTTTTCGACCGGTGTTCGAGTCAGGAACGCTGGTCCTGATCGGCCTTCTTCTCCTTGATGCGCACGGCTTCCTTGCGCACGTCGGCCTGGGTGGCGCGCTCCTTCTCCAGCCACTCGGGCCGGTCCTTCTTGAGCGCTTCGATCTGCTCGGTGGTCAGGGGCTCCGTGACCCCGCCGCGCGCCAGGCCGGCGATGGAGACGCCGAGCTTCGCCGCGACGACCGGGCGAGGGTGCGGGCCGTTGCTTCGCAGCTCCTGCAGCCACGCGGGCGGGTTCGTCTGGAGCTCGTTCAGCTCGGAGCGGGTGACGACTCCGTCCTGGAACTCCTGAGGGGTGGCCGGGAGGTACACACCCAGCTTCTTCGCCGCGGTCGCGGGCTTCATCGTCTGGGTGCTCTGGTGCGACTTCATGGTGTCCAGACTATCGACCGCGCACGAGGCGTCCGACCACGGCGGGTAGCCTGGCGTGGTGACAGGCTCGCCAGCATCCCCCTCGTTCCGCCTCGCGTACGTCCCTGGAGTGACCCCCGGCAAGTGGGTGCGGATCTGGCAGGAACGCCTGCCGGACGTCCGCCTGGAGCTCATCGCCGTGGCGGCCGCCGAGGCATCCGACGTGTTGCGCGCCGGGGACGCGGACGCGGCGCTCGTACGGCTCCCGGTCGACCGTACGGTCTTCAGCGCGATCCCCCTCTACACGGAGACGACGGTCGTCGTGGTCCCCAAGGACCACGTCGTGACGGCGGCCGACGAGGTCTCCGCCGAGGATCTCGCCGACGACATCGTGCTGCACCCCCTCGACGACGTCCTCGACTGGGAGCAGCCGCCCGGACAGCCCGCCTTCGAACGCCCCGCCACGACCGAGGACGCCGTCGAACTCGTGGCGGCGGGCATCGGCCTCCTCGTGGTGCCCCAGTCCCTGGCCCGCCTGCACCACCGCAAGGACCTCACCTACCGCCCGCTCGTGGACGCCCCCCAGTCCGGCGTCGCGCTGGCCTGGCCCGAGGACGCGACGACCGACCTGGTCGAGGACTTCATCGGGATCGTCCGCGGCCGGACACCCAACAGCACCCGGGGCCGCACCAAGCCGGAGCCCGAGGCCCGCCCCGAGCGCAAGCGGACGGACCAGAAGGCCGGCGGCCGAAAGCCGACCCCGGGCAAGACGCCCCGGCGCGGATCCGGCGCCGCCCGCGGTTCGACCGGCACCCAGAGCACCCGCCGGGGAAAGCCCCGCCGCCGGTCGTAGGGCAGCTTCTGATCGCTGCCGCGCAGGGCGTCAGGCCGTGAAGGACGCCTTGCGCGCCGTGCTCACCACCGTGTCGCCGTCGGCCCGGGCGAGCAGCCCGGCGGACACCCACGCGTCCACCGTGGACCGCACCCGGGACACCAGCGCGCCCTTGCTCGCGAACGGTGCCGCGGCCCAGATCTCGTCCAGCAGCGTGGTGCCGTCCGCCTTGGCGGGGTTGGCCACCCCGGAGTCGACGGTGCCGAAGACCACGCGCGGTTCGGCACGCCGGAAGTAGGCGTGCGTCGGGTCCTCCGTGCCCTCGAGGAACGGGGCGAACTCGGTTCCGTCCAGGGTGTAGTGGAGCGGCTTGCCGCTCACGGGCGTGAGGGTGGGCAACAGGTCGCCGGAGAGGGCGGCGTTGCGGTACAGGCCGAACGGCAGGTGGTCCGTGGCCGGGTTGCGGCCGACGAGGTTGACCGGACCGTAGAAGAGGGTCTGCAACGACGGGTCGTCGAGAGCCTTCTCCACGCGCAGCCGGAACGGTATGGAGACGCGCACGGTGTCGCCCCTGCGCCAGGTCCGGGACACGGCGAAGTAGCTGCCGGGGGTCGGAGTACCGGACACCGCACGCCCGTTGACCGTGACACGGAACCCGGCCGTCGCCCAGGACGGCACACGCAGCCGGAGTTCGAAGGCGGCGGCACGGCCGCCGCCGATGGTCAGCGTCGTCCCCTGTTCCCTCGGGTAGTCGGTGGTCTGGGTGACCGTGACGCCCTTCTCCGCCCAGGTCAACGTGGACGGGCTGTAGAGGTTGACGTACAGGGCCGTGCCGTCGGCCTCCTTGAAGTACACCGAGTCCTGGTACTTCGTCGCGCTCTCCATGCCGGTGCCCTCGCAGCAGGTGGTGCCCTGCTTGGGCGTGTAGTCCCGCACATGACCGGGCGTCAGGCCGATGAAGTACGTGACGAGCGGCTTCTCCGCGTCGGCCTTGTCCTGCTTGGAGCCGAGCACCTGGTTGTAGAGCGCCCGCTCGTAGTAGTCCATGTACTTCGGCGACTGGTCGTGGAAGAACAGCATCCGGCTGAGCTTCAGCATGTTGTACGCGCAACAGGTCTCGGCGGTCGTCGAGTTGATCGTCCCCGCGATCACCCCGGAGGCCTTCCAGAACTCCGTGGCGCTGGTGCCGCCGATGCCGTACATGCGGCCCGGCACGACCATGTCCCAGAAGTTCTTCGCGGCGGTGAGACAACGCTCCTCGCCTGTCGCGTCGTACAGCCGGACCAGCCCGGTGAAGATCGGGATGTGCTGGTTGGCGTGCAGCCCGTCGAGGATGTCGGTGTCGGCCGCGCAGGCGTCGATGAGCTTGTCGAGGTCGAACAGCTTGGCCAGCGCGAGGTGTTCGGCCTTGCCGGTGAGCGTGTGCAGGTCGACGATCGCCTCGACGATGCCGCCGAACTCGCCGCTGGAGAAGATGCCCCACATCCGCTGGAGGGTGGCGTCGGGCAGCCTGGACAGCCGGGAGTACATCCAGTCGCACATGCCGGACGCCAGGTCGAGTGCCCGCGCGTCGTCGGTGGCGCTGTACGCGTCCAGCAGGCCCCTGAGGATCTTGTGCGCGGTGTAGTAGGGCGCCCACACCTTGGTGTAGTCGGGACTGGTCCTCGACTCCAGGTCGATGAACTGCGTCTCCGGGTACGCCGCCAGGAACCCGGGATGGCTGGGGCCGCCCCAGGTGCGGCGCAGGGTGGCGGTGAGGCCGCGGCCGGAGGCGTCCGCGAAGGCCGAGCCCGTGGTCTCGTCGAAGGCGTACGAGGCGAGGTCGCCCCGGCCGGCGGAGACCTCGGCGGCCCGGCCGCCCTGCAACTCGCCGACCTCGGCGGCGGTCAGGGCACGCGACCAGACGTTGAACTCGTCGAAGGCGCCCGCGAAGACCGGGTCGGCGGAGTAGTTCGAGCGGCCGAGCCAGTGGTGGGCGAGGGCGCCCAGGGCCGCCGGGGTGAGGGACATCGAGGTGTTCTGCGCGACGGCCGTGCCGTTGACGTACAGAGTGCCCGTGCCGCCCGCGATCGTCACCGCCAGATGGCTCCACTGGTTCAGCGGCAGCGCGGCGGTGCCGTTGAGGCCCTGTTCGCCCCCGGCGCCGCTCGTCGTGATGGCGAAGCGGGGCACGCCGCCCGCGTTGCGCGCGGCCAGGTACAGGTAACGCGTGGTGTCGTTGCCGAAGTCGAAGATCCGGGTCCAGTTGGCGTCGTGCGTCGGCTTCACCCAGGCGGAGAGGGTGACCGCGGAGGCGCCGTCGAGGACGCCGGCGGGGAGATCGACGTACTGGTAGGAGCCGCGGACGTTCTCCGCCGAAGTCCCGAACCTGCCGGGGGAGTTCAGCACGACCGGGTCGTGACGCAGCGCCTCGCGCACCTCGGTGAGCGCCTCGACCATGGTGAGGGTCTTGTCGACGAACACCTGCTCGCCGGTGCCGGCGTAAGCCTGGGCGAGCATGGTCAGGAAGTGACCGGGGTAGTGGCCGCGCAGGTTGCCGTTGGCTTCACCGTCCAGGCCCTCCCAGCCGCCGGGGGCGACGGCACCGCCCGTGGCGAGGCCGGCGTTGGCGCGAAAGACCTGGAGCAGCCGGTTCACGTCGTAGCCACGGGCGTGGTCGAGCATCAACTGCCGCTTGTCGGCGAAGACGCCCTGCCCCAGTTTCACGTCCTCGAGCGAGAACGGCCGTACGGTCCACACGGACGGTTCCTCCGAAACTGCGGCGACTGCCCGGCCGGTGGCCGCGTACGAGATCGCGGGGGCCGCCGCGGTGAGCGCGGCGGCCTGGAAAAGGTGCCGTCTGGAGAGGGGCGGTGCCATGTGTGCGCCTCCATGGGTCCACGATATGCGGGTGTTCGGAATGACGAACATCGTGCGGATGGTCGACCAGACGATAGGGATGGTGAGGGTGAGGGTCAACGGGTCGGGAGCTTCCAGTTCCGGCCGCTCTCCACGAAATCCAGGCGCCCGGCGGCCCGAGCCGGGTGACGGTCACGGATCCCCGGTCACCTGCCGGCCGCGCGTACTCCCGAGCGTCGCCTTCCGGCGGGCAACGGCGCGGCCGACCGGAAGCCGGTCGCGTGGGTCGTCGCGACCCCCAGTCATCGGTACCCCGCCCTGCGGCCGGGAGGGAGACATGGCCGGTCACGGTGACCGTCCTCGCGGTACCCGCGAGCGCCGGTGACACCGGCCGCGACGGGGGAGGTGGGCGGCGGGACTGGGGCGCCGGCCGAGGCGTCGGCCCGCGGTCGGCTACCGCGGCCCCGGCGAAACCGTCCGTACGAGCCAGTCGTACGCG
This sequence comes from Streptomyces sp. NPDC033131, assembly GCF_055578365.1. Taxonomy (NCBI): domain Bacteria; kingdom Bacillati; phylum Actinomycetota; class Actinomycetes; order Kitasatosporales; family Streptomycetaceae; genus Streptomyces; species Streptomyces sp. NPDC033131. The sequence continues at coordinate 10,452 of NZ_JBVIPA010000048.1, forward strand.
GCCCGTGCCGTGAACTCCGCCTGTCCACCGCGCAGGAGAAGGTCCGCCGTGGCGAACTCAGGGTCGTCGGCCTGGGCGGCGATGTACGGGATCGCGATGCAGCGCATGCCGGCCGCGTGCGCGGCGGCGGCGCCCGGGGCCGCGTCCTCCACGACCACGCAGTCGGCCGGGTCCGCGCCGAGCCGGCCGGCCGCCTCCAGGAACACGTCCGGGGCGGGCTTGCCCTGCGCGACCTCGTCGGCCGAGACGACGGTCCGGAGGTGCTTGGCCAGTCCCGTGCCGACAAGGATGGCCTCGATGGCCTCGGGCGACGATCCGGAGGCCACGGCCATCGGGACGTTCTCGCCCGCCAGCAGCTCCACGAACGTGCGCATCTCCGGGTAGGCGGAGGCGGAGGCGCGCGCCAACTCCAGATAGCGGCGGTTCTTGGCGGCCAGAAGTTCCTCCACCGGCGCGCGCAGCCCGTACAGCTCCTTCCAGTGGGCGACGGTCTCCTGCGTACTGATGCCGACGTACCGCTCGTGGTCCGCCCAGGTGAAGTCCGGGACGCCGTGCTCGGCCAGGGTCTGCCGGCCGGCCTCGTAGTAGTTCGGCTCGCTGTCCACGAGCGTTCCGTCAAGATCGAAGATGACCGAAGTGCCGCCGAAATTGCTCATGGCTTCACGATCTCAAAGGTCATTTCCTGGCCGCACGCCCGATCGACTCCACCAGTGGCAGCAGTCGCTGCGGAACGCGTTCGCGCAGGGCCACCTCGGTGCGGGTGCGGACGACACCGGGCAGACCGATCAGCTTCTGGATCACGTCCTCCAGGTGCGCGTTGTCCCGCGCCACGACCCGCGTCAGCAGATCCCCGCCGCCCGTGATCGAGAAGGCCTCGACGATCTCCGGTACGGCGGCCAGCGCGTCGCCCACGTCGTCCAGGTTGCCCTGGGTGACCTCGATGTGCACGAACGCGAGCACCGGGTGACCGAGCGCGGCGGGGGACAGTGACGGCCCCGTCCCGGTGATCACCCCGTCCCGCTCCAGACGGTCCAGCCGGGCCTGGAGCGTGCCGCGGGCGACCCCGAGGATGCGGGCGTACTCGCGCACGCTCGTGCGGGGCTGCTCCAACAGCAACCGCAGGATACGGGTGTCGAGCTCGTCCACGGCCATGGCGTCCGGCCTCCTCGTGCATCGTCCGTCGGCCCGCCGGTGGACGAGCCGAAGCCGTTCTGGCTGTGCCAATGGTCCAGCATCCCAGGCGGCACTTATGCAACGGAGCAGGGCGTTCCGGACGGCGCTGCAGTTCACGGCCGGTTGATCCCGTTGGAGGCAGTGGGACCAACCGGGTCGGTGGGTGTGGTCCTGGTCCGCCGGTGCGGGCCGAAGGTGACTCATTCCGACCTCTTGGCACCTTCTGGCGACGCCACCTAACGTTCGCGAAAGTTTCAGTCAACCGGTTTCCTTAGATGGAAATAACCGATACATCCGAGCAGAGCCCAAGAAATCGGTCATTTCAGTGACAGTGAGATATCGGCCATGACTGACGTTGAGTCAACTGGGCAGTAGAGCCGCCCCTGCGACTCACCGCGGACGCGACCACCGTCGCAGTCGCGGTCTCCTGGCACCGGTACGGGCGCCCGTCCACGCAGACGGGCGCACCCGGTCCAGACCGTCTCGCGGCAGTGCCGAGCGATCCGGCGTCACCGCCGGCCGCCTTCCTCCACGTTTCGCTCCCGCGGCACCCCCGCATGCCGCCTCGCATGGGCCGTACGTGCCCCACGAAAGGCCCTCACCCATGCCCGAGTCGCCCATGACGTCTCCCGGCATACGCCGCACCCTCGTCGTATCCACCAGTGCCGCGCTCGGCGCCTCCGGGCTGTCCGCCTGCGGCGCAGCCTCTGTCGACCGCGGACCGGGCATCGGCGGAAGCAGCTCCAAGACGACGTTCACCGCGCACCGGCCCGCCCGCGTCACCCCGCGACCGTCACCGGGACCACCTTCACCGACGGCGTCCTCCGCGCCGATCTCGAACCGCTCTCCTGCACATGCTCCGCCTGACGCGCCGGCAGAGCTGACGACCTCGTCGCACCGACCACCCACGACCCCTGGGACGAACCGATGACAGCCATTGACCGCCCCCTGCCTCGGCGCGATGACCAACGAGACCGCCCGCACCCTGACGGTCCCACTGGACTTCCTCGACAGTGGCGTCGGCTACACCGCCACCCTCTACGCGGACGGAACGGCGGGAACCGTCCCGCGTGCCGCGCCCACCGTGACACCGTGGTCAGCAACCGGACGGTCACCTCCTCGACGACTCTGAGCATGGTGATGACCAGTGCGGGCGGTCAGGCGGTCATCCTCAGGCCGAGCTGACGCCGCGAGACCCGCTGCCGCCGTGCGGGCCCCTCCGGTGGGTGCGCGCCGTCTCCGGTGGAGTAGGTCCGGTGCTGCCCACGGCCTGGGTGAAGTCTGATCCATTGGTTTTCCACCGGCCGACGTCGAGGCCGATAAGCTGAACCATTGGCACAGTCAATGGGGTGGCACTTGAGCCATTGGGTCCCGAGCTGGTTGTCTTTGCCTATCCATGTACTTGGGGCGCCGCGTAGCGCCGGACGGCGACGAGGCCGGGTCCGGACCGCGGCGCCTTCGTCGTGCCTGCTTGTTGTCCGCCACCCGGGACGACCGTGGGCGGGACGCATACCACCGCGAGGGGGCGGCGCACCGCCGTGAAGAGGATGTTCGTGGCTCCGGACCCGGGGCGCTCGAGGCTGCGAATCGCGACCCGCGCGGTCATCGGTGTCGCCGCCGCCGTCGCCGTTTCCGAACGCTGCGGGCTGTCGCTCACCGCATCGATCACCGGAGGCCTCGCGGCACTGCTCGCCCTCTTCACGGTCACCGATGCGACCGTCCGTGACCAGCGGATCACCACCGTCCTGCTTCCCATCGCCGGATTCCCCGTACTGGCGCTTGCCACCGCACTGCACGGCATCACCCCGGCCCGAGACGCCGCGTTCCTGGCCGTCGTCTTCTGTGGGGTCTATGCCCGCCGCTGGGGCCCGCGGGGCCACGCGCTCGGGATCTTCGCGTTCATGAACTTCTTCATCACACAGTTCCTGCACGCGGCTCCCGCTCAGCTGCCCGAGCTGTACACCGCCGTGGGCCTTGCCCTCTTCGCGGCCGGCGCCACGCGCTTCGTGCTCTGGCCCATCGAGCGGGGTACCTCACCGGCGCCAGCCCCGCCGGCCCTGGCCGGCAGCGGACTGGCGCGGTCCACCACCCGGCAGGCCTTCCAGGCCACCGCTGCCTCGGCCGTCGCGCTTCTGGCCGGGCAGTTGCTGTCCGAAGAGCGCTGGTACTGGGCTGTCGGTACGGCCTGGTGGATCTTCGTCAATACGGCCTCCCGCGGCGAAACCCTGGTGCGCGGTTTCCGCCGGGTCGTGGGAACCGTGACCGGTATCGCCGTCGGCCTGCTGGTCGCCGTCCCGCTGCATGGCGCGCCCGCGCCGACGGCCGCCCTGGTCGCCGTCTGTGTCTTCGGCATCTTCTACACCGCCGCCGTGTCGTATTCATGGATGATGCTGGCAGTGACGGTGATGGTCAGCCTGCTGTACGGCCTGCTGGGCGTGCTGGACCCCAGCCTGCTCGGGCTCCGTCTGGCAGAGACCGGTGTCGGCGCGCTGTGTGCTGTGCTGGCGGTGCTCTTCGTACTGCCGATCACCACCCACACCGTCACCGACGCCTGGATCCAGCGCGCGCTGCGCTGCGTCCACGCGTGCACCGCGGAGGCCGCCACCCGCCTCGCCGGTTCGACGAGCGCCGACCCGGTGTCCCGGGTGGCCGAACTGGAGCAGCTGCTCGGACGGGTACGGCTGTCGGTCGCCCCGCTCGTCCACCCGCTCAACCCGATGCTCGGCCGCAAGCGGCGCGCCCGCCGGGTGCTGGCACTGCTCGACGACTGCGCCCGCGAGATCCGGGGCCTGGTCGCCGTGGCCGCCGACCCGGAGGCCTCGCACGACGCCCGCCTCGCAGCGGCCTGCCGGCGCGTCGAGGCCGCGGTCGAGGCGCTCGTCGGCGACGGGCTCGGCGCGGGCGCGCGCGACCACATCACGGTGCCCGCGCCACGGCCGCCCGCCGGGGAACCCGCACTGGCCCACCTGCACGGCCTGGAGCGCGCCCTCGCGGAACTCGCCGCGCCCCTGCGGAAGCCGTCGCGGTCGCCGCTGGTGGGTGCCTGAGGGCCCGGCCCCTGCGCAGTCCGGCGAATTCCACTCTTTTGGTCTAGACCTTGCGTGATCGGCTGCTACCGTCACCCGGAACGGCACCGGACCGAGAGGGGACCGCGGTGGCAGTCGGCGGCAGGCGGAGACAGCGGGCCTTCATCGGGTCCTTCACGGCGGCCGGAGGCCCCGGGATCGTGACGGCGGACGTGGACGCGTCCACCGGCGCGCTCACCGTCCTGAGCAGCCTGGACGGCATTCCCGACCCGTCGTACCTGGCCCTGGCGCCGGACGGGGACATGTTGTACGCGGTCAGTGAGACGGCCGAGGGCGCGGTGGCCGCGTACCGCGTGCGGGGCGACAAGCCCGAACCGGCCGGCCGGCCCGTGCCGACCGGCGCCAACGGGCCCACCCATCTCACCGTCCACGCTGGCCACGTCCTGACCGCCGACTACGGATCCGGCAGCGTCACCGCCGTGCCCGTCCGCCCCGACGGAAGCCTCGCGGACGCGCCGTCCGGCGTGCTCCGGCACACCGGCTCGGGCCCGCACACGCCCCGCCAGCAGGGCCCGCACGCGCACCAGGTGCAGCCCGATCCGAGCGGCCGCTGGACCGTCAGCGTCGACCTCGGCACCGACTCCGTGCGCGTGTGCACCCTGACCGACGGCGCTCCCGTCCTGCACCGGGAGACCGCCCTGCGGCCCGGCTCGGGGCCGCGCCACCTCGCCTTCCACCCCGACGGCTCGTACGCCTACGTCGTCAACGAGCTCACCCCGACCGTCACCGTCTGCTGCTGGGAGGCCGCGGACGGCACGCTGAAACCGCTGGTGGAGACGGCGATCCTGCCCGGCTCCCCGGGCGGGGACGCCTACCCGTCGGGCATCGCCGTCTCACCCGACGGCCGTTTCGTGTGGACCGCCACCCGGGGCGAGGACGTCCTGTCCACGTTCGCCGTCGAGGGCGACGGTGGGGGCCTGAGGCTGATCGGCACGGTGCCCTGCGGCGGCCGCTGGCCGCGGGCGATCACCGCATCTGGCGGCTTCCTGTACGCCGCGAACGAACGCTCCGGCGACGTGTCCTGGTTCGCCGTCGACCCGGAGACGGGTCTGCCGTGCCACGGCGGCTCGGTCGAGGTCCCCGCGGCGTCCTGCGTGGTCATCGGCTGAGCCCGAGGCCGTCGCCGGAGCCCGCCGCGGCACCGGCCGCCTCCGGTCCCGGACGCGGCGAGGGCCGCTCCCCGTGTGTGGAGCGGGCCCTTCGCCGTACGGTCGTGCCGTGCGCGTCAGCGGACCGGCGCGCCCTGCGGCTGCTGCGGGGCGATGCCCAGCGCGGTCGTGTACTTCGCCAGGGCCAGCTTGCCGATGGCCGGGTACGGGCCGAGCGGATCGGCGGCGGAGCAGTCCGCCTCCCTGGCCGCCTCCGCGACCAGCCCCGGGTCGATCTCCGGCCCTATCAGGTACGGCGCCAGCGCCAGCTGCTGCGAGCCCGAGGACCGCAGCTGCTCAGCGACGGAGGCGATCGAGCCCTCCTGGTCCAGCGCCGCGGCCATCACCGGCACGGCCAGGCGCGCGGCGAGCAGCATGCCGGTGATCCCGGCGGCCTGCACGGCCTCGTCACCGCCCACCGAGGCCAGGATGATGCCGTCCGCGGCGGTCGCCACCGTGAACAGACGGGCACGGTCGGCGCGGGCCAGACCGGCCTCCGACAGGCGCACGTGCAGTGCCTCGGCGAGCAGCGGGTGCGGGCCCAGCACGTCGGTCAGGTCGGCCGCGATCCGGCTGTCCATCACGGCCTGGCGGATCCGCCGCAGCAGCGCGCTGTCCGGGCCGGCGAGCAGCGGCACGACGACGGCCACGGGGCCTTCCGGCTCACGGACGTCCACACCGGCGGCCTTGGCCTGCTCGTAGCGGGCGGCGCGCTCCTCGGCGGCGTGCACCAGCACGGCCTGCAGCGTGGGGAACTCCGCGTCGTCCCCGTCGAGGTACCCGATCCGGGCGTCCAGACCGGGCAGCTCGGAGCGCGCGATGCTCACGACCTCGTCGGCGAGACTGCGCGTGGCGATGCCCGGGGTGCCCGGCACCGCGAGCACGAGCGCGGGCGCGCCCTCGGGAGCCGCCAGCGGCTCGGGTCGGCGGTGCCGCCCGGGCTGGCGAGGTCGCGGCATTCGTACTGGCAGGCCGGACGCGGGCCCAGTGGGGGAGCTCATGGCGTCGCATGTTACTGGCTTCCTGGGCTCCCCTGTTCGGGGAGGGTGCAGGTGAGCGGTATCCGTCCGGTTTTGTCTGATGAGTTACGTACGGATCCGAAGTGTTCAGAGGGTTTCGCGTCGGCCGGGCACAAGTCCCGGGGAGCGAAGCATTACTTGTCGGACACCTGTGGCGCCACGGGATCAATCACCCTTCACGGTCACCACGTACAGCATTCTCTCGTCACCCGGCAGAGTGAGCGAACCCGCGGCCAGGTCGGTCGCGATACGCACCGAGCCGTGCAGCGGATCGCCCTCGGCCGCCACCCGCCGCGCGTGCGGCAACCGCTTCGCAAGCTCCTCCTCCAGCGGTACGACGAGAGGGGCGCCCAACTTGAAAAGACCGCCGGCGAGCGCCACTCGGGGCTGTCCGGCCGACGGGCAGACGGCGGCCGCGGAGTCGGCCATGTGCCGGGCCGCGGACCGCAGGATGTCCGCAGCGACCGGGTCGTCGGCGGCGCACGCGGACACCTGGGGCGCGAACGAGGCGAGGACGGCGGGGCGGTCGGGGCGCGGGTACAGCTTGCCGGGCAGCTCCGGCATCGGGCCGAACAGCTCCTCGGCACACCTCAGCAGCCGTACGGAGCCGCCGTCCCGCCCGTCGTGAGCGCGCAGTGCCGCTTCCAGCCCGGCCCGGCCGATCCAGGCGCCGCCGCCGCAGTCGCCGAGCAGATGGCCCCAGCCGTCCGCGCGACGCCATCGCGCGAGGTCGGTGCCGATCGCGATCAGTCCGGTGCCGGCGGCGACGACCGCCCCGGCGTGCGGACCGAGGGCACCGGTGTAGGCGGTGACGGCATCGGCGACGAGGGCGGTCCTGCGGGCCCCGAACTCCCGTGCCAGGGCGCTCGGGAGTTCGGCGCGCATGGCCTCGCCGAGGGTGGCGAGCCCGGCGGCGCCGACGACGGCCGTGCTGAGCCCGGCGACGCCCGTCTCGGCGGTCAGCGCACGCACCATGGGCGCCAGTTGCTCCATGAAGTGCCCGGGATCGATTCCCCGGTCACCCGTGCGCACCGGTTCCCGCGACTCCCGCTGGGCGAGCGGACCGCGGCCGGGGGTACCGACGACGACGCGGAGGCCGGAGCCGCCGGAGTCGACGGCGAGGAATCCGTCCCCCGCTGCGGTCACGGCAGGCGCCAGTCCACCGGCTGTCCGCCCAGCCCGACGAGCAGGTCGTTGGCCCGGCTGAAGGGGCGGGAACCGAAGAAGCCGCGGTCGGCCGACATCGGCGAGGGGTGCGAGGACTCCACCGACGGCAGGCTGCCGAGCAGCGGACGCAGATTGCGGGCGTCGCGGCCCCACAGGATCGACACGAGCGGCTTGCCGCGCGCCGCCAGGGCGCGTATCGCCTGCTCGGTGACCTCCTCCCAGCCCTTCCCGCGGTGTGCCCCCGGACTGCGCGGCGCCGTGGTGAGCGCCCTGTTGAGCAGCAGCACGCCCTGCTGGGTCCACGGCGTCAGATCGCCGTTGGACGGCTGCGGCAGCCCCAGGTCGGTGTTCAGCTCGCGGAAGATGTTGATCAGGCTGCCGGGCAGCGGACGGACGTCCGGCGCGACCGAGAACGACAGGCCCACCGCGTGTCCCGGCGTCGGGTAGGGGTCCTGTCCGACGATCAGGACCCTCACCTCGTCGAAGGGCTGCTGGAAGGCCCGCAGGACGTTCGGTCCGGCCGGGAGGTAGGTGCGTCCCGCGGCGATCTCCGCGCGCAGGAAGTCGCCCATGTCGGCGATCCGCCCGGCGACGGGTTCGAGGGCCTGCGCCCAGCCCGGTTCGACGATTTCATGCAGGGGTCGTGGAGCCACGGGCGTCACCCTACTGCCGTACGGGCGGCGGAGATCAACCAGTGGCCAAGGCCCTTCGGTAACCGACTCCTGTTCATCCGACGACCGCGGCCCGCACGCACAGCACGTCCGGCAGGTGCGAGGCCAACTGCCGCCAGCTGTCGCCGTCGTCCGCCGACGCGAACACCTCGCCGTTGCGGTTGCCGAAGTACACGCCCGCCGGGTCGGAGTCGTCCGTGCACATGGCGTCCCGCAGGACCGTGCCGTAGTGGTCCTCCTGGGGCAGGCCCGCGGTGAGCGGCTCCCAGCTCTTGCCCGCGTCGGCCGTGCGGAAGACCCGGCAGCGCCGGTCGGCGGGCACCCGGTCCGCGTCCGCGGTGATCGGGAACACGTACGCCGTGTCGCCGCGGCGGGGATGGGCGGCCACCGCGAAGCCGAACGTGGACGGCAGGCCCTCGCCGATGTCCGTCCAGTGCGCGCCCGCGTCGTCGCTGCGGTACACCCCCCAGTGGTTCTGCAGGTACAGCCGGTCCGGGGTCGCCGCGTCCTGGGCGATCTTGTGCACGCACTGGCCGAACTCCGGGTTCGGGTCCGGGAGGAACACCGCGGAGACGCCGGAGTTGGACGGCTCCCAGCTGGCGCCGCCGTCCTTCGTACGGAAGACGCCCGCCGTCGACACGGCCACCGTCACCGCGCGCGGATCCCGCTTGTCGGTGAGTACGGTGTGCAGACCCTCACCGCCGCCGCCCGGCACCCACTTGGACCGCGTGGGGTGCTCCCACAGCGGGCGGACCAGCTCGAAGCTCTCGCCGCGGTCCTCGGAGCGGTACAGCGCGGCCGGTTCCGTGCCCGCGTACACCACGTCCGGCTCGGCCGCCGCCGGGTGCAGCTGCCAGACGCGCTCCAGCGAAGCGTCCGTGTCCTGCGGGAACTTGACGGCCGGCTGCGACGGCTCGGTCCAGGTCCGGCCCAGGTCGTCGGAATGGAACACGGACGGTCCCCAGTGCGCGCTGTCGCCGCCGGCCAGCAGCCGCGGACGCTCGCCGCGGGTGTCGATGGCGACCGAGTACACGGCCTGCGCGTTGAAGTAGGGGCTTTCGTCGAACTCCCAGGCGCCACCCCGCCTGCGTCCGATGAACAGGCCTTTTCGTGTGCCCACGGCGAGCAGTACTTCGGTCATGCCGGTCACCTCCGCGACGTCTTCGTCTCAGACACCCGCCAGTTTGCACCCCACCACTGACAGTCACCCCCGGAAAGGCTTCGCCGCAGGTCAGCGCGGCGAGGGTAGCTCGCCGGGGAGGTTCATGGACTTGGTTCGGGCAGATTCCGCCCCGTCGGGGGACCCGTGGACGGGCAGAGCGGGGAACTTGGCGTGAGCATAGAAGGGGCGTCTCCCGTATGGGAGTGCGAGTGCGGTACGGCGTGTTCGTGCGCTCACTTCTGGCGCTGATGAGGAGGATGCCTTCGATGGCGTTCCGTGGTCCGAGGGTGTGGCTGTGGCGCTGGCGGCGCAATCCGCTCAAACGCGGGGCCGACGTGCTGGAGGCCTGGGTGGTGCTCGGCGCCTGGGTGCTCACCGCCCTCGCCGGAGTACTCGCGGGCCTGGCGGTGACCTGGTCCGTCGAGCACGAACTGGCCCGGGAGCGCGCCGAGTGGCGGCCCGTCGCGGCCCACCTCACCGAGCAGGCGCCCGGAACCTCCGACGCACCCTCCGAGACGTCGACCGGCGAGCGGGTGTGGGCCGAGGTGCGCTGGCGCACGGCGGACGGCTCCGCGCACACGGGCCAGGTCCGGGTCCCGCCCGGCAGCACGTTCGGGGCCCCGGTCACGGTGTGGACGGATCCGGAGGGCCGCCTGGTCACCAAGCCGGCCACCGAGTCCCAGGCGCGGTTGCGGGCCGCAGTGATCGGCGGCCTGATCGGGGTGAGCGCCGGGGGTGTCCCCTTCGTGTGCGGACGGGTGCTGTGCGGCCGCCTGGAGCGCCGGCGCATGGAGCGGTGGGACGCGGAGTGGGCGCTGCTCGGCCCGCTGTGGGGGCGTACGACGGGCTGACCCCTCGGGTCGCGTGCCCGTGACACCGGGTCAACGTGCCCGTGAGACGCCCGCGGGCACTCTTCGCCGGCCAGGCCGGGAAGGTACTGCCCGGCCCGGTGCGGTGGGCCGAGGACGCGGCCACCAAGCGGCGCACCCCACTGTCACGGTGCGGCGCGCCGGACGCCGCTGAGGCCGCGGTCCGTCCGGGTCGGCAGGCGACGGCCGAGGAGCGGGCGCGGTCACTGCGGCGGTGGGCCGAGCGCACCGACGCGGCGTGAATGATCTCCACGGCACAGCGAGGGCCCACCCCGCCTGCCTATCCGTGGGCCGGCGCCGCGCGGCACAGCCTCAGCAACCGCTCGTCCCTCCAGATGTCGTCACTGCCACAGCGTCCGGGCAGCGCCAGATGGCGCCGCCGCCCGGCCAGCTCGGCCGCCATCAGGTCACGCAGGGGCGCCCCGGCCGGACCCGTCCCGGCGAGGCACTCGGCGATCGTGCCACGCGTGTCCGGGCTCTCCGCCCAGGCCGTTCGCAGCGTGGGAAGGACGGTTTCGGGGTGCCCGTCGATCCGCCACAGGGCACACGCGGCCGTGGCCCGCTCCCACGGGTGACCGGACCGTGTCAGAGACCGCAGCGCCGGCACCGCCGGGCGCGCCTGCGCACCCATGCGCGACAGCGCCCCCACGGCCGACCGGCGACGATGAGGCTCCGCGCCCGTCAAATCCCCCAGCAGGACGGGCAGCACGGCTGACGCGTCCCCCTCCACCTCCCACAGCGCACGCGCCGCCGCGCTCGCGTACCCGGTGTCCAGCAACTCCCGCAGCAGCGGCCCCGCCTCCCGCGCGGCGGACCCGAACATGCCCACCGTCCGGAGTGCGGCCTCGACGAAGGCGTCACCCGACCGCGGCCCGAGAAGCGGTCCCCGCACCAGCCGCAGCACTTCCGGCCAGGCCTCCTGGGCGCCACCGGACGGGTCACCCGGGCGGGCGTCCCCCAGTGCGCCGAGCACCGACAGCAGTGGCACGGCACGGGCGGACGTCTCAGGCGAGTCCAGGGGTATCTCCGCGAGCCCGCGCCGCACCACGTTCACCAGCGGCGCCACGTCCCGCCCCAGATGGCGGACCGTCTGCCCCAGATCACCGGGCACGACCGGCCCGGCCAACACCTCGGCCAGCACCGGCACCGCCCGCGGATCACCGCTGTGAGCGAGGGCCTTGAGCGGACCGCCGAGCATCGGCATCTCCTGCCCCCACCGCCGTACCCACAGGTCAGGACGGTCGGACACCAGCGCGGCGAGGTCGTCGGCGGCGGGGACGGCCAGTTCGCAGAGGTCCGTGAGGACGGACACCGCGGCATCGCGCAACCGGTCCTGCCCGGCTCCCAGTTGAGCCCCGATCAGCCTGACGAGCCCCGCGCAGTCCGCCCGCCACTCGCGCATCAGCGCCGCCGACATCCACACGGCGTTGCACCGGTCGGTCGCATCCGGGCAGGTCAGCTGCCCTTCCAGGAGGGCGATCCGGTCGTCGACCCGGTCGTCGAGCGCCCTGTGGAGGGTGCGTACCAACTGAGAGCCCTCCTCGTCCGAGGGCCGCAGCCGACGCAGCCGGCCGACGAGCGTGTCCGGGCCGGGAGCCTCGGCCTCCTCCGGCCGCGAGATGCGCGCCGCTGACCTCTGACCGAGCAGCCCGACGGCGAGGGGGACCAGGTCGGACGGCAGCCGGTCGGGGGCGCATTCCGCCAGCCGGCCGAGCGCGGCGAGCCGTACGGCGGGTCCGCAGGGCGCCGCGCTCTGCGCGACCAGCAGCTCCAGCGCCTCGGCAAAGTGACCGGGGTGCCGTCGTACGAACAGGCTCAGGCTCTCCGTCAGGGCGATCAGGACCCGGTCGTCCCGCTCCACGGTGATCCGTTCCCGCAGCAGGTCCAGCACCCGGGCCGGCTCGCCGGCGAACCGCACGACCGCGCCCACGGCGGCCCCGCGCACCGCCGCGTCGGCGTCCCCGCTCAGGCCGGCGAAGACCTCGGCGCGGGCGCGGACCGCGCGACCGGCCGGCGCGGCGGGGCCGCCCGCTCCCCGTTCCCCGCTCTCCTGCCCGATGCTCACCAGGAGTTCGACGATGCCGCCCCGGTCCGGCACCTCCGCATTTCCGGCGAGCGCGAACAGAAACGGAACGCAGGCCAGCGTCGAGTCGTACACGTCTCCCTGGGGGTGCACCGCGCCGTACATCCGGTCCAGCGCGTCCGCCCGCTCGGCCGGGTCCGCCGAGGCGAGCCCTCGCAGCCAACCGGGCACGTCCTCCGCACTGCCGTACGCATGCTGCAGTGAGGCCCAGTCGACCTCGTCGATCCCCGTGAACACGTTGTCCTCCCCAGGCGAAGTCCCCACTGATCGTGAGTCTGCACCACGGCACTGACAACGAAGCGGAATCGGGGGGCTACTGTGTGCGAACCGGCCGAGAAGGCCCCTGCGGGCGGCGTTTCAGCCGCCGTCGGGCAGTGCTCGGGCGAGGACGGCGTCCAGGTCGGTGGCGTCGGGGAGCGTGCCGAAGGCGTGCCCCCAGTCGCCTCCGAGCCGGCTCGCGCAGAAGGCGTCGGCGACGGCGGGCGGGGCGTACCGGACCAGGAGTGAGGCCTGCAGCGTCAGGGCCATCAGCTCCACCAGCCGCCGCGCACCGGCCTCGGAGGTCTGCGCCAGCTGTCCTTTCAGCCGCGTCACCGCCGCGTCCAGGCGAACGTCCGCGCCCTGGGCCAGGGCGAGTTCGGCGAAGAGGGCCTGAGCACTGCGGGACTCGCGTCGCAACGCCCTCAGGACGTCCAGTGCGTTGACGTTCCCCGAGCCCTCCCAGATCGACAGCAGGGGAGCCTCGCGGTAGTGGCGGGGCATGCCCGACTCCTCGACGTACCCGTTGCCGCCGAGGCACTCCAGGGCCTCCGCGGTGAAGGCCGGGCCCCGCTTGGTGACCCAGTACTTGCCGACGGCGGTCGCGATCCGGCGGAACGCCGCCTCGTCGGCGCCCCCGCGCACCGCCCGGTCGGCCGCGCCGGCCAGCCGCAGGGCGAGCGTCGTCGCCGCCTCCGACTCCAGCGCGAGGTCACCCAGGACGTTGCGCATCAGCGGCTGGTCGACGAGGCGCGCGCCGAACGCGCTGCGATGGCGCACATGGTGGCCCGCATCGACGAGCGTCCTGCGCATGAGCGTCGCCGACATCATCACGCAGTCCAGGCGGGTGCAGTTGACCATCTCGATGATCGTCTTGACGCCCTGACCCTCGGGACCGACCAGCCAGGCCACCGTCCCGTCGAACTCGGGCTCGGAGGAGGCGTTCGACCGGTTGCCCAGCTTGTCCTTCAGCCGCTGGATGCGGAACGTGTTGCGGCTCCCGTCGGGCAGCACCCGCGGCACGAGGAAGCAGGACAGTCCGTCCGGGGCCTGCGCCAGCACCAGGAACAGGTCGCACATCGGCGCCGACGTGAACCACTTGTGCCCGCGCAGCGTGTACACGCCCGGTTCGGCGGTGGGCGTGGCCGCCGTCGTGTTGGTGCGGACGTCGGAGCCGCCCTGCTTCTCCGTCATCCCCATGCCCGCCAGCAGGCCGCGCTTCTCGGTCGGCACCCTGAGCTCCGGGTCGTACGCGCGGCCGGTCAGCAGCGGTTCGTAGATCTTCGCGAGCTCGGGCTGGCGGCGCAGCGCGGGGATCGCCGCGTACGTCATCGAGGTGGGACAGCCGTGGCCGGCGTCCGTCTGCCCCCACACCAGCCCGCCCGCGGTACGGGCGACATGGGCTCCGGGCCGGTCGTCCGCCCAGGGCGCGCCCGCCAGCCCCTCGCCGACCGCGACCCGCATCAGGTGGTGCCAGCTGGGGTGGAACTCGACCTCGTCGACGCGGTTGCCGTACCGGTCGTGCGTCCGCAGTTCGGGTTCATGGCGGTTGGCCAGTTCGGCCCACTCCTGGGCCTGCACGCTGCCGGCCCTGAGGCCGAGCCGCCGGATGCCCTCCTCGGCCCATCCGGCGCCCTCCCGGCGCAGCCCCTCAAGGAGGGCCGTGTCCCCGGACGCGTCGTAGGGAGCCAGGGGAGGGGGCTGGTTGGTGACGTCGTGCGTGGCGTACCGCTCGTGCTCGGGTGTGAGGACCATACGGGGAGTGTTGCACTCTCACTGCGGTCGCAGCAATGATGCAACATGAAGGCCGCCCGTAAAGTACGTGCCCATGCGGATGAACGCGACGGCCCAGCCCGGCGAGGCCGACCTGCGCCCCCTGTCCGCGCGGTCGGTCGTCCTGAGCCTGCTGCTGGGTGTGCATCCACCGGAGCTGGCGGCGAAGGACCTCGTGCGCGCCGTGGAGCCGTTCGGCGTCGGCGGGTCCACCCTGCGGGCGGCGCTCAGCCGGATGACGGCGGCGGGCGATCTGCGGCGCACCGACGGTGGCTACCGCCTGAGCGACCGGCTGCTGGAACGCCAGCGCCGCCAGGACGACGCCGTGCACCCGCACGCGCGCGCGTGGGGCGGCGACTGGGAGATGGTCGTGATCACCGCGACGGGTCGCGGCGCCGCCGAACGGGCCGACCTGCGCTCCCGGTTGGCAGCCCTCCGGCTCGCCGAGCTCCGCGAGGGCGTCTGGCTCCGGCCCGACAATCTGCTCCGGCCGCTGCCCGGCGACCTCGACCAGGTGGCTCAGCATTATGCGGCCCGCCCCGATCGGCCCGCACGTGAACTGGCGGCGAGCCTGTGGCCGCTCGCCTCCTGGTCCGGCACGGCTCGGGCACTGCTCGCCCACGTCGCCCGCGCGGACCGGCCCGCCGACCGCCTCACCGCCTTCGCGGCCGTCGTGCGCCACCTGCTCGCCGACCCCGTGCTGCCGCCGGAACTCCTGCCCGCCGACTGGCCGGGCGCGGATCTGCGCGCCGCGTACGCGGGCTACCAGCGGGAGATCACCGGGGCGGCGTGGGCGCGCGGGCACCGGGCATGACACGGCGGCCGTGCGAAGCGCCGTGCGGGGGCGCTTCGTACGGCCGCCTTCACCAGGGGGCTACCTGTAGGTGACGTCCGAGGTGCTGTACAGGCAGTTCGTGCTGTCGGGGCCGGTTCCGACAGCGGTGTTGTTGTTGTACTTCTGGCAGGGAACGACCTTCCGGCCGGCGTCGTTCAGGATCGTGATGTTGCGCAGGGTGGCCACGTCGTTGCGGTTGACGTTGATGCCGACGAGCCGGGCGGTGGTGCCTGTCCCGGTCACCTCGATGGTGTTGAGGTTGACCTTCCGCGTGTGCTGCGTGGAGCAGTCACCGCAGGAGCGGTAGAGCGTCTTGAACTCCTGGACCGCGAAGTTGGAGATGTTCAGCGTGCCGCCGCCGTTGTGCTGGAAGACCTTGTCCGCGGCCTTCTTCGCGCCTCCACCGATCACGTGATAGGTGGCACCCGTGCCGCCCCGGAAGGTGGCGGCGTCCTCGCCGACGTCCTCCCACCAGACGTTCTGCAGCGTGCAGCTGCCCTCGCAGTGGATGCCGTCGGCGGCCGGCCCGCCGAGGATGACGTTCTTCAGCACCGCGCCGTTCGCGAGCCTGAAGATCGGGTCCTGTCCCTCCTCCTGGCCGTCGCCGGCCAGGTCCCCGGTTCCGTAGAACCGCTTCATCGCGTAGTCCTTGGTGCCGGACACGGGGATGGTGGCGGAGGTGCCCTGGCTGCCGTTCGCGGTGGGCCAGGTGGCGGCGTTCGCCGGAGTGGAGAGGGCGCCGTCTGTCATGATCATGCCAACCGCTAAGCCGAGAGCGGCCAGCATGCCGGTCAGCGCGCGCACGCGGGTGCGCGGATGTGCCGAAGAAGTCATGTCCCGAATCCTTCTTCCCTGTCGGGGGTGGTCAGAGCTTTCCGGTGCCCGCGCCGCTCGTCACCGAGGCGACGACGGAGGAGGCGGGCTCGGCGGTGTAGCTGTACGGAGCGGTGGTGAAGGTGCCGACCCGCGAGACCTCGGTGGCGGCTCCACCCAGGTCGTTGCCACGCGGGTTGGCGAATCCGTCGACGTCACTGCTGCGGTTCGTGGTGACCGCGACCTTCGTCGAACGGAAGACGTTGTTCTCCACGAGCATCTGAGCGCCCATACGGGAGTGCACGGCGGTATCGGCGCCGACGACGTAGTTGTCGTAGAAGTGTCCGGTGCCGAAGCGCAGGCTCGGGATGCGCGAGTAGACGTTGCTGAACTGGTTGTGGTGGTACGTCACCTTCAGGTGCCCGGTGTCCTCGCT
Organism: Streptomyces sp. NPDC033131; assembly: GCF_055578365.1. NCBI lineage: Bacteria > Bacillati > Actinomycetota > Actinomycetes > Kitasatosporales > Streptomycetaceae > Streptomyces > Streptomyces sp. NPDC033131. The sequence goes on from NZ_JBVIPA010000048.1 coordinate 26,945, forward strand.
CGCGTTGTTGTCGCTGTGACCGGCGAGCGAGCCCTTGAAGTGGTCCTTGAAGGTGTTCCAGGACACCGTGACGTTGTCGGAGCCGTGGTTGATGTCCAACAGCCCGTCGTAGTGGTCCTTGTCGTGGTCCCGGTCGGCCGAGAAGGAGTTGTGGTCGATCCACACCTTCGTCGACGCCTCGACGGTGACGCCGTCGGCCGGCGCGAGCGGCTTGCTGATGTTCAGGTTGCGGATCACGACGTTCGTGACCTTCTTCAGGCGCAGCCCGCCCCCGGTGAACCCGGACGACGAACCGACGCCCAGAACCGTGGTGTTGGAGCCGACGTCGACCTGACCGCTCAGTGGGATCAGGCCGTTGACCTTGACGACCTTGGCCGAGTTGCCGGTCACCGCCGTCCTGAAGGCGGCCAACGACGAGACCGTGACCGCCGTGGCGCCGCCGCCGCCGGTCGCGCCGGCGCCGAAGCCGATCGGCGAATTCTCGGCGGCGCCGGCCGGCTGGGGGACGGCCGGCACGGCGACCTTCGCCAGAGCGACCGCGCCGGCCGCTGACGCTGATCTTTGCGTGTGCGTATGTGGGGGGAGAGTACGCATGCGGGTGCGTCCCTTCGCGGTGCTTGGTCATTCATGTGAATGACCGTTGTTCGTCATGGTGATCGCCGCGGACGTACAGAGTGGCCGTGTAGGCGTGGGGTGATCCGACGCGGTCACACTGCTGAACGGAACGTAGAGGGCAAGCGCTTTCTAGTCAACGCTTCGCGCAGAACACATCCGGCCGCTCCTGGTGGGGCGGGCGAGCGAATTCTTTCGTTGTGTGGGAGCGCTTCCACGTCAGCCATGTGCATGCCACGATGCTCGGCGGATGCCTTCCTTCCGTGAGAGGCCGGTCGATGACGACTCCACGTATGCGTACGTACGTCAGTGGGCTTGTGCTCGCCTTGCCGGCCGTCGGTCTGGCGACCCTGTCGCCCGGCCCGGCGGCCGCAGGTGACCTGGGGGCCGGTCGGCCGGACCCGCTGCCCGGCTCCTTCACCTGGTCCTCGACCGGCCCGCTGATCGCTGCCACGCCTGACGCCGGTCACCCGGTCGTCTCGGTGAAGGACCCGACGGTGTTCCGCCACAAGAACCGCTGGCACGTCTACGCGACCATCGCCGACACCGCCGGCCGGTGGAGCCTGGCCTACAGCGGCTTCAGGGACTGGTCCCAGGCGGCGGCCGCACCGCAGACCTTCCTGGACGCCAAACCCGAACATCGGCAACCGCTACGCCGCCGAGCCCCAGGTGTTCTACTTCGCCCCGCAGAAGCTCTGGTACATGGTTTCCCGGACGGGTCCGCCGTCCTACTCCACCACCGCCCCCTCCGAACCCAAGAGCTGGAGCGCCCCGCGCTACTTCTTCGACAGCGAGCCCCCCGTACTCACGGAGAACAAGGGCAGCGGGTTCTGGCTGGACTTCTGGACGATCTGCGACAAGACCGACTGCTGTCTGTTCTTCTCCGACGACAACGGCCACCAGTACCGCTCGCGGACCACGCGCGCCGAGTTCCCGAACGGGTTCCGCGACACCGAGATCGTGCTGGCCGAACCCAACCGCTCCGACCTCTTCGAGGCGGGCAACGTCTACCGTCTCGGCAAGAGCGGCAAGTACCTCATGCTCGTGGAGGCGCCGGCCACCAAGTCCGACTGGCGGCGCTACTTCCGGGCCTGGACGGCCGACAGCCCGGGCGGCACCTGGACCCCGCTCGCGGACACCGGGGCGGGCGCCTTCATCCGCGCGGACAACGTGACCTTCGAGGCCGGGCAGCCTGCCTGGACCAAGGACTTCAGCCACGGCGAGCTGATCCGGGACGGCGTCGACCAGACCCTCACGATCACCCCCTGCCGACTGCGGTTCCTCTACCAGTGCCTCGACCCGGCGGCCGGCGGTGACTCCTCCCGACTGCCCTGGAAGCCGGCCTTGTCGACCCAGACGAACTCCACCTGCTGAACGGCCACAGCCAAGGAAACGCCGAACCACGTCCCCTGAGCCGCGACCAGAAAGGGACAAGGACGTGCCCGACACCCCCCGTAACCCCCATGGAAGTCCCCTGCGTTCGGTGCTCGTGACGCTGCTCGCGGCACTGGTGCCGTTGCTCGCGGTCACCCTTCTCACCGCGCCGACGGCCACGGCCCGCCCCGAACGGGCAGCCGCGGCACCCACCGCGACGCTCACCGAAGTCACGGACTTCGGCACCAATCCCAGCAACCTCCAGATGTACCTGTACGTGCCGGACAGCGTCACCGCGAAGCCCGCGGTCGTGGTCGCCGTGCACTACTGCACCGGCTCCGGACCGGCCATGTACACCAACACGGAGTGGGCCTCTCTGGCCGACCGCTACGGGTTCGTGGTCGTCTACCCCTCCGTCACCCGCGCCAGCAAGTGCTTCGACGTCTCCTCACCCCAGGCGCTGAAGCGGGGCGGCGGCAGCGACCCCGTCGGCATCAAGTCGATGGTCGACTGGGTCAGCCGCACCTACTCCGCGGACCCGGCGAGGATCTTCGCCACCGGCATCTCGTCCGGCGCGATGATGACGAACGTCCTGCTGGGCGACTACCCCGACGTCTTCTCGGCGGGCGCCGCCTTCTCCGGCGTACCGTTCGGCTGCTTCGCCACCACCGACGGCTCCGAGTGGAACAGCGCCTGCTCGGGTGGCACGGTGACCCACACCCCGCAGGAGTGGGGCGATCTGGTGCGCGCCGCCTACCCCGGCTACACCGGACCCCGGCCGCGCATGCAGGTATGGCACGGCACCGAGGACGACGTGCTGCGCTATCCCAACTTCGGGGAGGAGATCAAGCAGTGGACGAACGTCCTGGGCGTCAGCCAGACCCCGGCCGCCACCGACACACCCGTCGCCGGCTGGAACCGCACCCGCTACGGCGGCACGGGTGACCGTGCCCCGGTCGAGGCGATCAGCCTCCAGGGCATCGGCCACAACCTCTACGTCACCGGCATGGCGGCCCGCGCCCTCACCTTCTTCGGCCTGGACGGTTCGGGGCCGGCACCCCAACCCCAGCCCGGCGCCTGCAAGGTGACGGCCTCCACCAGTGCCTGGAACACGGGCCTCACCGCTTCCGTCACCCTCACCAACACCAGCACGACGGCGATCAACGGCTGGACACTCGGCTTCACGCTTCCGGCCGGCCAGACCATCACCAACGGCTGGGGCGCCACGTACACGCCGTCCTCCGGGGCGGTGACGGCGACGAACGTCTCGTACAACGGCACGCTCGCCCCGAACGCGAGCGTCACGCTCGGCTATCAGGCCAACCACACCGGGAACAGCGCGGCCCCGGGCGCGTTCACGCTCAACGGGACGGCCTGTACGGGGTGACGTTCCGGGTCGCCGGGCGGCCGGGGTTCCCGGCCGCCCGGCGACCGTGTCGTTGTCGGTACGGCGGAACGCGCCCCCTGCACGAGGCCGGCGATGCTCAGACCGACCGGTGGTACTGGTCCGGCACGTGCACGTCCCCGCCCAGTTCCCGCGCCGCCTGCCGGGCCCACGAGGGGTTGCGCAGCAGCTCGCGGCCCAGGAACACGGCGTCCGCCTCCTCGTTGGCCAGGATCTTCTCGGCCTGTTCGACGTCGGTGATGAGGCCGACCGCGGCGACCGGGAGGGACGTCTCGGCCTTGACGCGAGCGGCGAAGGGCACCTGGTAGCCGGGGCCGGTCGGGATACGGACGCCGGAGGCGTTGCCGCCGGAGGAGACGTCGAGCAGGTCGATGCCGTGGGCCAGCAGATCGCGGGCGAAGCGGACGGTGTCGTCCGGTGTCCAGCCGCCCTCCGCCAGCCAGTCCGTAGCCGAGACGCGGAAGAACAGCGGCTTGTCGTCCGGCCAGACCTGCCGTACGGCGTCGACGACTTCGAGGGCGAAGCGGGTGCGGTTCTCGTACGAGCCGCCGTAGGCGTCGGTGCGGTGGTTGGAGTGCGGGGAGAGGAAGTTGCCGATCAGATAGCCGTGGGCGCCGTGGATCTCGGCGACCTCGAAGCCGGCGGCGAGGGCGCGACGGGCCGCGTCCGCGAACTGACCGACGGCCTCCCGGATCTGGTCGACCGTCAGCTCGGTCGGCACCGGGTGGTTCTCGTCGAACGCGAGCGGGCTGGGCCCCACCGGCTGCCATCCATGCGCGTCCGGCCCGAGCGGCGCGCCGCCCGTCCAGGGCCGGTCGGTCGAGGCCTTGCGGCCCGCGTGGGCGAGCTGGATGCCCGGGACCGTGCCCTGGGACACCAGGAAACGGGTGATCCGGCGGAACGCCTCGACCTGGGTGTCGTTCCAGATGCCGAGGTCGTGCGGGGAGATCCGGCCCTCGGGGCTGACGGCGGTGGCCTCGACGACGATCAGGCCCGTGCCGCCGGCCGCGCGGGCCGCGTAGTGCGCGAAGTGCCAGTCGTCGGGCGCACCGGCGTCCGGTCCGTCCGGTGCCGCCGAGTACTGGCACATCGGGGGCATCCACACCCGGTTGGGGATGGTCACGTCACGCAGGCTGAGGGGCTGGAAGAGGGCGCTCATGAAGAACTGCTCCGATCGTCGCGGGGCCGATGGACGACTCGTACGATAGGCATCGTAGTACGGTGGATGTCAAACTACGAGACCTCTCGTACAATGGGGCACCCCGAGCATGTGGAGCAGCCGTGACCTCCCCCGCCGTCAGTAGCCGTGACCTCCCGCATCCGGCACGCGAGGAGGTCCGGCTGGAATCCGTGCTGCACGCGCTGTCGGACCCGATGAGGCTGCGGATCGTGCGAGAGCTCGCCGCCGTCGGCGACGAGCTCTCCTGTTCGCGCTTCGACCTGCCCGTGACCAAGTCCACGACCACGCACCACTTCCGGGTGCTGCGGGAGGCCGGCGTGATCCGGCAGGTCTACCGGGGCACGGCCAAGATGAACGGCCTGCGCCGGGACGACCTAGACGACCTCTTCCCGGGACTTCTCGACGCCCTCCTCGATGCCGCCGCCCGGCAGGCCGTCCGCGTCGGAGGGTGACCCCGCCCTCGCCGGCAGGTGGTTGAAGAGCAGGTTCAGGACGATCGCCGTCAGGCAGCCCGCGCTGATGCCGCTGGTCATCACCGTCTGGAACCAGTCCGGGAACTTCTCGTAGATCGTCGGCACGCCGACCGGCAGCACGCCCATGGCGACCGAGACGGCCACCACGGTCAGGTTGTTGTTGCCCCTGAAGTCCACCTGGGCCAGCGTCCTCAGGCCGCTCGCGGCGACCGTCCCGAACATCACCAGGCCCGCTCCGCCGAGGACCGGCGCCGGGACGGCCGCCACCACCGCGCCCAGCTTGGGGAGCAGGCCGAGCAGGACGAGGATGCCGCCCGCGACGGCGACGACCCAGCGGCTGCGCACCCGGGTCATGCCGACCAGGCCGACGTTCTGCGCGTACGCCGTGTACGGGAAGGTGTTGAAGACGCCGCCCAGGACGGTGGAGAGGCCGTCGGCGCGCAGTCCGTCGGACAGGGAACGCGGGTCCACCTTCCGGTCGGTCATCTCGCCGACCGCGATGAAGTCACCGGTCGTCTCGGTCATGCACACCAGCGCAACCACCAGCATCGAGATGATCGCCGACGCCTCGAAGGTGGGCGCCCCGAAGTGGAACGGCGTGCTGATGCCGACCCAGTCGGCGTTCTGGACCCCGTCGAAGTCGGTGAAGCCGAAGGGCACGGCGACGGCCAGGCCGACCGCGATGCCGATGAGCACCGCGATCCGGCTCAGGAACTCCGGCGCGAAGCGCTGCACGCCCAGCACCACCGCGAGCACGAAGGCGGCCAGAGCGATGTTCTTCGGCTCCCCGAAGTCCTCAGCGCCGACGCCGCCCGCCACCCAGTTGCCCGCGACCGGCAGCAGCGAGATGCCGATGACCAGGATGACCGTGCCCGTCACGAGCGGCGGGAAGAACCGCAGCAGCCTGCCGAAGACCGGCGCGAGCAGCACGATCGCGAGCCCCGCGACGATCACCGAGCCGTAGATCGCGGGCAGTCCGCCGCCCGTCGTACCGATGAGCACCATCGGCGACACGGCCGCGAACGTACAGCCCTGCATGATCGGCAGCCGCACACCGAACCGCCAGAAGCCGATGCACTGGATCAGCGTGGCGATACCGCACACCAGCAGGTCCGCGGTGATCAGGTACGCCAGGTCCGCGGCCGACAGCTTCATCGCACCGCCGACGATCAGCGGCACGGCCACCGCACCCGCGTACATCGCGAGCACGTGCTGGAGACCGAAGGCGGCCAGTTGCCGTACGGGTGGGACCTCGTCGACGGGATGCACGGGTGCGGTCGTTGCCATGGGCACTCCAGAGCGGCGGATGGCTGGGGACATACGAACAGCACGTGACCGTACGAGGCTTGAACAGTTTGTTGATTTCTGTGCTGTTGCCGATGTGTGTCATGCCCACCCAGTTGTCCGCGAAGCCGCTAAGGGGCGGTCGATCGCGCCGCCATCAGCAGGGACTCCCAGTCCGGCAGCTTCACCACACCCCGCCCGAGAGACGCCCCGAGCTCGGCCTCGGCCCGCTCGATCGCCTGCCAGCCCGCCCACTGGACGGGACGGATCCCGTCGGCCCGCAGTGCCTCGAGCGGGTCGCCGGCGAGGTCTTCGTGTACGAGCACGGGGGCGTCCTCCAGCAGCGACGTCACCGTCTCCTTGGCGCACGGACGGTTGGTGCCGATGACGCCCGTCGGGCCTCGCTTGATCCAGCCCGCCACGTACTCGCCCGGCGCGACCGCGCCCTCGCGCAGCACCCGCCCGGCGACATTGGGTACCGTGCCGCTCGCCGGGTCGAACGGCAGCCCCTCCAGCGGCACCCCCCGATAGCCCACCGAACGCAGCACCAGCTGGGCCTCGATCTCCTCGAAGACGCCCGTGCCCGTGACCCCGCCGCGCCCGTCCGGCGCCGTCCGCTCGAACCGCACCGCGCCCACGCGCCCCGCGTCGGCGAGCAGTTCGACGGGCCGCAGGAAGAACCGCGGCCGGATCCGATGGGGTGCGGGCTGCCGTGCCCCGCCCTCCGCCCAGCCGCGCAGCACCTCCACGTTGCGACGCTGCGCCGCGGGCAGCCCGGACGGGTCGACGTAGGCCGGGTCCAGGGCCAACTCCGCCGGGTCGACGGCGACTTCGGTGCCCGGCAGGGCGCCCAGCTCGCGCAGCTCCTTGGTGGTGAAGCGGGCCTGGGAAGGGCCGCGCCGCCCCACCATGTGGACCTCGCTCACCTGGCTCGCGGCCAGCGCGGTGAGCGCCGCCTGCGGCATGTCGGTCGGGCTCAGCTCCGCGAGGCCCCGGGCCAGCATCCGCGTGACGTCCACGGCGACGTTCCCCACGCCGATGACCACCGCCGAGCGGGCGCCGATCACGAAGCCGTCGGCCGCGGAGTCGGGGTGTGCGCTGTACCAGGACACGAACTCCGTCGCCGACCAGCTGCCGGGCAGGTCCTCACCGGGGATCCCGAGGTGCCGGTCGGTCGCGGCGCCCACGCAGTACACGACGGCGTGGTACAGCCCGCGCAGTCGGGCGGCCGGCACGCCCCCGGGGCCGACCGGGACACCGCCCAGGAAGCGCACCCGCTCGTGCTCCAGGACCGTGCGCAGATTGTTCTGCAGCGACTTGATCTTCTCGTGGTCCGGCGCCACGCCGTACCGCACCAGGCCGTAAGGGCACGGCAGCCGGTCCAGGACGTCGACACGCACTTCGGGGTCCTGCTGGACCAGGCTCTGGGCGGTGTAGCACCCGCTCGGTCCCGAGCCGACGACGGCGACATGCAGCACGGCGGAACTCCTCACCCAGGGACCCGGGGGGTCGACGGGAGATCGCTGTCACCTCCAGCATGGCACCGCCGCCGCTCCGCTGACAGGGTGCGGTGCGCCGGACGAGCACGCGTGTCCGTTCGTATGGAATGTGATCATGCGGTTACGTTGCGTGTGTGCTAGAAGCATCTTTTCTTCATCTTTCCGATCGGTGTCCGACGGATGGCACCGTGTCCGTGTGGCCCGCGTGGGAAGTGCGGGAGAACGAGGGCGCCGTGACGACGGCATGGTTCGACGTCCGGCTGGAGTTCGGCGACGGCGCCCGCGTCGACGCGCTCGCCGTGGTGTCCCAGGGACGCGTCTGCCTGGAGGACGTCCGGGCCCAGCCGGCCCTGTCCCTCGACGACCTGGCCGTGCTCGCGGACTGGATCGAGGACCCGCTCGCCGAGGTCTCGGGCGCCGGACCCGAGCCCGAACCCGAGGTGGCCGGGTCGCGCCGCGCCCGCCCCGCCTGGCCGCGCGGGGTCGAGGGGCGCCGGCTCGTCGCGCAGGAGTACCGGGCGGCCCAGGAGGAGGGCGTCGACCCCGTGCTCGCGGTGATGTGCGCGACCGGGCACAGCCGCCGCAAGTCGCTGCGGCTGATCGCCCAGGCACGTGACGCCGGATACCTGACACCACGTCACGCGCGCCGCTGAGCAGCCCGTCGGGCGGTGGGCCGCTCAGCAGGCAGGCCGGGCCGTGGCCCGCAAGAGGGTCACCGCATGTCCCGCATCCGCGTGATCTCGCTGGTCTGCTGAGCCACCACCTCGTCGGCCATCTCCTCGATCCGGATGTTGTTGCCCTGCCCCTTCACGTCCGTGGCCATCGTGATCGCGCCCTCGTGATGCGTGATCATCAGGGTCAGGAAGAGCTCGTCGAACGCCTCGCCCTTCGCCGTGCGCAGCTTCTTCAGCTGGGCCTCGGTCGCCATGCCGGGCATCGAGGCGTGCGTGTGACCGTCGCCCTTCTCGTCCTCGCCGTGCTCCGACAGCCAGGCCCGCATGCTCTCGATCTCCGGCCCCTGGGCGGCGGCGATCCGTTCGGCGAGCTTGCCGAGCTTCGACGACTCGGCGCGATCCGGGACCAGTTCGGTCATCGCGAGGGCCTGGGCGTGGTGCTCGATCATCATCCGCGCGTAGGCGATGTCGGCCGCATTGGGGGAGTCGTCGTCGGTGCGCTGCTGCGCGGCGTCCTCGGCGGACATCGTCCGGTTCGCCTCCCCGGGCTGCCCGGGCACGAGCACCGAAGGGCCGGTCTCCGAAGCCGACTTCGCATCCGACCCGGAGTCGCAGCCCCCGAGGCCGAGCACGGCGAGGGTGGCCAGCGAGGCCGCGGCGAAGGGTGCGCGGTACGCACGACGGAAGGGCACAACGACCTCCTGTGGCAGGCGGGGCGGGGGACACCTCGTGAGTGTCGAAGACCGTCCTAACACGCTCGGACGTGTGACTGATCAAAAACCTTCATTACGTCTTCGTTGCCCCCTGTTGATATGTGCATGGTGAAGACGATACTTCGGTGGTGCGTGAGCCGTTCCCCCGCGAACGGAACTAGGGAGGAAACAGTGATCCTGTTGAAAGAACCCCGAACGCGTCACAGACGACTGGGAGTTGCCGCCACAGCGGTGGGTCTCCTGGCAGCGCTGCTGACGGCCGGTCCGGCGGCCGCGACCCCCGATCCCGGGGACGCACCGGCCGCGAGCGAGGAGGTGTCCAGAAGCGACGAGGCCAAGGTCCGTGCGGCGATAGCCGAGGGAGAGATACCGGGCCAGGACGAGATCGTCCACTCCGGCAACATCGAACACCTCGCCAACATCCCCAAGGACGTCCTGCCGGGCACCAATTCGGACCTGGCCTTCCAGGGCAGGTACGCCTTCTCCGGCAACTACGACGGCTTCCGCATCTTCGACATCAGCAACCCGAAGGCGCCCCGGACCGTCTCCCAGGTGCTGTGCCCGGGCTCGCAGAACGACATCTCCGTATCCGGCAACCTGCTCTTCCTGTCGACCGACTCCTCGCGCAGCGACAGCAGTTGCAACAGCACCACGCAGCCCGCCACCGAGAAGTCGTCGTGGGAGGGCATGAAGGTCTTCGACATCAGCGACAAGACGAACCCGAAGTACGTCGCCGCCGTCGAGACCGCCTGCGGCTCGCACACCCACACGCTGGTGCCCGAGCGCAGGAACGTCTACGTCTACGTCTCCTCGTACTCACCGAACGCCACCTACCCGGACTGCCAGCCGCCGCACGACGGCATCTCCGTCATCAAGGTGCCGCGCAGCGCCCCCGAGAAGGCGGCGGTCGTGGGCTTCCCGGTGCTCTTCCCCGGTGAGGGCCCGGACGGCGGCGGCAACCCCGGTGCGCCGACCAACCCGGGCGTCTCCAAGACCACCGGCTGCCACGACATCACCGTGCTGCCCTCGAAGGACCTGGCCGCGGGCGCCTGCATGGGTGACGGCATCCTCTTCTCCATCAAGGACCCGGCGAACCCGAAGGTCATCGACCGGGTGCAGGACAACGTGAACTTCGCGTTCTGGCACTCGGCGACCTTCAACCAGAAGGCCGACAAGGTCGTCTTCACCGACGAGCTGGGCGGCGGGGGCGCGGCCACCTGCAACGCGGAGATCGGCCCGAACAAGGGCGCCGACGGCGTCTACGACATCGTCGGCAAGGGCGACTCCCGCAAGCTCGTGTTCCGCAGCTACTTCAAGATCGCCCGCCACCAGGCGGCCGTCGAGGTCTGCGTGGCCCACAACGGCTCGATCATCCCGGTCAAGGGCAAGGACATCATGGTCCAGGCCTGGTACCAGGGCGGCGTCTCCGTCTGGGACTTCACCGACTCCGCCCGCCCGAAGGAGATCGCCTACTTCGAGCGCGGCCCGGTCAACACCGAGCGGCTCACCACGGCCGGTTCCTGGTCGGCGTACTACTACAACGGCTACATCTACTCCAACGACATCGCCAAGGGCTTCGACGTGCTGAAGCTCAACGACCGGCGCACCGACCCCGCGAAGCGGGTCCGCCTGGGCGAGCTCAACGTCCAGACGCAGCCGGACTACTTCGACTGAGTCGTCGTACCGGTCCCGGGGTCGCACTCCGGTGCGGCCCCGGTGGCGAAGAACCGTGACAGATCCCTGTCGCAGGCCCCGCCGGACGCCGGCTCGGTGTCCGGCGGGAGCCCCGACTCCCGCTCGAGCCGGTACCGCTTGAACAACTCGGCCCGCAGCACCGGCACGGACATCGGCACCCCCGGCACCAGGGCCGCGAAGACCGCGCCCATCAACAGGGCGCGCAGCATGGCGTAGTCCGCGTCGACGTCGTCGGAGCCGTGGCGGGCGACGGTGTCCCGCAGCAACTGGGACAGACGCTGCTGCTCCGGGCACTGCACGAAGCCCTCGGACTGCAGGATTCCGGCCATGTGCTGCCGCATCAGCACGGGGTGATCCCGCGCCAGCCCCAGGATCGCGTCGATGGCCCGCGCCATCCGCTCCCGTCCGTCCTCGGTGCGCGGCTCGCGCTCCAGGGCCTCCTCCAGCGTGCGGTGCATCAGCCGGTGGACGGCGGACTGCACGAGTCTGCGCTTGCCCGGGAAGTAGTACGACACCAGACCGCGCGCCGAATGGGCTCTGTCCGCGATGTCGCCGAGTGTGGTCGCCTCGTACCCGCGCTCGCCGACCAGTTCGACCGCCGCCTGCAGAAGCCGCTCCCGGGAACGTCGGCGCAACTCTTCATTGACCGAGGCGCTGCGCGGGGACATGCTGTAACTCCTGCGTTGACTGGCTATCAGCCAACTATACTCAGCGCGTCCGGTCCGGCCCCCGAAAGGGCCTGGCCGGGTTGCCGCCGTCCTGGGCGACGCGGGGGATCGTCCAGGACGGCCGGGCACCACCCGATGGTGGCCTCCGGCAACGTACAGCGGGGTGCCCGCCCTCGGATGCCGAGGTCAGCGCGCCAGATCCAGCACCGGCCGCAGTCCGTCCGGCCGTTCGGCCACCGGCAGGTGGTCCACGAAGTGCACCCCGCACCCCAGGGCCGCCGCGCCGCCGTCCGCCCGCCGGTCGTCGCCGACCATGAGGGTTTCCTGCGGTGCGACGCCGAGTGCGGCGCAGGCGGTCGCGAACAGCCGGGGATCCGGCTTCTGGATGCCGTGCTCGTACGACAGGACGTACGTGTCGACGCAGGAGTCGAGGCCGTGCTCGCGGAACACCGGCCGCAGATCCCAGCCGATGTTGCTGACCACGCCGACGCCGATCCCGCGCTCGCGCAGCGTCCGCAGCACCTCGAGGGCGTCGGGGTACGGCGACCAGGCGGCCGGGGTCATGTGCCGGTCGTACAACGCGTCGTACAACCCGGGGTCGGGAAGCGGTACTTGGCGGGCCACGCCGGTGTACGCGGCCCGGTGCAGCTCGGCGCTCTTGTCGCGGATCTCCCAGAGGTGGGCGAGCTCGTCGGGGATCCGTTCGACGGGATGGGTCCCGCCGGGCAGCGCGCCGACCCTTTCGAGGGCCTGCGCTTTCCGGCGGAACTCGGTCTCGTCGAGGGAGAGTTCGGTCTCGGCCAGGACGGCTCGCAGCCAGGACTCGGCGGACTCGATGCGGAAGAGCGTTCCGGAGAAGTCGAACAACACGGCGGCCATGAGGTGATCTTAAGGGGCGTCGTTCCACGCCGGGGGAAGAGCGCTGCCGCGGAACCCGCGGGCGAAGCCGCCCTCGCCTCCCTCGGAGCACTCCCGGCACCGCTCGCGGCATCGGCCGTCCCGGCCGCCTCACGCACGAGGCCGTGTTCCGCCGGCAGGACCCGAAGTCACGGTGGTTCCGAGCTCGCCCCCGGCCGGCGCGTCGCCGTCGCCGTCGCCCGGGCACGCCACCTGTGCGCGCTGCTGCGGAGCGCGAGCCGCAGCAGGGCGTCGGGGGTGACGAAGGCGGCCAACTCGGCGCTCTCGGCCGTCCCGGGCGTGGACAGTCAGGCCGCGGGATCGTCGGCGGGATCGTCGGCGGAGCGGTCGACCCGGCCCCTGATGTCAGGCCGAACCGTCGGCCCCGGCTCGGGCGGGCCGATGCGCCGGCAGCCGCGCGCGGGCGGGTTCACGGGCGTTGCCGCTGGTGGACCGCGACCGCCAGGGCCACGAGCATCGCGCCCAGCAGCCAGCCGCCCACCACGTCCGAGGGCCAGTGCACGCCCAGCCAGATGCGGGTCAGGCCGACGCCGACGACGGAGATCACGGCCACGGTCACGGCCGCACGCCACAGGAGGCGGTCGACGCCGTGGCGGTGCAGCAGCCACAGCAGAAGGCCGCACACGACCATGGCGGTCATGGCGTGGCCGGAGGGGAAGGCGGCGTAGTGCGCGGAGTCGACGGGGTCGGGCCAGACGGGCCGCGGGCGCCCGACCGCGGCCTTCAGGGACTGCTGGATCAGCGAGCCCAGCGCGCAGGTCAGCGCCAGCCACCCGGCCGTCCACCAGGCGGAACGCCGCCACACCAGCCACACCACGACGACCGCGCACAGGATGCGCATCGTCCACGGGTCCCAGACCCAGTCCGTCAGGATGCGGAAGGTCTGGGTGACGTCCGGGTCGTCCACGGCCCAGCGGTGAGTGGTGCGGGAGACGTCGCCGTCCAGCGTGAACAGGGGATGCCAGTCGGCGGCGACCAAAGCGATCAGCAGCGCGGAGCACAGCGCGAGGATGCCCGCGGCACGGGCGGCGCTGCGATGCGCCGACGGGCGGGGCGGGGAGTCGACGGGCGGAGTGTGCATGCTGCGATCCTCGCCGAATCGTGGGACCGGAAGCCAATCCCGGGGCGGACGAACCCGCTCGGCCGGGCGCTATCCGAGCGCGCGCAACCCCGGCACGAAGGCCACCAGCACCGGCACGACCGGCACCAGCGCGGCCGCCGCCGTCAGCCGCAGCCGACGCGCCGCGGTGAGCCGGTCCGGTGGTGTGAGCAGCCGGTGGACCCGCTGCGGCACGTGGGCCTGCGGGGTCGGGCACGGGCCGAACACGCCCCGGTCCTCGTTCAGTCCGACCAGGGCGAGGGCGGTGGTCAGCCGGCCGAAGCGGCGGGAGGCCATGTCGTCGGCGGCGAGCTCCACCAGCCGGTGCATCTCGTCGCGGAACCCGGCGAAGACCCGCACTTGCGGGAACCCGGCGGCCAGCGCCGCCGAGCAGTGCAGCAGCCAGTCGTGCCGGGCCTGCGCGTGACCCTCCTCGTGGGCGACGAGGGCGTCCAGCTGGCGGCCCTTGAGGCGGCGCAGCGCGGCCGTCGTGATGACGAGCCGGGGAGCCGCGGTCGGCAGCCACCAGGCGTCGGGCCGCTCGCCCTCAAGGATCACGAGCCGACTGCCGGCGGCCTCCTCGCCGGGCAACAGGGGGGCGCGCACCAGGAGTTCGGCCCGGCGCCGCCGACGGCGCGCACGCTCCCGGAGGACCTCCCGGACCAGCATCGCCGCGCTCCACGCCCCGCCGCACGCGAGCGCCACCGCCGTCGCCGCGGCCCACGGCTCGGCCGTGCCGAGCATGTACGCCTCCACGACGACGTGCGGTGCCGGGGCGAACACATGGCCGCCCACCGCCTGCCAGGCGGTCGCCGCGCTGAGGGTCATCGACAGCGCGCAGCACAGGAGTACGGCCGCCACCGCGCACTGCCACGCCCACAGCGCGAGCACCGGTTCACGGTCCGCCCAGTCGGCCCGGGCCAGCAGCCGGGGCGCGACGACGGCGGTCAGGGCGCCGAGCAGCAACAGTGCCGCGGGGAGCATCATGGGGGGCAGCTTATGAGCGCCGGGCCGCTCGAAGGTACGGCCTGCCACGGGAAGTGACGCAGGCAACGGTTGCGTACGGTGTCCCGCGCGACCGGAGCCGCGGCGCCCACGCCCCTCACATCGTGCACGCCGCGTCAGAGCGTCAGCAGCATCGTGACCATCCCGATCCCCATCGACAGCCGGCACGCCCGCACCAGCTCCGGCCGGTCGCCCCACCCCGCGGCGCCGCCTCCCGCGGCGACGGGCACCAGGCGCAGGCCGGACAGCAGCACGTATCCGGTGAAGTAGAGGAGCAGCGCCCCCGTCAGCAGCGGGATTCCGCCGCCGGATCCGGTGTGGTGTCCGGGGGAGGCGGCCATGATCACCGCCATGTAGACCATGGCGGAGGAGCCGACGAGGTGGTGCAGGTGGTGGGCGCTCGCCCGGGCCGCCCACAGGGCGCGCAGCGCCGCGGCGCCGAACACGACCGCGTAGGCGGGCCAGGCCCACGACGGGGGTGTGAACACCGCGGCGGGCACGGCCATCGCGGCCATGCCGAAGCCCATCAGCGCCTCGCCGCCCGCCGACCGGCGCTGCGCCGCCACGGTGCTGCGCATCCGCAGCAGGCAGTACGCCCCGGTCGCCGCACACAGCGCCACCAGCAGCCAGCCGGGCGAAGCCGGTCCGTGCACGCCCACCTCCCCGCTCGACGATCGGTGCCTGACGGTCGGTGCTCGACGGTCGGTCAAGGGATGCCCTCGGCATGCGGCGCGCAAGCGAGCGCAAGGATGTACACGGGGAGCATTCGACGGAGCACAGCACGTGACCGGATGTATTTTACTGGTAAAACACCTGCTAATCTTGTGTTCATGAGCCGTCCGACCCCCGCCTCCGCCGCGTCGCCCGCCCGACGCCTCCCGCTCGCCGGCGTGCTGCGGCTCGGCCGGCCCTCCGACATCTGGTTCAAGCCCGCCCTGAGCGTGGTCGTCGCGGTCGCCCCGCCCAACCTGCTCCTGCTGGCCCTCGACCGGCTCGACCTCGCGATGTACGCGATGGCCGGATCCCTCTGCGCGCTCTACGCCCACAACCGCCCCTACGCCGCCCGGGCCCGCGCCCTGGCATGGGTGGTCCTCGGCATGATCAGTGGCCTCGCCGTCGCCCTGCTCGCAGCCTCCCTCACCACCGGCGCCGTCGTCCTGGTGGCCGTCGGCGCCGCCCTGGCAGCCGTGCAGAAAGTGCTGTGCGACGCCACCCGTATCGGACCGCCGGGCAACGTGGTCCTCACCTTCATCAGCTCCGCCGCCCTGTTCACGCCTCAGACCCTCGGGCAGATCCCGGGCCACCTGGCGCTGGCCACCGCGACGGGCGCCTGGGCCTGGCTCGTCGGCATGGCGCCCGGCCTGCCGCGCCCGCACGGCCCCGAGCGCCGCGCCACCGCACACGCGCTGAACGCCGCCGCCGCGTACGCCGCCACGCACGGCACCGGCGCCGGACACGCCAAGGCCCGCGCGACGGCGGCCGCCGCCGTGCAGGCGGCCTGGCAGTCGCTGCTGTCCGCCGGAGCCTCCACCGAGCCCCGGCGTGCCCTCGAACGGCTCGTCGTGCGTGCCGAGGTCGCGCTCGCCGCCCCCGCGGACACGGACCCCGAGCCGCTGCGCACCTGGGCCCGCGCCCTGCGCGGCACCAAAGCGGTCCCGCGGACCGGGCAACTGCCCGCCGGGACCGACGAACTCCTCGGAGTGGAGGCCGAACTCGCCTCCCTGGCCCGCCCGTGGTGGAGCCGGCTCGGACCGCTGACCCCGCTCGCCGTGCGCACCGCCCTCGGCTGCGCCCTGGCCGGCTACGCCTCGCTCGCTCTCGGCGTCGGCCGCCCCTACTGGGCCCTGGTCACCGCCGCCTCCCTCTATCAGGCCAACCTCACCCTCACCTGGAGCCGGGGCGTCCAGCGGGTCGTCGGCAACCTCGTCGGTGTCCTCCTCTTCGCCGCCGTGGTCCCGTTGGCCCACCTCGGCCCGGCGGCGCTGGTCCTGTGCTGCCTCGCCTTCAACTTCGGCACCGAGGCCCTGATCAGCCGCAACTACTGGCTCGGCAGCGTCTGTGTGACCCCGACGGCCCTGCTCATCACCGAGTTCGCCGGCTACCAGCAGCCCGGCCGGCTCATCACCGAGCGGATCGTTGACACCGTCGTCGGCGCCCTGGTCGGCTTCGTGGCTGCCGTCGCCGTCACCAACCGGCGCGCGGGCACCGGCGTCGAGCACGCGCTGACCGCCGTGGAGCGCGCCCGCGAGCGCGCCGCTCGGCTCCTGGCGGAGCCGCGGCCCGCGTCCGCAAGCCTGGAGTCCGCCCGTCGCGCCCTCGCCGCCGCCCTGGTCGACCTGCGGGTCACCGTGGAAGCCGCGTCCGGCGAATGGTGGCAGCGTGCCCTGCCCCACGAGAGGGTCGTGCTCGCCGAGCAGTCCGGACACCGTACGCTCGCGGCGGCGGTACGGCGCCAGGGACCGCACCTGGGCCTGGACCGTCATACCCACCAGGCGACGGAGGACGTACGGCCATGACGGCGAGCAACGGAGCGGGCGCTCCCGGAGCGACGCGGAGCGACACCGTCGCCGCGGTGGTCCGGCAGTGGCAGACCGTCCATCCCGACCTCGACACCGGCCCGATGGAGATCATCGGCCGGGTCAACCGCTGCGCGGCGCTCCTCCAGCAGGCCGAGGACGCCCCGCTGCGGCGGGCGGGCCTGAGCCGCGCCGAGTTCGACCTGCTGGGCGCGCTGCGCCGCACCGGACACGAGCTCACCCCCGGTGAACTGGCCCGCGAGACCTTCTCCTCCGGCGCCGCCGTCACCAAACGCCTCAAGGCCCTGACCGAACGCGGCCTGGTCGAGCGCCGCGGCGACAGCCGTGACCGCCGGGTGGCCCACCTCCGCCTCACCGACGCCGGGCGCGACCTGGTCGACGGCATCCTGCCCGCGCAGCTCGCCTACGAGACCACCGTGCTGTCCGGCCTGGACCCGGCCGAGCGGGACGAACTGGCCGTCCTGCTCTCCGGGTTGCTGGGCCGGCTGGAAGGGCTCGCCGGGGTACTGCGTCCCTGACCCGTCCCGCTGACGTCCGACAGGGCCGGAAGGTCCGGTGCCCCGAGGTACGGCCCGGAGATCCGGGGAACCGGTCCATCCATCGCCATGACGGGGCGCCGATATGGCGGCACCCCGTCAGTCGTCGGTCACCTTTCGGCTTCAGCGGCTGGGCTCGTAGCCTGGTGCGCGCTGCTCGAACGACCGGATCGGGCCGGAAGAGTGAAGCGTCAAGGGTGGGTCACTGCTACTGCTGCTGCAACCACCAGGCGATTCCGCTTCCCGAGGCTGTCGTGACCGCCACGACGAGCCATGCGGGTACGCTCTGAATGGTCAACTTGACCCCGCCGCAGCGAAGTTCGAAGGCCGGCTGTGCTGAGTCCGCCGGTCCTGCTGTGGGGTTGTGAGACTGCTGCGACTCGTCAGGTCGCGGCAGGATCTTCGTCACGGCGCATCCTCCCGTTCCGGTTCTATGCTTCCCACAGAGTTGCAACAGTTCGCCTCCACAGCAAGGGATGAAGGCGGAAATCCTCCCGCCGATCCATGATTTTTCCGAAGAATCTTTTTTAAGTCGGACGTTTAAACCCTAGGGTGCTCCAGGATTTGCGCACACCCGAGCACAGGCTCCTTCACCGGCGGCCGCACGATCTCGACCCTCATGGGGCCGCAGCTCGTCGTGCGCGGCGGACACGTCCTCGACCTGCATCCACAAGCGCACGGCCGGTGACGGCGCCACGTCGGGCCGCCCGGACACCTGCGGCCACTCAGTACATGCACCATGCATCCGGAGCGCAGGGGCAGGGGGTTACTCTCGTCGGGCCCGAGCCGCGCGAGAACCGGAGAGCCGACCATGGAAACCGCACTGACCTTCCGCGACGCCACCGACGCCGACGTGGACGCGCTGGTCGTGCTGATCGAGTCGGCGTACCGGGGGGACGCCAGCCGCCGCGGGTGGACCACCGAGGCGGACATCCTCGAAGGGCAGCGGACGGACCCGGAGGGCGTGCGGGAGGTCATCAAGTCGCCCGACAGCAGGCTGCTCACGGTCGAGCGCGAGGGGCGGCTGGTCGCCTGTTGCCAGCTCGAACACCGTGGCGCGCACGCCTACTTCGGGATGTTCGCGGTCAGCCCGGATCTCCAGGGCGCCGGCCTCGGCAAGGTGATCATCTCGGAGGCGGAGCGGACCGCCCGCGAGACCTGGGACGTCACCGAGATGCACATGACGGTGATCTCCGTACGCGACGACCTCATCGCGTGGTACGAGCGCCGCGGCTACCGCCGTACGGGACGGATGACCCCCTTCCCGTACGGCGACGAGCGCTTCGGTGTGCCGCAGCGCGACGACCTGCAGTTCGAGCTGCTGATCAAGGAGCTCGCATAGGCGTCACGCCGTGAAGCGGCCGGTGCGTTTGATCTCCGGATAGTCGGTGGTGGCGCCGTCCAGCCCCAGCGCCCGTACCAGCCGCAGCTGGTCCTGCGTGTTCACCACCCAGCCGATGATCTTCAGATCGGCCTTCCGGGCGTCCTCGACGACCTCCAGGGTGAGCCGGCGGATGTTCAGGCAGACGGTCGAGGCACCGGCCGCGACCGCGCGGTCCACGATGTCGGGACCGAACCGGCTGGCGATCAGCGCGGTCCGAACCCCGGGCACCAGCCGGGCGATCTCGGCGATCGCCTCGTCGTGGAACGAGGAGACCTCCACGCGGGAGGTCAGGTCCCGGCGGTGCATGACCTCCGCCAGCGCGCGCGCCGCCGCCACGTCCTTGATCTCGGCCTGCAACGGCGCGTGTACGCCGTCCAGCACCTCCTCGAACACGGGGACCCGCTCACCGCGGCCCGCGTCCAGGGCGCGCAGCTCGGCGAGGGTCTGATCGGCGATCGGGCCGCTGCCGTCGGTCGTACGGTCCACGTCGGTGTCGTGCATCACGACGAGGGCGCCGTCCTTGCTCAGGTGCAGATCGAGTTCGATGACGTCGAGGCCCGCCTGCTCGGCGGCGACGAAGGAACGGAGGGTGTTCTCGGGCTCGACACCCATGACTCCGCGGTGACCGATGGTGAGGAAGTTCAAGATGCGACTCGCTTCCGTCGGGGGTGGCGGTGGGGGAACCGCGCGCGGCCGGGGCGGACGGCCGTGTGGGCAGGTCCGAAGCCTAGCGGCCCGGCCGGGCGATGAACCCGCGCCTGCGACGGGAGCGGGTGCGCCACGCGGAAGCGTTTGCCGAACACATGTCCGGCAGGAAAAAATCCTGTGACCATCGGGGTGCCGCAGAACAATTTCCCGAGGCTCCACTTGCTGGGAGAATCCTCGTATGCATACGGTGTCGTGACGTGAGGTTTTCCCGTGGAGGATGGGACATGACGGAAATTCTTGTGCAGGTGGGTTCGGGGGGCCAGGTTCCTCCCGCGGTCAGGGTGGTGGAGCATCCGGCGTGGCCCGTGCTCAAGGATGCGGTGGAGCGGATCCGGCCATGGCAGTCCAAGGACGGATCGATCGACTTCGACGCGGAGGGCGCCCCGGACCCTGCGGAGGCGGAACGCGCCGTCCGGCGTGTCGTCCACTCCGTCGAGGAGCTTTCCCCGCTGCTCCCGCACGACAGCGCCTATCACCAGGCCCTCGTGAAGGACCTGCACCACTGGGCGGAGGGCGGCTTCCGGGTGCCGGACTTCCTCGACTCACTGCTGGCCTTCCAGCCCGCCGCGAACCGCGCGGACGGCCTGCAGCACCTGGTCGTCTTCCCGATGTACACGCAGAACGGCAATCCGGACCGCAACCTCGAGGCGGTCGTGCTGCGCATGGTCTGGCCCCAGTGGCTGGCCGAACTGGAGCGCACCCGTTACGACAACCCGCTGTTCTGCGGCATCAGGTTCGAGGACTTCACGGCCGGCTACGACACCAACTCCGCCGTCCTCTTCCCCGAGACCATCGCCGTGCGCGAGGCGCCCGAGCGGTTCAGCTGGGGCGGCATCTTCTGCGACCGCGAGGCGGCCCGCTTCCGCCGGGTCACCGACGCCGCCGTCGACATCCTGGGCCTGGAGCTGCCCGAGGACACCGCCGCGATGGTCCACGACCAGAAGCGCTGCGAGGAGGCCTTCGTGCTGTGGGACATGGTCCACGACCGCACCCACAGCCACGGCGACCTGCCCTTCGACCCGTTCATGATCAAGCAGCGCCAGCCGTTCTGGATGTACGGCCTCGAAGAGCTGCGCTGTGACCTCACCGCCTTCAGGGAGGCCGTGAAGCTGGAGGCCGACGGCGTCCCGCAGGCCCGTGACGTGCAGTACGCGGTGCTGTTCGACCGCATGTTCCGCTTCCCGGTCACCGGTGAGCGCGTGCGCAACTACGACGGCCTCGGCGGCCAGCTCCTGTTCGCCTACCTCCACAAGCACGACGTCGTCCGCTGGACCGACAACAAGCTGTTCATCGACTGGCAGCGCGCGCCCCAGGTCACCAACGAGCTGTGCGCCGACATCGAACAGCTGTACCGCGACGGCATCGACCGCCCCAAGCTCGTCCACTGGTTCGCCGGATACGAGCTGGTCTCCACCTACCTCGCACCGCACCCGGGCTCCCGCTGGGCCAAGGGCCCCGACGCCCTCGACCTGACGCAGCCGCCGCGGAAACTCGTCGATGACGTGCTTCCGGACGAGTTTCCGCTGAGCATGTTCTATGAGGCACTTTCCAAGAAGCTGAAGAGCGTGATCGCCTCCACCCGGGGCATCACGGCGGAGAGCGCCGAGCGGGTCGCCGCGTGAGCGACCGCGTGCACGGTGAACCAGCGCACATTGCTCAGGAGGCGAAGACCATGGGGAACGGGGCTCTCAGCGGTGCGGTGATCGCGGTGGCCGGCGCGGGCGGACCCGCGGGGCGCGCGACGCTTCTCAGGCTCGCCGAGGCGGGCGCGACCGTCGTCGGCGCGGACAACGACCCCGAGCGGCTGGCGGAGGCCGTGGACGCGGCCCGCTACAGCGCCGGCGGCGCCACGGTCACCGGGGAGACGGTCGACCTGCTCGACCTGGACTCGACCCGCGACTGGGCCGTCCATACCGAGAAGGAGTTCGGCCGGGTCGACGGCGTGGTCCACCTCGTCGGCGGCTGGCGGGGCAGCGAGACCTTCGCCAAGACCAACCTGCACGACTGGGACCTGCTCGAGCTGCTGCTGATCCGCACCGTGCAGCACACCTCCCTCGCCTTCCACGAGGCGTTGCAGCGCAGCGACCGGGGCCGGTACGTCCTGATCAGCGCCGCGGGTGCCAGCAGGCCCACCGCGGGCAACGCCGCGTACTCCGCCGCCAAGGCCGCCGCCGAGGCGTGGACGCTCGCGCTCGCCGACTACTTCCGCAAGGCGGGGATCTCCGCTGGCGCGGACGGGCCGACCTCCGCCGCTGCCATCCTGGTGGTGAAGGCGTTGGTGCACGACGCGATGCGCGCCGAGCGCCCCAACGCGAAGTTCGCGGGCTTCACCGACGTGAAGGACCTGGCCGAGGAGATCGTCGGGGTCTGGGAGAAGCCCGCCGCAGAAGTGAACGGAAAGCGTCTGTGGCTGACCGAGAAGCCGTGATACGAGAAGCCGTGAACCCACCGAGGACCGACGCCCGGCGCCACCACGACCCGGACGTCCGCGGCTTCGCCAGCGACAACTACGCCGGGGCCCACCCGGAGGTGCTCGCCGCCCTGGCCCTGGCCAACGGCGGGCACCAGGTCGCGTACGGCGAGGACGACTACACCGACAATCTCCAGCGCATCGTCCGCAGCCACTTCGGCGCCACGGCGGAGGCCTTCCCGGTCTTCAACGGCACGGGCGCCAACGTCGTCGCGCTCCAGGCGGTCACCGACCGCTGGGGCGCGGTGATCTGCGCCGAGAGCGCGCACATCAACGTCGACGAGGGCGGCGCCCCGGAGCGCATGGGCGGCCTCAAGCTGCTCACCGTGCCGACGCCTGACGGCAAGCTCACCCCCGAGCTGATCGACCGGCAGGCCTACGGCTGGGAGGACGAGCACCGTGCGATGCCGCAGGTCGTCTCGATCACCCAGAGCACGGAGCTGGGCACCCTCTACACGCCCGACGAGATCCGCGCGATCTGCGACCACGCCCACGCGCGCGGTATGAAGGTCCACCTGGACGGCTCCCGCATCGCCAACGCGGCGGCCTCGCTGGACGTCCCGATGCGGACGTTCACCAACGCGGTGGGCGTCGACATCCTCTCCCTGGGCGGCACGAAGAACGGCGCCCTGTTCGGCGAGGCGGTCGTCGTCATCAACCAGGACGCCGTCAGCCACATGAAGCATCTGCGCAAGCTGTCCATGCAGCTCGCCTCCAAGATGCGCTTCGTGTCGGTGCAGTTGGAGGCCCTGCTCGCCAGGGACCTGTGGCTGCGCAACGCCCGCCACGCCAACGAGATGGCCCAGCGGCTCGCCGAGGGCGTACGGGCCGTGCACGGCGTGGAGATCCTTCATCCGGTGCAGGCCAACGGGATCTTCGCCAAGCTGCCGCACGAGGTGAGCGTGCGCCTGCAGGAGCGGTTCCGGTTCTACTTCTGGGACGAGGCCGCGGGTGTCGTGCGCTGGATGTGCGCCTTCGACACGACGGAGGAGGACGTGGACGCGTTCGTGGCGGCGCTGAAGGAGGAGATGGCGCGCTAGCCGAAGAACGGTCGAGTCATGCGTAGATATGCTGTCATATGAAAAATCATTGACTGGCGGGTGATCGCATTCCTATGCTCTGCGGGCATGGAGCTGATCCAGAACACCCCCGACCTGTCCGCTTATCTGGCCGCCGACGAGGTCATCGACCACCGCCACCCGATCGTGCGCGACACGGCCGCGCGTCTCGCCAGGCAGGCGGAGGACTCGTATGCCTATGCGCGGCTGGCATTCGAGTGGCCGCCCTGCTGCGGGCCGAGGACATCCCGACGGCCCTGTGCTACCAGAGGTTCGAGGAGGTGCACGGCCTGATCGCCGTGCGCTTCAACGGCGCCTGGCATCGACAGGATCCGCGCGGCAACAAGCCCGGTGTGGACGCCCGGTTCTCCCTGGACGGCGAGCGGCTGGCCTTCACCCCCGACCCTCGGTCCAATGAGCTGGACTACCCGGTCCTGTACGCTGAACCCCATCCGGTCGTCCTCGGCGTACTCAAGGCCGCCCCCGACCGGCCGTACCTCTGGAAGACGCTCCCCACCGCACTCTGAGGCAGGCGATGACCCTCTCCCTGACCGTGTCCGACGACGTGCGCCTCCTCGCGCCCGGTTTCACCCACCTCGCGATCGAGGCGCACGGTCTGGTCAACGGGCCCAGCACCGACGCGAGTTCCGCCCTCCTCGACGACGCGGCCCGCCGGCTCGCCGTACGCCTGGACGGGCGCGCCCCGCACGAGGACCCGCACATGGCGGCGTGGCGCGAGGTCTACACGGCGTTCGGGTCGAAGCCCTCGCGGACGCGCAACTCGGCGGAGGCGCTGGCGAGGAGAGCTCTGGCGGAGGGCGGGCTGCCCCGCATCAACCTGCTCGTCGACCTCTACAACGCGATCAGCGTCGCCCACCTGATCCCGGTGGGCGGCGAGGACGCCGACCGCATCGAGGGAGACATGCACCTCGTGCGGGCCACCGGGGACGAGAACTTCGTGACCTCCGCCGGCGGCGAGCAGGTCGTCGAACACCCCGACGCGGGCGAGGTGGTCTGGCGCGACGAGGCGGGTGTGACCTGCCGCCGCTGGAACTGGCGCCAGGGTCCGCGCACCAGGCTCACCGAGGACACCGTCTCCGGGATCTTCCTGCTGGAGAGCCTGGCACCGATGCCGGTCGCCGACGTCGAGGCGGCGGCGGCCGAACTCGTCGAGCTGTTGCACAAGTTCAGCCCGGGAGCCCGGATCGTGGTCGGGTCCCCGGCGTCCTGATCCGGCGCGGGCTCAGCGCGCCTCGGCCTCGCGGACCTGCTCCGGGGTCGGGGCGGTGCCGCCGAGGTGGGCCGGCATCCACCAGGTGTCGTCCGCGTCCTTGGGGCGCACCGGGTAGGCGCGCTGGGCCGCCTCCAGCAGCTCGTTCACCCGCTCGCGCACCTGCCGGGTGATCGCGCCCGCGTACTTGTCGCGGGAGGCCTCGATCGTTTCGCCGACGCGGATGGTGATGGGGGTGTGGCTGCGCTTGAAGTTGCGCGGGTGCCCCTTGGTCCACAGCCGCTGCGTGCCCCACAGGGCCACCGGGATCAGCGGTACGCCCGCCTCCTGGGCCATGCGCGCGGCGCCGGACTTGAAGCTCTTCAGCGTGAACGACTGCGAGATCGTCGCCTCCGGGAAGACGCCCACGATCTCGCCCGACCTGAGCGAGTCCAGCGCGTGGGCGTACGCCGTCTCGCCCTGGTTGCGGTCCACCGGGATGTGCTTCATTCCACGCATCAGCGGGCCGGAGACCTTGTGGCGGAAGACGGACTCCTTCGCCATGAAGCGCACGAGACGCTTCTGGGGGAGTGCCGCGAGCCCGCTGAAGATGAAGTCCAGATAGCTGATGTGGTTGCTCACCAGCACGGCACCGCCCGAGCGCGGGATGTTCTCCGAACCCTTGCAGTCGATCTTGAGGTCCCACGCCTTGAACAACGCCTGGGCGAGACCGACGACGGGACGGTAGACAAGCTCTGCCATGGACGGGGTGGACCCTTCCTTGTTCTGCCCGGAAAAAAGGACTCCCGGCGGGAAAGCTACGCAGCCGTAGGTTTACGGCATCTCGCAGATCGTGCCCCAAGAACGCGCGAGGAGCCAGCCTTCGCGCCCGTCAACGGAGAGATTCTCGTCACGTCTTTCACCCAGTGATCCACCTCGGGGTTTTGCGACTCCATTACTCCCCCGTCCTCTCCGCCCGTACGGTCGTCCGACGCACCAGCAGGTACATCTCGCACCCCAGGCAGTACCCGAACGCGGCGTTCAGGAAGGCCGCGGCGAGCGCGGCCCCCGTGGCGGCGAGTCCCAGCCACTCGGCCCCCAGCGTGTAGCCGGCGAGGCCCACGGCCGCGAAGACCAGCCCCACCGCCTGGGCGAACCGCGGCGGCTCGGGCGCCTCGAACTCGGTGGGCGGCCCCAGTCTGGGCCGTACGGCCACGCGGAACAGCAGGCCGTACGGCGAACGGCCCACTCCGCCCGCCGCGCCCAGCGCGAACGCCAGTGTCTGCCAGGCCAGCAGCCAGGCGCTCCCCGTGATGAGCACGACCGCCAGCACGAGGGTCGTCACGGCCGCCCCGAAGCGCGGCCCCCTTGCATCGATGTCCATGGGAACCAAGCATTCCGCAACAGACGGGTTTCCGGGCGGCGGGAATCTTTGCAGTCTCGTGAATGCTGGTGCAGACGATGACCGGACTGATGGTGTGCGTGGCGGTGCTCGCGGTGGCGAGCGCCTACGGAGTGCTGCATCGGCGGCGGAGCGGGAGGGTACGGGTGCGCGGGCGCGACGACGGAAAACGGCTCGGCGCGGCGGAACTGGGCGGCCCGCTCGGCGAGCGTGCCACCCTCGTCCAGTTCTCCAGCGCCTTCTGCGCTCCGTGCCGGGCGACCCGACGGGTCCTCGGCGAGGTGGCCGGCATCGTCCCGGGCGTGACCCACGTCGAGATCGACGCCGAGGAGCGGCTGGAGCTCGTCCGGGAACTCGACATCCTCAAGACTCCGACCGTGCTGGTCCTCGACGCCGACGGCCGGGTGGTCCGACGCGCCGTCGGACAGCCGCGCAAGGCCGACGTGATCGCCGCACTGGGTGAGGCGATCTGAGGGCAGGCGACCGGGGTGAGGCATCTCCCATCCGGGGGGTGAGGCATCTCCCACATGACGGAACGTACTTGACTGCGTGCACCACCTATCGTCAGCCTGACCGTATGCCTTCGGAACTCCTTCTCCACGGGCGGGTGCACGTCGACCTGGTCCGCACCGCGAGCGCGCGCTGTCCGGGCTGTTGAGCAGCCAAGGACGCCCACGCCACTCCTCGCAGAAGGACAGCTCCATGACGGCCACGCCCGATCTCGACACCGCCCGGCTCGCCTCGCCCGAGCTGCTGCGCTCCGTCTTCCGGCGGCACGCGGCGGGAGTCGCCGTGATCACCGCCCGCGGCGACGCCGGCCCCGTCGGATTCACCGCCACCTCCCTCACCTCGGTCTCCGCCGAGCCCCCGCTGCTGTCCTTCGGCATCGGTACCGGTGCCTCCAGCTGGCCCGCGGTGGCCGAGACCGACCATGTGGGAGTGCACATACTCGGCGAGCACCAGCAGGACGTGGCCGCGACGTTCGCCCGCAGCGGAGCCGACCGCTTCGGCGCGGCGACCGCCTGGCGCGAGGGTCCCGAGGGCGTGCCGGTCCTCGACGACGTCCAGGCCTGGCTGCTGTGCCGGATCATCGCCCGGGTCCCCGCCGGCGACCACCGCCTGGTGCTGGCGGAGGTCGTCCTCGGCGACTCCACGGGCCCGGGCCGCCCGCTGCTCTACCACCAGGGTCGGTTCCGTGGTCTGCGCGACTGACCGGCTCGACCTCCTCTGCGGAACCGTCGAGTTCCGATTACGCTGCGTTGCACAGGTCACAGTTCAAAGCGCTTGCTTAGCGGGAACGAACTAGGTGTACTGACGAGTAATATTTCGGTCGGAGCGCGGGCCGCCCCGACCGGGATCGGCCGCTTGAGGCGCCTATGCTGCCTGCAAGAGGCAGCCGAAAAATGACGATGCAGTAGGAGAGCCGGCGTGAGCTTGAGGATCGTTGTCACTGTGAAGTACGTGCCCGACGCCACTGGCGACCGGCACTTCGCCGATGACCTGACCGTCGACCGGGACGACGTCGACGGTCTGCTCTCCGAACTGGACGAGTACGCGGTCGAGCAGGCGCTGCAGATCTCGGAGAACTCCGACGACGACGTCGAGGTCACCGTCCTGACCATCGGCCCCGAGGACGCCAAGGACGCGCTGCGCAAGGCGCTGTCCATGGGTGCCGACAAGGCCGTCCACGTCGAGGACGACGACCTGCACGGCACCGACGCCATCGGCACCTCCCTGGTGCTGGCCAAGGCGATCGAGAAGGCCGGCTACGACCTGGTGATCTCCGGCATGGCGTCCACCGACGGCACCATGGGTGTCGTCCCGGCGCTGGTCGCCGAGCGTCTGGGCGTGCCGCAGGTGACGCTGCTGTCCGAGGTGTCCGTCGAGGACGGCACGGTCAAGGGCCGCCGCGACGGCGACTCCGCCTCCGAGCAGCTGGAGGCCTCACTGCCGGCCGTCGTGTCGGTCACCGACCAGTCGGGCGAGGCGCGTTACCCCTCCTTCAAGGGCATCATGGCGGCCAAGAAGAAGCCGGTTCAGTCCTGGGACCTGTCCGACCTCGACATCGAGGCCGAGGAGGTCGGTCTGGAGGGCGCCTACACGGTCGTCGACTCCGCGGCCGAGCGCCCGGCGCGCACCGCCGGCACGATCGTCAAGGACGAGGGCGAGGGCGGCAAGCAGCTCGCTGAGTTCCTCGCGGGCCAGAAGTTCATCTAGGTCCCACCCCCTTACCGCCCCTCAGACTTCGCAATCCGCAGGAGAGCATTCCCATGGCTGAAGTTCTCGTCTACGTCGACCACGTGGACGGCGCCGTCCGCAAGCCCACTCTGGAGCTGCTGACCCTGGCCCGTCGCATCGGCGAGCCGGTCGCCGTCGCCCTCGGCAACGGCGCCGCCGACACCGCCGCCGTCCTCGGCGAGCACGGCGCGGTCAAGGTCCTC
Organism: Streptomyces sp. NPDC033131; assembly: GCF_055578365.1. NCBI lineage: Bacteria > Bacillati > Actinomycetota > Actinomycetes > Kitasatosporales > Streptomycetaceae > Streptomyces > Streptomyces sp. NPDC033131. Next base: position 55,290 of record NZ_JBVIPA010000048.1, read on the forward strand.
ACCCACGACGCCGCCGAGTACGCCGACTACCTGGTCGTCCCGAAGGTGGACGCCCTCCAGGCCGCGTACGAGGCCGTCTCCCCGGCCGCCGTCCTGGTCCCCTCCTCCGCCGAGGGCAAGGAGATCGCCGCCCGGCTGGCGCTGCGCATCGGCTCCGGCATCATCACCGACGCCATCGACCTCGAGGCCGGCGACGAGGGCCCGGTGGCCACCCAGTCGGTGTTCGCCGCCTCCTTCACCACCAAGTCCCGTGCCGCCAAGGGCACCCCGGTCATCACCGTCAAGCCGAACTCGGCCGCGGTCGAGGCCGCCCCGGCCAACGCCGCCGTCGAGGCCCTGAGCGTCACGTTCTCCGCCCAGGCGACCGGCACCAAGGTGACCGCCCGCACGCCGCGGGAGTCGAGCGGCCGTCCGGAGCTGACCGAGGCCGCGATCGTGGTCTCCGGCGGCCGTGGCGTCAACGGCGCCGAGAACTTCGCGGTCATCGAGGCGCTGGCCGACTCCCTCGGCGCCGCCGTGGGTGCCTCGCGCGCCGCCGTCGACGCCGGCTGGTACCCGCACACCAACCAGGTCGGCCAGACCGGCAAGTCGGTCTCCCCGCAGCTGTACATCGCCTCCGGCATCTCCGGCGCCATCCAGCACCGCGCCGGCATGCAGACCTCGAAGACCATCGTCGCCATCAACAAGGACGCCGAGGCCCCGATCTTCGACCTCGTCGACTACGGCGTGGTCGGCGACCTCTTCGACGTCGTCCCCCAGCTCACCGAGGAGATCACGACCCGCAAGGGCTGATCCCGCTCAGGGCGTGACAAGGCCCCCGTGACCGCTTGCGCGCTTAGGTTCTAGCGATCGTCGCAACACCCCCAGTTCAAGGGGTTGCGATGTTCGAGATCCGCAAGACCCGGACGGTGGCTCAGGGCCGCAGGAAGCTGACCCGTGAGCGGGAGGAATACTTCCGGCTCGTGCAGCAAGGCATGAGTTACGCGGAGGCTGCCAAGGCCGTCGGCATCAACCTCCGCACGGGAAAGCGATGGCGTAACGGCCGGAACCCCTCCGGCCGGCAGAAGGCGGCACCACCGGCCAGACCGGTGGTGCCGCCTTCTGGAGCGTCCAGGTACCTGCGTGAAGCCGACCGGATCTACATCGCCGACCGGCTCCTGGAGAAGGCGACAGTCCGCGCGATCGCCGCCGAACTGAGCCGCAGTCCCTCCACCGTCAGCCGGGAGATCCGCCGCAACCGGCACCCCGTCAACGGCCAGTACCGCCCCTTCGCCGCCCAGGCCCGCGCGGATGACCGCCGTCCCCGCCCCAAGCCCTGGAAGATCAGCCGGAACCCCGAACTGCGGGCCGCCGTCCAGGCAGGACTGGACGAGCGGTGGAGCCCGGAACAGATCTGTCACGCTCTGCGCAGA
>NZ_JBVIPA010000049.1:0-52903 GCF_055578365.1 Streptomyces sp. NPDC033131
CGTCGGCCGCGCTCGGCATCGCGGCGATCCTCGAGGACCGTGACCGCTTCGCAGGGCGACACGTGGTCACCATCGTGTGCGGCAGCAACGTCGACACAGACGCCTACCACCGCTGGGTCGGCCCCGCTCCCCTGCACCTTCCCTGACCGGTGAGGGCGGCGGGCGGAGCGGGAAGTCCCGCCGGACGCGCCTCCGGCGAGGGGCGAGGCCCGTCGTCCGCCTCACGGTGGCGGCGGAGTCCGTTGCCTCCGCACTGTGACAGCGGCGGACGCGGCGGCCTTGAGGAGGCGGCGGAAGGTGGGGCATTCCAGGTGGCTCGGCGCAGGGCAGGCAGCGGCGTGCCGTAGGGAGTCACGCAGGACGCCGAGTTCGCGGATCGTCCTGTCCAGTTCCTCCGCCTTGGCCGCGAGCACCTGCCGGTCGATGCGGGGCTGTCCGTCCGGCGCGAACATGCGGGCGATCTCGTCGAGTGAGAAACCGGCGGTGCGCCCCACGGCTATCAGCGCCAGCCGCTCCAGTACGCCGGGATCGTACTGACGGCGCAGGCCCCGCCTGCCGATCGGGGCGATCAGGCCCTTTTCCTCGTAGAAACGCAGCGTCGAAGCGGGAAGCCCGGCGCGGTGCGCCACCTCGGCGATGTCCAGGTCTGTCATCCTCTTGACCTCAAGTCGACTTGAAGTAGGACGGTGTCATCTCCGCCCCCGGCAAGGCAAGCAAAGGAGACGATCATGGACAGCGCTCGCAGGACCGAGGACGAACAGGCGGCCCGCTGGAACGGGCCCGCCGCCCATGCCTGGGTCGAGGCCGAGGCGGTTCTGGACCAGATGCTCAGGCCCTTCGAAGACCTGCTCGTCGAGGCGGTACTCGCCGAACCGGGGCGCCACGTGCTCGACGTCGGCTGCGGTACGGGCGGCACCACGCTGGCCGTCGCGCGGCGGCTGGGCACGGAGAGCCGCTGCGTCGGCATCGACATCTCCGAACCGATGATCACCGCCGCCCGGGCGCGCACCGAGCGGGAGGGCACCCAGGCTTCCTTCGTCCGTGGCGACGCGCAGGATCACGCGTTCGAGCCCGCCACCTTCGACACCGTCATGTCGCGCTTCGGTGTCATGTTCTTCAGGGACTCCGTCCGGGCCTTCACCAACCTGCGGCGTGCCGCGCGGGACGACGCCCGGCTCCGGTTCGTCACCTGGCGCGGCCCCGACGAGAATCCGTTCATGACGACGGCGGAACGCGCCGCGGCGCCCTTGCTGCCGGACCTCCCCGCCCGCCGGCCGGACGAGCCGGGGCAGTTCGCCTTCGCGGACCCGGACCGGGTGCACCGCATTCTGGAGGAGAGCGGCTGGACCGGGATCGACATCCGGCCGGTCGACGTGGTCTGCACCCTGCCCGAGAAGGAGCTGGTCGGTTACTTCACCCGACTCGGTCCGGTCAGTCAGGTGCTGCCCGCGACGGACAAGCAGACCCGCGCACGGGTCGTCGAGACGGTCCGCGCCGCCTTCGACACCTTTGTGCACGCCACAGAGGTCCGCTTCACCGCGGCCTGCTGGCTGGTCGGCGCCCGGGCGTCGACCGCGTCGTAGGACACGAGGACCGCGTTCACGACCGTCCGTCGAGGATCGGTCCAGCCACCACCCTCAGCGCAAGGCCCCCTTGGTGGCGTCGGCGATGAACCCGCGGGCGAAGAAGGTGAACACCAGCACCAGCGGTATGACCGACAGCAGCACCCCGGACATCACCATGCTGTAGTCGGTGGAGTGGCCGGCGTACAACTGGGCCAGCGCCACCTGGAGGGTGAGGCGGTCGGGGTTGACCAGCATCACCAGCGGCAGGATGTAGTCGTTCCAGGCGGCGATGAAGGTGTAGATGCCGAGGAACGCCAGGGCGGGGCGTACGCACGGCAGCACCACGTGCCAGTACAGGCGGAAGAAGCCGGCGCCTTCGATCCGGGCGGCGTCCAGCAGTTCGTCCGGGACGCCGCTGCTGGTGTACTGACGCATCCAGAAGATGCCGAAGGCGTTGGCGGCGGCGGGCACGATGAGCGCCTGGAGCGTGCCCAGCCAGCCCAGCTGCACCATGATCTCGTACTGCGGGATGATCGCCAGCTGGGTCGGCAGGATGTACATCCCGAGCAGGAGGCCGAACAGGTACTTCTTGGCGGGGAAGTCGTACTTGGCGAATGCGAAGGCCGCCAGGGAGTCGAAGAACAGCACCAGCAGGGTCGTTCCGACCGCCACGATCACCGTGTTGAACAGCGACCCGAAGAAGTCCATCTTGTCGAACAGGTGCTGGATGTTGGTTCCGAGGCGGGAACCGAACCACAGCTTCGGCGGGTAGCTGTAGATGTCCTGCGAGGTGTTCGTCGCCATGACGACGATCCAGTAGAACGGGAACACCGAGATGACGACACCGGTCATCAGGATGAGGTGGACGCTCAGCCCGCGGACCCGCTTGCGGTTCTGGCTGTTCACGGCCGTCGCTCCTTACGCTGCACCAGGCGCCAGTTGATGGTGACGATGAGCAGGATCAGCAGGAAGAAGGCCCAGACGATCGCGGCGCCGTAGCCGAAGTCGTTGTTGTCGAAGGCCTGGTGGTAGAAGTACAGCAGCGTGGTCAGACCCGCCTGGCCCGGTCCGCCGGAGTTGGGGTTGGTGGAGGCCTCACTGCCGAAGAGCACCTGTGGTTCGGTGAAGCTCTGCAGGCCGGTGACGGTGGAGATCACCACGGTGAACAGGATGATGGGCCGCAGCAGCGGGATCGTGATGGAGAAGAGGATCCGCGCCGGGCCGGCCCCGTCCATCCTGGCCGCCTCGTAGAGTTCCGAGGGGATGGCCTGGAGGCCGGCCAGGTAGATGATGGCGTTGTAGCCGGTCCACTGCCAGGTCATCAGGGCCGCGATCACCAGCTTGATCGTCCACTCGTTGCTCATCCACGGCACGGCCGACAGGTGCACCGACTTCAGGATGGCGTTGATCAAGCCGAAGTTGTTGCTGAAGACGGCGCCGAAGAAGATCGCGATGGCGACCAGCGAGGTGATGCTGGGGATGAACAGGGCGATCCGGTAGAAGGCCGTGAGGCGCTTGGTGGAGTTCACCAGCACCGCGAGCACGAGTGCCAGCATGAGCATCGGCACGGTGGACAGCACCCAGATGACGAGGGTGTTGCGGACGGACAGCCAGAACACCGGGTCGTCCCACAGGAACCGGAACTGCTGGAACCCGACGAACTGCATGTCCCCGATGCCGTCCCACTTCTGGAACGCCAGAAACACGGTGTAGAGCACCGGGAAGAGCATGAAGACCGAGAAGAGCACGTAGTACGGCGATATGGCCAGGTACTGCGGCCAGTATCGGGCGGTCTTCCGCCTCGGCCCGCGCCGGGCCCCGGCCGACACCGGCCGGATCCGGCGGCCGTGCCGGCCCGGACCGCGTGGGCGGTCCGGGGCCGGCCGGCCGGCGGGCGCGGTGTCGGGTCCGGAGGACGGTCCGGTCGCGGCCGGGCCGGCTACCGGGCTTGACGACATGTCACTTCACTCCCTGACGCTGGGCGATCTGCCGGGCCTGGCTGACGGCGTCCTTCCAGGCGGTGTCGGGGTCCTTGCCCTTGGCCTCGACGCTGGTCAGCTCGCTGTAGAAGGGCGCCGATACCGCCGCGTCGGCCGGGGCCTCGTAGACGGCGGGGATCTTCTCGGCCGCCGGGCCGAAGATCTCGATGGTCTTCTGACCGCCGAAGAAGGGGTCGCCGCCGGTCAGCGCCGGCAGCTTGTACGCGGCCGGGGCGGTCGGGAACAGGGCCGCGTCGGTGAAGCCGCGGGCCTGGTTCTCCGGGCTGAGAATCCAGCTGATGATCTTGAAGGCCTCTTCGGGGTTGCCGCAGGTCGCGGGCAGCGCCAGGAAGGACCCGCCGAGGTTGGACGGCCCGCTCGGCAGGCTCGCCACCCGCCACTTGCCCTTGGTGCCAGGGGCGGCGTTGGTGATGTCCAGCGCGTACCAGGCGGCACCCAGTGCGGTGCCCAGGGTGCCGCCGGCGACGGCCGCGTTCCAGGTGTTGTCGTTGATCTTCGCGTCGATGCCGAGGGTGTAGGGCTTCACCGAGGTGGTCCAGGCGGCGCGGATGTGGTCCTGGTCGCCGATGAACTTGTTGTCCTCGTCGATGAACCGCTGGGTGCCCTGGCCGATGATCATCGAGAACACCGCGCCGATGTTGTTGATCAGGAAGGTCTTGGGCAGGGCCTTGTGCAGTTCGACGCCGGCCTCGAAGTAGTCGTCCCAGGTGGACAGTTGGGAGGAGACCTCGGCGGGGTCCGTGGGCAGCCCCGCCTTCGCGAAGAGGTCCTCGCGGTAGTACATGGCGCAGGGGCCGATGTCGATCGGGAAGCCGATGAGCTTGCCGTCCTGGCTGGTGGCCTGCTTCAGCTTCCACGACAGGTACTGCGGGACCAGCTTGTCCGCTCCGACGGTCTTCAGGTCGATGAAGCGATTGGCGTTGGGCAGGAACGAGGCGATGTCCTCGCCCTTGATGCCGGTGATGTCCGGGGCGGCCTGCGCGGATCTCAGGCCGGTGAGCAGCTTGGTCTTGAAGTCTCCGCCCACCATCGAGGACTTGAGGGTGATGTCGGAGAAGTGCTTCTTGGCGTCCGCGACGACCTTGTCGCTCAGACCGCCCGACCAGTACCAGAGGCTCAGGTTCTTGTCGTTCTTGCTGCCGCTCGTCGTGGCGCCGCCACCGCACGCCGCGGTGGCACCGGCCGCGGCTGCCGTCAGTACGGCGGCCTGAAGGAAACGTCTGCGGGAAAGGTCCACGGTCTTCTCCTGGTGTTCGGCGTGTTCGGCGTGTTCGGCGTGTCCGGCTAGGACCTGGGAGTCATGGGCGAGGGCGGGGAGAGCGGGGGCCCGGATGGCTGATGAGGGACGGTGGCCGGCGAACGCACCTCGCCGGCCGGAACGTGTGACGTGGTCTTCTCAGACGGTGCCGACGCGTGAGTGGCGGCGAAAAGCGCCGCTGATCCGCTTCGACCGACCGGAGTGGGGCCCGAACCCGGCTCGAATTACGCAAGAGAGTGCACCCAGTGCGCGGATTTGACAAGAGTCAAGCAGCTATCGAGACATTCATGCGCGACTTTGCTTGAGTTTGGCGGGCTGACGAGTAGGGTCAGCTGCATGCTCCCTGACCGCAGACATGAGCTGATCCTTCGCGCCCTGCGCGCCGACGGTCCCACCAGCGTGACCTCCCTGGCCGAAAAGGTCGGGGCGAGTCAGGCCACGATCCGGCGTGACCTTGTGCAACTGGAGGACGAGGGACTGCTCAAACGCGTCTACGGCGGCGCCGCGCCCCTCCTCGGCGAGGACGACCCGTTCGCCGACGTGGCGGCGGTCCGGGTCGAGGCCAAGGACGCCCTGGCCGCCTGGTGCGCAGATCTCGTCAAGGACGGTGAGACGGTCCTGCTCGACATTGGCACCACCGCTCACCGGGTGGCCCGCCATCTGCACGGGCGGTCCCTGACCGTGATCACCAGCAACCTGGCCGTCTACGAGGAACTGCAGGACGACAAGAACGTCCAGCTGATCCTCCTGGGCGGCGTGGTCCGGCGCGACTACCGCTCGCTGGTGGGCTTCCTCACCGAGGACAACCTGCGGCAGATCCACGCCGACCGGCTGTTCCTCGGCACGAGCGGGGTCCGTCCCGACGGCCAGGTGCTGGACACCACCGCCGTCGAGGTGCCCGTCAAGCGGGCGATGATCGCCGCCAGTGCCCAGGTCGTCCTGCTCGCGGACGCGGGCAAGTTCCCCGGTACCGGAATGGCCCGGGTGTGCGGGCCGCAGGAGCTCGACGTCGTGGTGACCAACTCCGGGGCGGACGAGAAGACCTGTGCCCAGCTGCGCGAGGCGGGAGTCGAGGTGGTCGAGGTGGTCGACGTATGAGACTCACGATCCCGGAGGCGGCTCGCGGGTCCCGCTGACCGGCTCCCGTGCCGTGGCGGAACGCCTGGTGGACCTCTGTCGGCGCCACTTCCACCCGGGCTCGCCCACCTGCGTCGCGCGGCCCCTCCCCCGCCCGGCCGGTGCGGGGGCGCGGTCGCCGCGCACGACGTGGGCCGAAACGCCCGTACGGCGGTGCGGTTCTGTTCGATACTCTGCCCGAGCTGACGGTCGAGCAGGTGGGCGAGCCATCCAGCGGCCGCACCCACCGATGGCCTCGGGTTCGGCCAGGTCGCCGGTCAGGACGTGGGCGCGCGGGTGTGGCGAAGTGAGGTCGTGGCATGAAAGCGATCGTCGTGGGGGCGGGCATCGGCGGACTGGCGGCGACGCTGAGCCTGCGCCGCGCCGGCCACGAGGTCACGCTGGTCGAGCAGACGCCGCTGCTCACGGAGGCCGGTGCCGGGATCCAACTCGCGCCCCACGCCACGCGCGTGCTGCGTCGGCTGGACCGGCTCGACGCGGTCGCCGCACAGGCCGCCCGCCCCTCCGGCATGAGCTTCCGCACCTGGTCCGACGGGGCCGAGATCTGCCGCTACACGCTGGGCCGGGAGGCCGAGGAGGCGTTCGGGGCGCCCTACCTCCAGGTCCACCGGGCCGATCTGCAGCAGGCGCTGGCCGCCGCGGTACCGACCCGGTCGATGCGCCTGAACACCCCTGTCGTGGGAATCGACCAGGACGACGAGTGCGCCTGTGTGACGACGGCGAGCGGCGAGCGCCTGGTCGCCGACCTGGTCGTGGCCGCGGACGGGGTGCGGTCCGCAGCCCGCCAGTGGCTCTTCGGCGCGGATGAGGCGCTCTTCTCGAGGACCGCTGCCTACCGGGCGCTGCTCCCGGTCGACGAGGTGGCCGATCTGGACCTGCCGGACACCGGGGTCTGGCTCGGGCCCGACCGGCACTTCGTGCACTACTGGGTGCGAGGCGGGGAACTGCTCAACGTCGTGGCCGTGTTCCGCGCGGAGGCGGCGCAGGAGTCGTGGACCGCTCGGGCGGAACCGGGAGAGCAGCTGCGGGAGTTCGACGGCTGGGACTCCCGGGTGCTCGCCGTCCTCGAACGCGCGGGCCAGGTGTTCCGCTACGGCATCCACACCCGTGTTCCGCTCGCGCGCTGGAACATCGGGCGAGTGACGCTGCTGGGCGACAGCGCCCACGCGATGGTGCCGTTCCAGGCCCAGGGCGCGGCCCAGGCGCTTCTGGACGCGGCCGTGCTCGGCGACGCCCTCGCGGGTGCGACACCGGCCGAGGTACCCGACGCGCTCGACCGGTACGTGCGCCGACGGCTGGCGGCGGCCACGAGCACGCAGGCCACCTCCGCACGGACGGGCGAGGACTTCCACCTGCCGGACGGCCCCGAGGCCCGCGCGAGGAACGCCCGCATGGCGGCGTACGCGGCCGGGCACGGGTTGATGCCGCAAGCGACCACGTGGGCGGCCGGCGCCCCTGACGAACAGGTGTGAACGCTAGGGGGCGTACGGCGACGGCCGGGCCGAAGACACGTGGTGCGGCCGCGGCCCGAACGTCCGGCCCGACTGGCTGCTCAGTCGACGGAGAAGTCCTCGAACCCGGCGATCCCGCGGGTGTCGGTCCAGCCGTTGGCAGCCGTCATGAAGACGCCGATGTCCTGGGTGTCGGTGACGCCGCCCGGGGTGGCGGTGCCGACCTTGGTCCACGTGACACCGTCGCGGCTGCACTCGCCCGTGTACGTGGCGCCGGAGCGCGTCAGCCGCAGGTGCACCGGGGCGGCCAGGGAACCGGCCAGTTCGATGGCGTCGAACCGGCCGTTGCCGTCGGAGTCCCAGGACAGCGCGCAGCCGTTGGAGGGAGTCACCGCCAGATTGACGTAACCGGCCGAGCCGTTCTCGGCCAGGTCGTTGCGGACGATCAGCCCGGCGCGGGCCCAGCCACCGGTGGTGTCCTGCGAGGTGACCCGGACCGTGGCGGTCGAGGACGACGTGAAGGCGGCCGCCCGGTAGACCGTGGCGAACTCGTTGGTGGAGCTCCACAGGTCGGCGCCCGCACCCTCGATGGCGATGGCGTCCCCGGCCTGGCCGAAGACCGCGTCGTTGAAGGAGGCGGTCCGGTAGGGCTCGTCCACGCCGGTGCCCGCCATCAGACGGACGTTCGCCAACGCCGAACCGCGCGTGCCGCCGGTCCGGTAGGACGCGCTCACCGGCACCCGGGAGATCAGCGCGCTCGTGGCCTGGGTGAGGGTGACCGTGAAAGTCGCCGAGAAGGTCTCGCCCGGGGCCAGGGACGCCGTGGTGGTCGTGCCGGCCGGCTCGGCGGTCATGCCCTCCGGTGCGTCGAGGGACAGCGTCACGTCCGTCGCCGGTCCGAAGCCGTTGCGGTTGGTGAACGCCACGGTGACCGTGACCGGGCGGCCCTCCGCCACCGCGCCCCGGTCGGCGGACGCGGTCAGCGTCACCTGGTCGGGATCGGCGACGAGGGTGTCCCGTACCTGCCGGGCCAGCTTGTGGACGTCGCCGGTCGTCTTCACCGGATAGCTGTCGTGCTGGTGCGCCCAGCGGTCCTCCAGCGCGAACCAGTCGATGTCGGCCGGCTGCCGGCCGGCCGCGAGCGCGGCGGACAACTCGGCGAAGTACGTCTTCCAGCGCGTGAGGTACAGGCCTCCGACGAGTCCCGCCCATTCCCGGTTCGCGTAGTCGTGCAGCCCTTCCTCGCTGCTCTCCCGGCCGCCCCAGGTGGTGATGATCGACCGCGCGTCGTACTCCAGTTGGTCCTTCTCGGCCCTGGTGCCGCCCCAGGACCGGGCGTCGGCCAGCCACCGTCCGAGCAGGTGCTGCGGGGACGTGGCCAGCACCCTGTCCATCAGCTTCATCCAGTTGAGCCAGGTCTTGGTGAGCCGGTCGAAGCCGGCGCGGTCCCCGGCCTCGTACGCCGCCTTGATCCGGGGCAGCAGCACCCGGCTGCGGTTGGACAGCACCTGACGGGTCACGTCGGCGAGGTCGTAGGCGTAGGCGGAACTGTCGCGCAGCCGCGGCGCGACCAGGAGCAGTTCGGTGAGGGCCGCATCGAAGACCGTGGTGTCGTAGCGGTCGGCCTCCGGGCCCCAGGCGGCGGCCTTGTTGGCGCCCAGACTCGGCCGGGCGCCGAACAGCCCGTCGGGCGCCTCGCTCCACCCGTCCTTGCGGGTCATGTTGTACGCGGTGTCGCGGATCGTCTTCCAGGCGGCGACGGCGTGCGGGTCCTCGCCTCCGTACCGGGACACGGCGTACGCGGCGAACCAGTCGTCGAGGTCGATGGTGCCCGGTGTCCACGCCAGGTCGGTGAGGAGCGCGAGCGCGGGCGCGTTGTTGTCGGCTGCCTCCGGCATCGCCGCGATCCCGGCGAGCGCGCTGCCTTCCTTGTCACGCCACTTGGGGTACTGCTCCACCCAGTCCGGGGCGTTGGCGCCCATCGGGGTGTGGCCGCCGAAGTTCCAGATGCTGCCGAAGGCGTACGGGGTGCCGCCCCAGTCGCTCTCCCGGTCCGTGACGGTGGTGTAGCGGTCGGACAGGCCGTCCACGATCAGCATCCGGGACTTGTCGACCCCGTCGAGCAGTGCCGTGGACGGGTTGGACTGCCAGCCCAGGATGGCCCAGATCGCGCCCGGGTGGGCTTTCTGGAGCGCCCCTTCGACGGCTGCCGCGGCTTCGTCCACCGGGACGTCACCGGGGTTGCCGCCCTCGTGCAGCAGGTCCATCTTGTACATCGTGCTGTCGCCGAAGCGCTCCGACTGGGCCCGGTAGAAGGCGGCGGACACCTCGTCGAAGGCCGTCGTGCGCGGGTCGAGCCAGTCGGGTCGCTTGAAGGCTCCCCAGTCGCCCTGCGGGACCACGGCCGCGTCCCCGCCGTGCTTGGCGACGAAGTCGTCCGGCACGGTGCCGAAGTAGCCGGGCAGGACCGGCGTCATGCCCAGTTCCCGTACCCGGTCGGCGATCTTCCGCGCGAGCTCGGCGCGCCTCTCGATGAGCCGCCGGGACACCGGGCCGCCGAACCCGGACATGTTCTGCAGCAGCCACCACGGCTGATGGGCCGGCGCCGGGATCCACGCCCGCATCTCGGCGTCGGAGTAGCCGAACTGCCGGAAGGTGTCGTAGTAGACGGCGTCCCCGCCGGTGTAGACCAGCACCCTGTTGATGCCGTGCAGGGCGAGCACGTCCAGCTCGCGCTCCCACGCGTCCCAGGTCCGATAGGGGCCGGTGTAGCCGTCGTTGGTGTCGTTGAGGGCGAACCGGTGCGGCACGTTCGCCGATCCGGTGATCTCCGCCTCGGGGGCCGGCAGCAGCCTGGGGAGGTTCAGCTGTTCGCCGTTCCAGGAGATGTCGGCCTTCGCCACCCGCGCGAGATACGTGTTGAGGCCGGTGAGCAGCACCGCCGGGCTGGTGCCCTCCACCGTGATCGCGCCGGCCCGGCCGGTGACCTTGAACCGGTCGGCGCCGTCGGCGGCCGACGCGCGCAGCGTCACCTGCCGGTGGTGGTCGGGCAGCAGCCGTCGCAGCGCGACCGACGCGGGGGTCGTGTCGAACGGCTTCGCGGCCTCGTCCACGGCCGCGGGTGCGGCGTGGGCACCTGACGGCGGGGTCAGCAGGACCACTGAGCCGAGCGCGGCCGCTCCGGTCAGCAGGCGTCTGCGGCTGAGATGTTGGTTGCCTGTCATGAACGTCCTTTCTCAACTTCTCGGTTCAGGCGACGGTCATCGCGAAGATGTGCAGCGCGGGACTACCGCTCGGCAGGCCGTCGCTGACCTTCGGCAGCACGACGGAGTGCAGTTCCTTGTCCTCCAGGTCGACGCCGAAGGTGTACAGGCTGACCGGGTTCCTGTCCTGGCCGGAGGGGGTGTTGCGGTACGGCAGGACCACCGCCGCCGCGGGGTTCGCCCAGTACCAGTCGGGGACCTCGACGGAGAAGTCCTGCTCCGTACCGTCCGCGTACACGACCTTCCCGGACCCCTGGCCGTCGCCCCAGGTGCAGGTGCCGAGGAACGCCAGCCGCGAGCCGGTGCCGGACAGCCGTACGGTCTGCCCGGAGGACACCACGTTGTCCTTGGCCCCGGGCTCGGTGTCCGGCCAGGTGAAGGCCGTCCCGCCGTAGGTGACCGAGGCGCCGGGAGTCAGTCCGGCCGCTGCCAGCGCCTCGGCGGACAGGCTGGAACGCGAGCCGTCGATGTCGGCGGTGGTGGTGGCGTCGTCGGAGGAGATGCCGGCGTTGTCGAAGGCACCGGCCGGCGACCTGTACGGCAGTCGCAGCCGCGAAGTGGCGCGAGTGCAGTCGGAGCCGTCCTCGTGCACGTCGAAGAGCGCGTGCGCGACGAGCGGGACCACACCCTCGGCGTCGTCGGAGAGCCGGGTCTTCCAGGTGCGGGTCACCGACCTGCCGGGCACCACCTTGCCGAGGACGAAAGACGCCTGGCCGGAACCGTCCACGGAGAGATACAGCACCGTGCCGCGCAGCGCGATCCGCGTGGTGTTGGTGAGCTCGGCCGTCAGTGTCACCGCCTGACCGGGCTCGGGGGCCGACGGCTCGATGGTGATCGAGACGGGCGGGGCGAGGAAGTCCTCGTCGGAGCGGTAGGGACTCATGCTTCCTCCACCGTGAAGTGGTCGAAGACCGCCTGGACGGTCGTGCCGGGGTAGTTGAGGTTCACGGCGCTCGCCACCACGCCGGCGTCCATGGCGCCACTCGCCGAGGGGACGTTCACGCTCGCGATCTCGTTCCAGGAAAGGCCGTTGTTGACGCTGGAGTACGCGGTGTACGTGGTGCCGTCGCGGACCAGGCGCAGCCAGGCGGGGTGGGTGGAGCCGCCGCCGCCGGCCCAGGTGTCGAGCCGTCCGTTGCCGTCGCTGTCGGTCATGAACTCCAGGCCGAACGACTTCGACATGGTGAGGACGGCGTAGCCGCCCTTCTCCGGGGCGGTGAGGTCGTTGGCGACGGCGATGCCGTACTTGGCGGTGGGGTTGTCGCTGCCGGTGAGGCTGACCGTCTTGACCTGCACCACGCTCGACTCGGCGGCGGAACCGGGAAGGAGGATGCCGCCCTTCTCGTCGGTGCCGCCGGAGAAGTCGCGGCCGCCCGCCCAGACCACCAACTGGCTGCCGTACTGGCCGAACTCGGCGTCGTCGGTGGTGGCGAACGTCCGGTACGGGTCCCGCACCCCGTTGGGCTCGTAGGGGACGGTGAACGTCTTCGCGGACCGCGCGCAGTCGCTGCTGTGCCCGTCGACGTCGAAGACCACGTGCGCGGTGAACGACACGTTCCCGGCCACGTCGGCCGACATCGCCGTCTCCCAGCGCCGGGTGGTCTTCGCGCCGCGCCGCAGGTCGCCGAGCGGGATGGTCTTCGCCGCCGTGGTGGCACCCGGATCGATCAGGTGGAGCACGGCGTTGCGGAGCGGGAAGGGGCAGTCGTTGGTGAGGACCGCGGTGGCGGTGACCGTGTCACCGCCGGCCGGCTCGGCGGGTTCCGTGGTGACGGTGAGCGTGGGCCCCAGGGCGTCGAACTGGGTACCGTTACGAGTTCCCATGCCGGTCACCGGACCCAGTCGACGGTGAAGACGTTGGCGATGTCGCTGGGCAGGGAGGACGGGACGGCGATGTTGATCTTTCCGTCACGGCGGGTCCACCGCAGACTGCCGCTCGTGCCGAGCAGCCGGATTCGGGACGTGGCACTGATGGGGATGTCGCCGGGCACCGAGAGGGTGCCGCTGGGCGCGCCCAGCACGATGATGTTGAACTTGCCCGGGGAGACGGTGTAGCGGATACCGAGCGAGCCGCCCTCCTCCTCCGCCCGCACCCAGGGCGTCGACCCGTAGATCGCCGGGCCGTTGACCTTCAGCCAGGCGCCGATGTCCCGCAGCCGCTCCTGCATGATCTCGGGGATCGTGCCGTCCGCCCTGGGACCGATGTTGAGCAGCAGGTTGCCGTTCTTGCTGACCACGTCGGCGAGCAGCTGGATCAGGAACTCGGAGGTCTTGTAGTCCTCGTCCGGCTCGTGCTTGTTGTAGCCCCAGGAGTAGCCCATGGTCATGCAGCACTCCCACTTCTGCGGGTCCATCGTGGGGTTGGTGCGCTGCTCGTACGTCGCGAAGTCGAAGTGGGTGTCGAACCGGTCGTTGATCACCACACCCTTGGGGTACTTACGGTTCTTGGCCTGGTTGTAGTAGTGGGCCATGGGTTCTTCGCTGCGCCACGGCGGGTTGCCGGTGGGCCGGAACCACTGTCCGTCGGCCCACAGCAGCTCCGGGTCGTAGCGGTCGATGATCTCGTAGAGCTGCTTGAGTTCGTAGTCGCCGATGTAGTCCTGGACCGGCTTGTAGCCGGTCATCGGGATTTCCTGGTCGGTGTAGAAGTTGCGCATCGGCCGGCCGATCGCCGGGTTGAAGTACTCGCCGAGCGAGTAGTACAGGCCCGGGCGCACGGTGCCGCGTCTGCGGGCCGCGGTCATCAGCTCACCGACGAGGTCGCGCTTCGGGCCGTACGCCACGGAGTGACGGTTCGTCACCTTGCTGGGATAGAGGGCGAATCCGTCGTGGTGCTTGCTGGTCAGCGCGAAGTACTCGGCGCCCGCCTGCTCGAACAGCTTCACCCAGGCGTCGGGATCGTACTTCTCCGCCTGGAACTGCGGGATCAGGTCGTCGTAGGTGACGTCCTCGCCGTAGGTGTCGCGGTGGTACTTCCACTCGGCGGTGTCCTTGGTGCTCTGATACCACAGGTACCACTCGGAGGCGCTTCTCGGGGTCGCGCCGGCGATCACCGAGTAGATGCCCCAGTGGACGAAGATGCCGAACTTGGCGTCCTTGTACCAGCGCGGCACGGGATGGGTGTCGAGGGACGCCTTGACGGGCTGGTAGTCGGGAATGCCCGGGGCTCCGGAGACAGCGCCCTGCGCGAGCGCCTGGGCGGTGCCGGGCGGGGCGAGCAGCACCGCGCCGCCGAGGGCGGCCGCGGTGGTCATGAAGTGCCTGCGGTCGACTGCCATGGATGTGCCTTTCACTCGTGCGAGGAGAAGGAGTCGAAGAGCGCTGTCGTGATCTGGCCGGGGTGGTTGAGGTTCACGGCGCTCGCGACCAGCCCGGCGTCGCCGGTGCCGCTCGCGGACGGCACGGTGGCGGTGGCGACCTGCTGCCAGGCGGTGCCGTCGGAGCTGGCGTACGCGGTGTAGGCGGTGCCGTCGCGGACGAGCTTCAGCCAGGCGGGGTGGTACGAACTGCCGCCGCCGGCCCAGGTGTCGAGCTTTCCGTCGCCGTCGCTGTCGGTCAGGAACTCGAGGCCGAACTGCGCGGACATGGTGAGCACCGCGTAGCCGCCCGCCTCCGGTGCGGTGAGGTCGTTGGCGACGGCGATTCCCGCCTTGGCGGACGGTCCGCTGCCGGTCTGACCGGCGACCCGGGCGGTCACCGTGCCGGACGGCGGCGCGGCGTCGGCGAGGTAGACCGCCGCCTTCTCGTCCTTCCAGCCGGACAGGTCCTGGCCGCCCGCCCAGATCGCGAACTGGTCGCCGTTCTGCGCGTATTGGGGCTGTTCGGGGGTGGTGGCGGTCGTCAGGTACGGCGCCCGCACCTCGGAGGGAGTGGGGGTCACCGTGGCGTCCACGCTGTCGGAGTCGTGCCGGGTTCGGCCGTCCTGGACGAAGGACGTGCGTACGCCGATCTCGTGGGTGCCCCAGACCGCGTCGGCGGCCGGGGTCACCGTCCAGGTGAGGGTGGCGCTGTCGCCCGGGGCGAGGGAGCGGATCCGCGTGCTGCCGGCCGGTTCGGCGGACCAGCCGTCGGGGAGATCGAGACGGGTGCTGACCTGGGTGACCTTCGTGGGACCGGTGTTGGTGACGGTCGACGTGATCTGAGTTCCGTCGCCGCCGGCCTCCAGGCTCGGCCGGTAGGGGGTGAGCCGGACGCGGGCCGACGGGCAGTCGCGGGCCGCCCCGAGGGTGGTGAGGTCGACGGCGTCGGCGAACGCCTTCATGCCGGTGTCGTTGGGGTGCAGATGGTCACCGGAGTCGAACGCGGCTGCGTAGCGGGTGGGGTCGTCCGGATCCCGTACGGCCTTGTCGAAGTCCGCGTAGTCGTCGAAGACGCCGCCGGAGTCACGTACGAACGCGTTGACCTTCTGCCGGTCGGCCTCCTTGGCCTCGGTCCACCAGTCGCCCCAGCCGCGGTACGGCACGACGGTCGCGCCGATCAGGCGCAGCCCGCGGGCGTGGACCCGGCGCGAGATCTCCTTCATGCCGTCGATCACCTGGTCGCCGGTGGCGCCGCCCCAGCTGAGGTCGTTGACGCCCTCGAACAGGATCACCGTCCGGGCGCCCGGCTGTGACAGCACGTCGCGTTCCAGCCGGGCCGGCGCCGACGGGTTGCCGTCGACGCCGGCCGTGATCCGGTTGCCGCTGATGCCCTCGTTCAGCACTCCGGCGGTGGCCGAGCAGGCCGACAGCCGTCCCGCCAGGTAGTCGGGCCAGCGCCGGTTGGCGTTCGACGTGGAGGACGCGCCGTCGGTGATGGAGTCGCCGAGCGCCACGACGGAGCCCGCCGTGTCGCCGCCGCGTACGTCGACGCCGGTCAGGAAGGGGAAGGTCGAGTCGGTCCTGGTGAAAGCGGTCCCTTCGGCGTCCCCGGCGTGGTCGCCGCCGCCGTCGGGCGTCCAGTAGACGGTCTGCAGGCCCATCCAGTGCTGGCTGATGTGGGTGAGCCGGCCGGGGAAGTACAGGCTGACGACCAGGTCGCTCCGGGCCGGCACGGGGATCCTGACGGCATCGCTCACCGCCTGCTCCCCGGCGGGGATTGTCACCTCGTCCTTGCCGCCGAACCGCAGCTCGTACGGCTTCGCGACGGCGGAGCCGCCGCCCCGGCGCCCGACGGTCGCGTGGCCGACGGTCACCGGCTCGGTGGTGAAGGCGTTGGTCAGGCGGATGCGTACGCTCGACCCGCCGGCGCTCACCCGCACGGGTATCCGTACCGTCACCTCCGAGGTGCCCGGGTCGTACGAGGCGTGCTGAGCGGTCGCCCAGGTCCCCGTCCACTCCGCGGGCTTGGTCTCGGCCGCGGCCGCATCCGGGGTCGCCGGGAGCAGGGCTGCCAGGGTGGCCGCCAGGGCTGTGGCCAGGGCCGCGAGTCTTCGGTGTCCCCGCACGTGTCCGCGCAGGTGTTCAAGCGGTCCAGACATGGGTCCTCCTCAGGAACACGCGCGGCCGAGGCCGAGGCCGAGTTCGGCGAGGTCGATGGAGTCGGCGAAGGCCTTCATGCCGGCGTCGTTGGGATGCAGATGGTCACCGGAGTCGTACGCGGCGCCCAGCAGCCGCGGGTCCGCCGGGTCCCGTACCGCCTTGTCGAAGTCGGCGTAGTCGTCGAAGATCCCGCCGGAGTCCCGGACGAACGCGTTGACCTGCTGTCGCCGCGCTTCCGTCGCCTCGCTCCAGCCGCCCCAGGTGAAGTCCTTGTACGGCGTGATGGTGGCGGCGACGACCCGCATCCCGCGCCGGTGCGCCCGGTCGGCGATCTCCGTCATCCCGGCGATGATCTGCTCGGCGCTCGCCCCGCCGAGGTCGTTGATGCCCTCGAAGAGGATCAGGGTCTTCGCCCCCGGCTGGGAGAGCACATCCCGTTCGAGGCGGTCCAGGGCGGAGGGGTTGGTCGGGGTACCGGCGGTGATGCGGTTGCCGGTGATGCCCGCGTTGAGCACCCCGGCGCCGGGCCGGCAGGCGTTCAGCCGGGCGGAGAGCAGGTCGGGCCAGCGCTGGTTGGTGTCGGGCGTCGAGAAGGAGCCGTCGGTGATCGAGTCGCCGAGCGCCACCACCGACCCGGTCCGCGGCGCGGTCACGTCGACGCCGCTGAGGAAGGGCCAGCTCGTGGTGGTCCAGGTGTAGGCGTCACCGGCGGTGTCGGCGGCGTGGTCGCCCGCCCCGTAGTCCGTCCAGTACACGGTCTGCTGCGCCCACCAGTGGTCGGTGATGTGCGTGACCCGACCGGGCAGATGGAGACTGACCACCAGGTCGGTCAGAGCCGGCACGGCCAGGCGGACCGGATCGCTGACCGCCTCGCCGCCCGCCGGGATGGTGACCTCGCGCTTTCCGCCGAACCGCACGTCGTACGGGCGCTCCACGGCGGAACCGCCGTCACGCAGGCCCACCGTCGCGTGTCCGACCGTGATCGGGTCGGTGGCGTAGGCGTTGGTCAGGCGGATGCGTACGGAGGAGCCGCCGACGCTGGTGTGCACCGGCATCCGTACCGTCACCTCGGACATCCCCGAGACCTCGAAGTGCTCGCTGGCCGCCGTCGCCCAGGTCCCCGTCCAGCCGCGCCGGTCGCCCTGTTGACCGGCCTCGACGGAGGACGGCGTCCCGGCCTCGACGGGCGCCACCGTCCCGGCCACGACGGCCGAGACCGCCAGGAGCAGAGCAGCGAGCCTGCCGCGTATCCCATGCATCTGCCGCCCCTTACTGTTCCGCGCCGGTGCGCGACTGTTCCGCACCGGTGCGCGCGAGCGCCTGGTACGCCTTGGTGGCGCCCTTGGCCCTGAGGTTGACGAACGCCGGGGTCGCACCGAGCGGCGCCGGGTGGTTCCTGAGCGTCACGGGGCCGCGGACGACCTTGCCGCTCGTGACGTCACGCCAGGTGCCGGCCGGCAGGAAGACGTCCCGGGTGGTGCCTTCGTCGAGCTTCGGCGCGGCCAGCACGGCCGGGCCGAGCATCCACTCGTCGGAGACGGTGTAACTCGCCTCGTCCTCCGGGAAGTCGAAGAACAGCGGCCGCATGATCGGATCGCCGGTCTTCAGCGTCTGCTGCACCTGGTCCCAGATGTACGGGGCCAGCCGCTCGTGCGTGGTGATGGCCGACCGGTAGAGGCCGGCCGTCTCCTTGTCGTAGCCGACCCACTCGCCGGTCGTCGCGTCCCGGACACCCGTGGGCGAGGTCGAGGCGTACATCAGCGGCATCAGGGACGCCGCCTGCGCCCAGCGGGCCAGGACCTCCTTGGTGGGCGGCGGATAGCCGAGCGAGCCGCCGATCATGTCGGTCTCGACGAACGGGTAGCCGATCGTCGAGACCGCCAGGTTGGCCGAGACCGCGGCGCGCAGCCCGCCGAACGTGGTCGGCTTGTCGGCCGTGCGGGTGGCGAAGCCCTTGTCCTGCGCGGCGTTCCACGCGACCCGCAGTCCGGCGCCCTGCTGGTCGAACTCGTCGGCCAGCTCGGTGCCGTACGTCACGTAGTCGGCGCGGGTGGCCCCCGGGTAGGGGGCGCACCGGTCGTCGAAGAAGGCGGTGTCGAACTTGAACCCGGCGACCCCCAACTCCCGTGTCTGCGCGTGGAGACCGTCGGTGTACCACTGACGGGCGGCCGGGTTCGCCAGGTCGATCAGCCCTGTCCGGCGGCCGTTCCACCAGGTGAAGAGACACGGCTTGGTCGGGTCGGACGGATCCTTCAGCAGGTACCCGTTGTCGACGGCTTCGGAGAAGTCGGCGGCGGTCTCGGGCATGTACAGGCCGGTCCACATGCCGAGGTCGAAGCCGAGGCGGGCCAGTTCCCCGGACAGGGCAGGCACATCGGGGAAGCGCTCGTCGAAGTCGGCGGCGATCACGCTCTCCTCGACCTGTACCGCGTGCCCGCCGAGCCCGGCGCCGTCCAGCGCGCGGGCCCATTCGAGGATGTTCTCCTGATTCTGCTCGCCGTAGAGCTGGGCCCAGGAGTTCCACAGGGGGGTGGCGTACTGCTCGTAGGAGGTGTCGGAGCGTTCGGGCTTGCCGACCAGCGCGATGTGGTCGCGGTACACCTCGGCGGGGGTGTCCTCCACGAACACCGTGGAGGCGGCGGGCCGTTCGCCGGTGACGGTGAACTCGCCGAGCCCGTTGCCGCCGGAGTTGATCCGCACGTCCATCGGCTCGTCCGTGTCCGCCCGCAGCCCGGTGGCGGTGGAGGTGTACCAGAAGGGCGAGACCACCTGGTAGGACGCCGGACTGAATCCGGTGTCCACGACCTGGCCGGAGTCCAGCGGCCACGGCTGGACGGTCTGGTCGCTGTTCTCGCCGTGGCCGTACCAGTGCCCGGCGCTGCTCAGGTCGTACGCCGTGCTGAGCGCGTCGGTCCGGGCGCCCGACAGGGACCAGTTCACGTCGTAGCGGTCGGAGCGCAGGGTGATCCGCAGCTCGACGGTGACGCCCGGCAGGTCGGTGGCGGCGGTGACGCGCACGGTGTTGCCGTCACGCCTGCTGCCGGTGACCTCCCGGACGAGGTGCCAGTCGGCGCCGATCCGGAACCGGAACGCCGCGGGCGCGGTGGCCAGGACGGTCCGCCCTGCCCGTACGGTCGTGAGGGTCAACCGGTCGGTCGCGAGGCGCAGTTCGTAGCGCGGCATCGCGAGAGTGATCGGTCCGGGCTCGGCGGCGGTCGCCGGGGCCGCCGTGCCGAGCAGCGGGGCGGTCAGGAGCAGCGCCGCCGAGCCGTGCCGGACGGTCCGTCTCACCGAGGGCATCAGGCACCGCCGCCGCAGGTGAGCTTGGCGTCGGCCCAGTCGGCGTGGTCGGTGGAGACGTCGCCGTCCCCGTCGACCAGCAGGTCCAGCCAGCGGGCGCCGGTCACGTCCACGTCGACCGCGGTGCCGCCGTCGGAGCCGTAGCGCACCGGGCTGTCGAAGAGGGAGCGGCCGTCGGCGATCACCTCGAAGGAGACGCTGCCGTTGTCGCCGACCTCGTCGTCCACCCCGGCGGTCGCGGTGAACCGGGTGCAGCCCCCACCGAGATAGACCCGGACCTGGCTGTTGGCGTGGACGCCGAGGCCCTTGGCGTAGGTGGTGCCGCCGATGCTCAGGGGACGGCCGTCACCGGCCGCGTTCTCCCCGTTGGAGGCGTCCTTCTCCACCGGGCCCCAGCCGTTGACCGCCTTGACCAGGGTCAGGTCGCTCACATAGGCGTCGGCGGACAGTCCGGCCGGTGGCACCTGCACGGCCCGTACACCGGTGACGGTGGCCGGACGGCCGGGCTGGGTGAGCTTGGCGGTCGCCGACAGGACGGCGTAGTGGACCGGGTCGGCGGGCGGGGTGACGGTGTAGTCCGCGGTCACCGTGTCGCCGGGCCGCACTCGGGCGAAACGGGTGGTGTCGCCGGTGGTCGCGGTCCAGCCGTCCGGGACCTTCAGCGCCAGCTCGACGTTCCGGGCGGCCGGCGCGTCCTTCGGCACGGTGAGGGCGACGGGGACCTTGGCGGCGGTGCCGGTGCTCAGGAACGGCTCGGCGTCGACGGTGACCCGGGCACCCGACTCCGGCATGGCGTACGTCTTGGCGTCGTACGAGGGCGCTGCCACCGTGCCGATCTTGATCCCGCCCGCCGTGGCGCCGAGGTCGACGAGCTTGGCGGAACCCGGGCCCGCTCCGGCCTCGGTGGACCACACGGCCAGGGCGATGGTGTTGCCGCCCTGCTCGCGCAGGATGCCCTTGGGGATGACGAACCGTGTCTGGGGTCCGGTGTCCGGCAGATAGCGGCCGACCAGCCAGCCGTTGACGAAGATCTGCGCCCGGTAGCCGGTGCCGCCGCCCTCCGCCTCGGCGAGATCGAGGGCGATCGCGTTGTCCTGGCCCTGCGGCAGATCGAGCCGGGCTGAGGTGCGGTACCAGCGCACGCCGGTCCCGGTCTTCGCGCTCTGCCCGGCGAGCGTGGTGTTCTTCCAGCTGCCGTCGGGATGACCGGCCAGCGACCAGCCCGCCCGCTCCCCGTACAGCCCGCCGTTGTTGTACGGGCCCCGGGCGGTGTCCACGGGGTCCTCGCCGCCGCGGCTGCCCTGGATCTTCCAGGTGACGGTGGAGGCCCCGCCGACCACCTCGGCGCCGAGCAGGCCGCGCGGCTCCTTGGAGTAGTCGTGGCCCCATTCCTCGTTGTGGCCCGCGTTCTCCACGAGGACGGACAGGACGTTGTCTGCGCTGTCTGCGCTGTCCTTCAGCGTGCCCGCCGGGATGTCGAAGGTGTGCGCGCCGTCTCCGGAGGAGCCGAGGTGGCGGCCGTTGAGCCAGACCGCGTACTGGCCGGTCGGGCCGGTGTTGGCGGTCAGCGCGAGCCCGGTCGCCTGGCCCGTGGTCTTGAACCGGCCGCGGTACCAGACGTTGCCGTGGTGGTAGCCGTACTCGTCCATCGCGAGGACCGGGAGCGATCCGGCCAGTTCCGGGTTGTTGGCGGTGAGGCGGTCGGCGGTGGTCCAGGAGGAGTCGTCGAAGCCCGGGGCGGACTCCGGTGCCTCCTCCTTGTACTTCCACGTCGTCAGCGCGGGCAGCTCGACCGGGCGCGGCGCCTGGGTGACGGCGACCTTGCGGCCGTTCCAGGTCACCGTCCTGGCGCCCGCGATGACCTCGATCTTCGCGGCCTTGGTGGAGTCGCCGGTCAACTTCAGGGTGCCATCTGCGATTTCGGCGGTACGGACGAGGGACGGTCCGCGTACGAGGACCGGGCCCTTGGCCGTGTCCTGCTGCCACCAGTGGGCGGTCTCGGCGGTGTCGGCGATCAGCAGCTCCATGCCGTTCACCAGCACCCGGGCCAGGCCCTTGTGGGTGTAGTTCAGCCGCAGGTCGCCGCGTTCGGCGTCCCAGGTGGTGGTGACCTCGCCGTCGAGGACGGTGACCTCGGGCCGCTCGGCGTACCGCAGGACGGTCTCGCCGGCCTCGCCCTCACGCCCGTAGAGCAGCGCCACGTCGCGGCCGCCGATCTCGGCGTGCGTCATGATCTCCGAGGTGGAGTAGACGAGCCGCTGGGTGTCGCTGAGGTCGTAGCCCGCGACGAGGAGTTTGGCGTCCCGGCCGTCGACGGTGATCGTGCCCTGCTGCGGCACGCGCGGGTAGTCGCCGTCCGCGCCCTTCAGCGACAGGGTCGTCTCGTCCTTGTCCTTCACGCGGGTGTCGGCGTGCCGGACGGTGAAGAACTGGGTGCCGTCGTCGGGGTTGACGCGCCGGTCGACGCGCAGTGCCTCGTCGGAGGGAGTGGGCGCCTCGGCCTTGTCGGTGCGCGCCAGCGAGGTGACGGAGTTGACCATGTAGCCCAGGCGCTTGAACTCCTGGTATTTGTCCGTCAGTTGGCGGGACTCGTTGATCGGGGCCCCATAGTCGTACGACGTGTAGACCGCGTTCGGGTCGGCGAGCCAGCCCCAGTTGGTGCCGCCGTACGTCATGTAGAAGGACTGGCCGCTCACCCCTGCGGCGATGTTCATCTTGCTGAACACCCGGGTGAAGTCGGTGCCGGTGAGTTTCGCGCAGTCCTGGTATCCGGTGCCGCCCCAGGGGTCGAAGGCACCGCCCTGAGCCTCCGGGATGATCAGCGGGGACTCGGGCTTCCACTCGTTGACGTACGAGTAGTCGGGCAGGTTCCTCCAGGCGTCGGGGTCCTTGCAGTCGAAGCCCTGCGGGTAGGCGTCGAAGCCGTAGATGTCCGGGGCGCCCTTGCCGCTGACCCAGTTCTGGTTGGCGCCGCCGTCGTTGACGAAGGTCGGGACGTCGATGCCGTCCTCGCGCGCCCAGTCGATGAGGGTCTGCATGTAGTCGGCGTCCTCGCGACCGCCCTGGTACTCGTTCTCGACCTGATAGAGGATCACGTTGCCCGTACCGCGCGTCAGTTGATGTCGCGCGATGATCGGGTTGATCCGGCTCATCCACTCCCGGGCCGCCTTCAGGTACTCCGGCTCGGAGGTGCGGTTCACGCCGGCCTGGGTCTTCCGCCAGGCGGGCATGCCGCCGCCGGAGACCTCGGCGTTGATGTACGGGCCCGGGCGGGCGATCACGTACAGGCCCGCGCGCTCGGCCTCGTCGAGCAGTCGCTCCACGTCACGGATGCCGGTGAAGTCGTACTGGCCCGGCTTGGCCGAGTGGTAGCCCCAGTCGAAGTAGAGGGAGACGGCGTTGAATCCGCCCGCCTTGATCTTCTGCAGGACATCGCGCCATGCGTCGGGGCTGGGCAGCCGGAAGTAGTGGAGCTCGGCACCCCAGAGGTACAGGGGCTTGCCGTCGACCTTGACGGCGTACTGGTCGTAGGTGACGGTGTGCGGGGCCTGGGCCTGCGCCCGCGCCTCGGCCGGTGCCGCGGCGGCACCTGTGCTGGTCAAGGGCATGACACTCAGTGCCGTCGCGAGCAGCAGGGATTTCCACTTCGCTCTCATGAGGTCAGCCCCTTCACGACCGCCGTCCGGGCCGTCTCGATGTCGTTGACGTCCTTCGACCGGCCGTCGAGGTCGCGGGTCGCTGTGGTGAGGGCCTCGGTCAGGGCGTCGCTGTCGGTGCCGCCGTCCTTCTTCCGCAGCTGGGCGATGAGTTCGTAGTCCTCGATGCCCTCCTTCAGCTGCTCCCAGCGGATGCTGGACATCGGGCCGTTCTTGCCCGGGTAGACCAGGTACTCGTCGCCCTGCGTGAAGATGTGCACGGGCTGCTTGAAGGGGTCACTGGTCCAGCTGTTGTAGGACCAGCGCAGGAAGCCGTCCAGGTTCCGCTGGGCGGAGATCCACGGCAGCATCCGCGACTCGACGGCGGGCGAGTACGACAGCGTGTTGGGGTGGGCCGGCGCGCCGTACACGTAGAAGGTCGTGGTCTTGCCGGCCTTGCGCCGCTCCGCCACCTTCTCCTTCGTCATCGCGTCGATGCCGCCCCAGTCGACGGACAGGTTGGACGCGACGCCCTCGGTGCTGATCGAACCGGCCACGGAGATCCGGTCGTCGAAGACCGGCGCGACCTCGTGGACGAAGTCCTTGACGACCGTCATCGTGCTGATGGGCCGCTCGTCGAAGGACAGCCAGGTGTTCTCCAGCCAGCCCTTGGCCTTCAGATGCTTCTCGAAGGCGGGCAGGAACGTTCCCCACGCCTCCCGCCAGCGGTCGCCGCCCAGGTCGACGTTCTCGTAGACGGTCTTGCCGGTGCGGGTGTCGGTGTAGGTGAGGTGCTCCTGGTCCTGGAACGCCAGCATGGAGAAGGCGCCGATGTCGGGCCCGAGCCCGGCGCGTCGGGCGGTCTGGACGTACTTGTCCCAGCGGGCGAAGTCGAAGGAGAACGACGTACCGTTCCAGGCCCAGCCCACCATGCTGGTGTACGGCGTGGCGGTCTGCGACTCCCGGGTGCCGAGCGACCACTGGTGGTGCCAGGGGTTGTCGACGATGGTGGTGTTGATGACCTTCTGGCCGCGCGAGGCCAGGTCGCGGTTGTACGTCTCGATCAGCTTCCAGTGCTGGTCGGACCAGAGCTTGACGCCGTGGTTCTTGGCGATCGTCTCCGGCTGCGCCCACACGTCGAGGAAGAAGTCGTAGTCCTTCGGGTCGGGCACGCTCGCGTCCGCGACCTCGATGGTCAGCGGGTAGGTGGACTGGGTTCGGCCGTCGGCGTTGACCTTCACCATGCCGGTGTAGGTGCCGGGCGTGGCCTTCTCGGGGATCTTGAAGGTGAACCACAGCGGCTGTGCCGCGTACGCGGGTACGTCCACGGAGGACCGCTCCTCGAGCGCGTCGCCGACCACGTCGGGGTTGCGGTCGCCGGACACCTCCTTGCCGGAGCTGACCTGGTCGATGGTGGCGGACCAGTCGACCTCGCTCTTGGAGCGCTGCACGGGCACGTACTTGACGAACCGGACCTGCGTGTCGGCGCCGGTCAGCTTGGCGCCGCCGGGTCCGGTGAGGTCACCGACCACGGCCTTGACGTCGTCGAGGTTCTGCCCGGAGGCGATCGCCAACTGCGCCGAGACCTGCTCGTTGCGGACCGCGGAGAGCTTGAGCTCCTTGGTGTCCTTGCCCTGGATGGCCGTCATCGGGTAGCGCGGGACCCGCTCCTCGGCGGAGCCGCCGAAGGAGCCGGTGGGAACCCAGGTGATGGTGTCCCTGGTGCCCATGGCGTCGGCGACCTTGACGGTCAGCCAGGTGGTGGTGGCCTTGGAATTGAGGTCGGAGCCGGAGGTCGTATCCGTGGTGCCGGTGACGGCTATCGCGGTGGTGCTCGCGGCAACGACCACGCCCGCGACGAAGCCGGCGACAGCTGAGGACGTACGTGCCATGGGGGTGGGTTCCCTCTCTCATGGACGTGCAGGGAGTGGCCCGTTTCCCGGCAGGTCCCACGGGGCGTGGGCGGCCTGCCGGGAAAACGGGGATGGTGCCGGTGGTGCCACTGGCACCTGTGGCGTCAGGAGGTGACGGAGAATCCGCTGAAGACGGCTTCGATGTTCTCGCCGGGGTAGTTGACGTTGGCCGCGCTGGCGACCATCCCGGCGTCACCGGTACCGGCGGCCGACGGCACCTGGGCGGTGCCGACCTGCGACCAGGTCTCGCCGTCCTTGCTGGCGTACGCGGTGTAGGTGGCGCCGTCCCGGGTCAGCCTGAGATGCGCCGGGTGGTAGGTGGAGCCACCGCCCGCCCAGGTGTCGAGCTTGCCGTCCCCGTCGCTGTCGGTCATGAACTCCAGGCCGTAGCTCTGGGTCATGGCCAGCACCGCGTAACCGCCCTTCTCGGGTGCGGTCAGGTCGTTGGCGAGGGCGATGCCCGCCTTGCCGACCGGTGAGGCGCTGTTCTGAGAGACCAACTGCGCCTGCACGGTGGCCTTCTCACCTGCCACGTCGTCGCGGTAGATGACGCCCTTCTCGTCCTTCCAGCCGGACAGGTCCTGGCCGCCCGCCCAGATGGCGAACTGGTCGCCGGCCTGGGCGTATTGGGCGCCCCCGGAGGTCGTGTCGGCCGTCAGGTACGGCTCCTGCACGCTGCCCGGGGCGGCCTTCACCTGCGCCGGCACGGTGTCGGACACCTTCTGCGAGCCGTTGGACGCGGTGTAGGTGGCCGTGCCGGTGAGGTCGTGGCTGCCCCAGCGGGCGTCGTCGGCCGGGGTCACCGTCCAGGTGGTGGTGAGGGTGGCGCCGCTCCTGAGGGACGCCGCGGTGGTCGGGCCGGTCGCCTCGGCGGTCCAGCCGTCGGGCAGGTCCAGGCCCGCCTTGGCGTTCCTGAGGGTCCCGGTGCTCCAGTTGGTCACCTCGGTGGTCACCTCGAAGGGCGTACCGGCGTCGGTGGCCGGGGCGTCCGGGGCGATCAGGACGGAGGCGGCCGGAGCGTCGTCGCGCTTGAGGGCCTTGACGGCCTTGTCGGCGCCCTTGGCCTTGAGGTTGACGAAGGCCGGCGTGACGCCGAGCGGCGCCGCGTACCCCTTGAGCGTCTTCGGGCCGCGGATCACGGTGCCCTGGTTGACGTCGTACCAGGTGCCCGGCGGCAGATGGACGGAACGGGTGGCACCGGTGCTCAGCTTGGGCGCGGCCAGCACGGCCGGGCCGAGCATCCACTCGTCGGTGACGGTGTAACTGGCCTCGTCCTTCGGGAAGTCGAAGAACAGCGGCCGCATGATCGGGTCGCCGGTCTTCAAGGTGCTCTGCACTTGGTCCCAGATGTAGGGGGCGAGCTTCTCGTGGGTCTCGATCGCCTCCCGGTAGAGGTCGACCGTCTCCTGGTCGTAGTCCACCTTCTGCCCGGTGGTCGTGTCGTTGGTGTCCACCGGGGAGGTCGAGGCGTACATCAGCGGCATCAGCGAGGCGGACTGAGCCCACCGCACCAGTACGTCCTTCATCGGTGCGGGCTGGCCGCCGGAGCCGCCGATCATGTCGGACTCGACGAACGGGTAGCCGATGGTGGAGATGGCCAGGTTCTGGGTGGCGGAGGCGCGCAGGGAGTCCCAGCCGGTGCCCTTGTCGACCTGGCGGGTGACGAAGCCGGCCTCGTGGGCCGTCCGGTTCCAGTGCACCCGGATGCCGGCGCCCTGGAGGTCGAACTCGTCGGCGAGCTCGGTGCCGAGCTTCTGGTAGTCGGTGGCCTGGTGGCCCTCGCGCGGCGCGCACTTCTCGTCGAAGAACCGGGTGTCGAACTTCAGCCCGTCGATGTCGTACGTGTCCATCAGCTTCTTGAGGTTGCCCTCGTACCAGGCCTTGGCGTCGGGGTTGGCCAGGTCGATGATCCCGGCCTGGCCGTTCCACCAGGTCACTTCACACGGCTTGCTGGTGTCCTTGGCGTCCATGAGCAGGTAGCCGTTGTCGACCGCGTACTGGTAGTTGTCGGAGTCCAGGTTGATCCACAGGGTGACCCAGATGCCGAAGTCGAACCCCATGTCGTGGATCTTCTGGGAAAGGCCCTTGGGATCGGGGAAGGTCTTGGGGTCCCAGGTCAGGTTGCCGTAGTTCGACTCCCACTTGTCGTCGAGCTGGATGGTGTGCCCGTCCAGTCCGTTGTCGTGGAGGTCGGTGGCGTAGTCGAGCAGCTTCTCCTGGTCGATCTTGGTGTAGAACTGCGCCCAGGAATTCCACAGCGGCTTGGCGTACTGCTCGTACGTGGCGTCGGACTTGGTCGGCTTGCCGACGATGCCGATGTAGTCGCGGTAGACCTCCAGCGGGGTCGACTCGACGAACACGGTGGCCTTGTAGGTGTCGGGCGACTCGACGGTGAAGGTGCCGAGACCGTCCTTGCCCTTGTTCAGCGCCACGTCCATGACGTGCCCGGTGTCGACATGGAGACCGGTCGACTTCGAGGTGTACCAGAACGGGTCGATCATGTTGTACGAGGCCGGGCCGAAGGTCTCGTGGTCGACCTCACCGGCGTCCAGCGGCCAGGGCTGGTTGACGCCGGGACCGCCCTGCGGGGTCTCCGCCTCGCCGTGGCCGTACCAGTGGCCGGCCGACGACAGGTCGTAGGCGAGGCCGAGTCGGTCGGGGCTGCCGCCCTCGACGTCCCAGTCCAGCTGGTAGCGGTCGGACTTGGGCGTGAGCCGGGCCTCGACGGTGGCGCCGTCGAGGGTGGTGTCGGCGGTGAGGGTGAGGACGCCGTCCTTCCACGTCCAGTCGGTGACCTCGGTGGCGTGCTCCCACTTCTCGTCAGAGCGGAAGCGCAGTCCTCCGGCCTCGCCGCCCGCGGTGCCGAGCACGGCCTTGCCGGAGCGCTCGGTGGTGAGGGCGAGTTCGTCGGTGGCGACGTCGACGGCGTAGCCGGGTGTGTTCCTGGTGCCCGGCACGGACACGGTGAGGCCGTCCGCGCTCTGGGTCACCTTCGGCCGGTCGGCGGTGTCCGCCTGGGCCTTCGTGGTGAGGGGTCCGGTGACGGACGGTACGAGCGTCAGGGTCAGCGCGGCGGCCAACAGCACTGCGGACCTAGAGGTTTTGCGCCGTCTGAGCGGTTGGTTGCGCACTCACGTCCTCCTGCGGGGCGGGGCGTTGCTTCGCGGGGCAGCACGGCAAGATCATGCTCATTTCTGCTCATGTTCTGGCTAGAAACGTCAGCTGTCAACATTCACTTCCATGATTTCTCGGCAGCATCACGGGCCACTGTCGACCCTGGTGACAGTCGCCTTCCCGGGTCCGCGCCCTGCTCAGGGAGGGGGCGAACTCCGGGAAAACGGCTGTAAATTCTGTGTGAACCGCGCCCGAATCGGGCACTCAGGGCTCCTCTGGCCGGTCCACCCGACGGACGCCCGGTACCTCGCGCCCCTCCTGGAGCCGCCTCCAGGGCAAGCGAGGCGCGACCGCTCCGCCGGGGTCCGGCGTAACGCAGCGGCAACCGTTCTTCCCTTGACACCGCGTGCAACCTGTTGGGCATGATGGTGATTAATGCTTGAAGTAAGCCCGTTTCGAGCAGAAACAATCATCAGCTTGCAACGAAGGTGGTACTCCGTGAAACGGCACCTCATCGGCATCTCGGCAGGCGTGACCCTCGCCCTGGTCCTCAGCGGCTGCGGCAAGGGAGGTTCGGCCGGCGGCGACGACTCCGGCGGGAAGACGATCAGATTCGTGGCCGCCAAGTACGACGACGACACCCAGCCCTACTGGGACAACCTCATCAAGACCTTCGAGGCCGAGAACCCCGGCTACCAGGTCGAGTTGGAGGTCGTCGACTGGGAGCAGCTGGACTCGAAGGTCAAGACGTACATCCAGACCGGGCAGCAACCCGACGTCCTCAACTACAACAAGTTCTCCGACTTCGCCCGCGACGACCTGATCTACCAGGCCAAGGACGTCGTGTCACCGAAGGTGCTCGACGACTTCCTGCCGCTCTTCGCCGACCAGGCGCAGTACCAAGGCGTCCAGTACGGCCTGCCGTTCATCTCCAGCGCGCGGCTCTTCTTCTACAACAAGGACATCTTCGACAAGGCCGGCATCTCCGAGCCGCCGTCCAGTTGGGCCGGTGTCGAGGCCGCCGCCGAGAAGATCAAGGCGGCCGGGGACATCCCGCTGGGCCTGCCGCTCGGCGCGGAGGAGGCCCAGGCGGAGTTCTACATCTGGGCGATGAACAACGGCGGCGGCTGGACCGACACGTCGGGCAAGTGGACGGTGGACCAGCAGGCCAACGTCGAGACACTGGACTTCCTGCGCAAGCTCACCAAGGCCGGGCTGACGCAGCCCAACCCCGAGGCCACCAACCGCAAGGACGTCTTCAACCAGTTCGCGCAGGGCAAGATCGGCATGATCAACGGCGCCGTCTTCATGCGCAAGGGCTTCATCGACACGGTCGACAAGAACCTCAACTACGGTGTCGCGCCCCTGCCGAGCAAGGACGGCACGACGCACAACACGCTCGGTGTCCAGGACTACCTGATGGCCTTCAAGAAGGACGAGGACAAGAACCGCGAGGCGGTCAACAAGTTCCTCGACTTCTTCTACCAGAAGGAGAACGCCTCGAAGTTCCTGTCCACCGAGGGGTTCCTGTCGGTCACCAAGTCGGCCGGTGACGCGCTGAGTTCGGACTCCTCCTACTACAAGCCGTTCGTCGACGCACTGTCGGGCGCGCGGTTCGCCCCCACCGACAACCCCGACTGGTCGGCCGTCGAGGGCGCCGTGAAGCAGCGCATCGGCACCGCCGTGTCCGGCGCCGCACCCAGGAAGGTCCTGGGCGAGATCCAGGAGACCGCCGAGAAGGACGGCTGACGGAGTGGCCGTACAGGACGTCACCACGCACACCGCCGGGGCCGAGAACGGACAGGGACAGCCGTCGGCGGCACCGGCACCCGGTTCCCGCCAGGCCAGGAACGGCCGCCGTCTGCGGGCACTCGAACCGCTGCTGTGGATCGGCCCCGCCCTCGCGCTGATCCTGGCCGTGGTCATCTGGCCCGTCGTCGAGATGGTCCGCACGTCCCTGATGGACATCAGCTCCACCGGACTGACCCGCGGCTTCGCGGGGGGCGCCAACTACGCCGAACTGTTCGCCGAGCCGGACCTGCCGGGCGTGGTGCTGCGCACCCTGGTCTGGGTGGTGGGCGTCGTCACGGTCACCATCCTCGTCTCGCTGGCACTGGCACAGTTGCTCAACTCGCGTTTCCCCGGGCGCAGGTTGGTCCGCTGGGCGCTGATCGTGCCGTGGGCGGCCTCGGTCCTGATGACGGCGCTCACCTGGCGCTGGATGCTCAACAACTTCTACGGCGTCGTCAACCGCGTGCTGATGGACGTGGGAATCCTGGACAAACCGGTGAACTGGCTGGCCCACCCGGTCCAGGCGTTCGCCTGGATGATGGCCGTGGCCGTCTTCGTCTCCCTGCCGTTCACGGCGTTCGTCATCCTCTCCGGACTGGGGACCATCCCGGCCGAGGTGTACGAGGCGGCCCGTCTGGACGGCGCGGGACCGGCCCGCACCTATCTCTCCGTCACGCTGCCTCTGCTGCGTCCGTCCCTGCTGGTCGCCGCCATCATCAACGTCATCAACGTGTTCAACTCCTTCCCGGTCATCTGGGCCATGACCCGCGGCGGCCCGGGCTTCGCCACCGACACGACCACCACGTACATGTACAAGCTCGCGTTCGACAACCAGGCCGTCGGCGAGTCGGCGGCCATGGCCGTCGTGAACTTCGCGCTGATCCTGCTGGTCGTGCTGGTGTACCTGCGCGTCGTCCGCGGGCGAGAGGAGATCGGCTGATGTCCGCCGTCACGGCCCGAGCCACAAAGGCCCCCACCCCGACGACCCCTTCCGCGAAGGTCAGGAGGCGGCGTCCGCCCCGGCTTCGCACCGTCATGCTCACCGCGGTGGGCTGGCTGGTGGCCCTGTTCTTCCTGGCGCCGTACCTGCAGATGCTGTTGACGGCCCTGAAACCGACGCCGGAACTGATGAAGTCGCCGCCGTCCTATCTGCCGCAGCACTGGGAGTGGTCGAACTTCGCCGACGTCTGGTCGCTGAAGGATCCGCCGGTCTCCGACGCCCTGCTGTTCTCGCTGTACGTCGCCGGGATGTCCACGCTCCTCGCCCTCGCCGTGGGACTGCCCGCCGCCTACTACACCGCCCGCCACCGGTTCCGCGGGCGCGGTGCGTTCCTGCTGCTGGTGCTGGTCACCCAGATGTTCGCGCCGACCGCATTGCTGGTGGGTATCTACCGGGAGATGGTCAGCCTCGATCTGACCGACACCGCGGAGGGGTTGATCCTGGTCAACGCGGCGTTCAACCTGCCGTTCTGCATCTGGATCCTCAACGCGTACTTCGCGAGCATCCCCAAGGAGCTGGAGGAGGCGGCGTACATGGACGGGGCGGGCCGGCTGGGCGCGCTGGTCAGGGTCACCCTGCCGCTGGCGCTGCCCGGAGTGGTGACCGCGCTCGTCTACACGTTCATCGGGGCCTGGAACGAGTACGTCGTCGCCCTCACCATCACCTCGTCCGGCGACCGGACGACGCTGACCAAGGCCATCCCCGGATTCGTCACGGCCTACCAGGAGCAGTGGCAGTACCTCTTCGCCACCTCGCTGATCGCGATCGTGCCGGTCGTCGTCCTGTTCGTCTTCGTGGAGCGCTATCTGATCAGCGGCCTGACGGCCGGCGGCATCAAGTGACCTGACGGCGACGCGCGAAGACGCTCAGGCCCGGACGATCTCCACCCCCGCCGCGGCGAAGGGCTCGGTCAGCTCCGGGCCCGCCGCCTTGTCGGTGACCAGAACATGGACGTCCTCCACCGGGCAGATCCGGGCGAAGGCCCGCCGGCCCAGCTTGGTGGAGTCCGCCACCACGATCACCTGTTCGGCGCGGCGCGCCAACGCCCAGTTGATTCCGGCCTCGCCCTCGTCCTGGGCCGTGGCCCCGTGCCGGACGTCGATCGCGTCGACGCCGATGAAAACGTGGTCGAGGGTGATCTGCGCGAGCATCTCGGTGCCGAGCGGTCCGGTGAGCTCGTACGAGGCGGGGCGGGCCACTCCCCCGGTGACGACGAGCTTCACATGGCGGCGCACGACCAACTCGTTGGCGATGTTCAGCGCGTTGGTGACGACCGTCAGCGAGGGCCCCGAGCCCTCCGTGCTCAGCTCGGGCCGGATGGCCAGCGCCCGGGCGACCGCGGTGGTCGTGGTACCGCCGTTCAGACCCACCACGGCACCCGCCCTCACCAGGCCCGCCGCCGCACTGGCGATCCGCTCCTTCTCCGGAGCGTTGCGCGCCGCCTTGTAGCGGAGCGGCAGGTCGTAGGCGATGGTGTTGATCACGGCGCCGCCGTGGGTACGGGTGACCATCTGCTGACGCGCCAGCTCGTCCAGATCCCGTCGGATCGTCGCAGCGGAGACGTGCAGTGCTTCCGCGGCGGCCTCGACCTCGATCCGCCCGTCGCGCGTCAAGATGTCCAGCAAGGCGCTCCATCTGTCCTGCGGTGCCGCCATGCGTCGTCCCCTGTCCGTGGTGTGCGGACCCGTGAAAGCACGGGCCGTGTCCGGTTCTCTGCAAGCCGCTGCTTGTCGAGCAGCTTAGAGGGGGTGAAATCCGCTGCTTCCGCCCACCGTCACCCGGGCCGCGGCGGCGACTGCCCGGTCCCGGGCGGCGAGTGCCTGCGGCCGGGGCGTCGGCTGCCGGTCCTGGACGGCGAACGCCCGTGGCCGGAGTGGCGACTGCCCGGTCCTGGACGGCGAACGCCCGTGGCCGGAGTGGCGACTGCCCGGTCCTGGACGGCTCCGTGCGGGCCCGCGTCGCGGACGGGGCGCCGGTGCGGCCGTGCCGCCGGCCGCCTGTCCGGCCGCGGGTGCGGGTGCGGGTGTGGTCGCGGGAGTGGTCGCGGTGCGGTCGCGGGTGCGGGTGGGAGTGCGGCTCCAGCCTCGGATACGGCTCCGGCGCCGGCCTCGGATACGGCTCCGACTCCGGCGCCCGGCTCCGGCTCGCGGCTCCGGGTTCCAGCTGCGGACACGGCTGCCGTCGTCTCGGACACAGCTCCGGTGCCCGGCTCCGACTCCAGGCTGCGGCTGCGGCTGCGGCTGCGTGCACGGCTCCCGCCTCGGACACGGCTCCGACCCCCTTCCGACTCCTGCTCCCCGCTTCCGGCGCCAGTTCCCGGCGCCGATCACAGCCCCAGCCCCAGCCCGGCCCCTCCCGCAGTCGTCGCACCGCTCCTTGCTCTCTCCCGGGCACCCACCTAGCCTGACTTTGTGCCGCAAATAAACAAAGCCCGAACGCACAGCGCCGTGCCGGGTCACACCCTTACCCGGCTCCGCGTCGTCCTCACCGCCTTCTTCGCCCTCGACGGCTTCGTCTTCGCCGGCTGGGTCGTCCGCATCCCCGCCATCAAGGAGCAGACCGACGCCTCCGCCAGCACCCTCGGCCTCGCACTCCTCGGCGTATCCGCCGGCGCGGTCATCACGATGATCCTCACCGGCCGCCTCTGCCGCCGCTACGGCAACCACCGGGTCACCGTCGTCTGCGCCGTCCTGCTCTCGCTGAGCGTCGCGCTGCCTCCGCTCACCCACTCCGCGGCCGCTCTCGCCGCCGTCCTGCTGGTGTTCGGCGCGGCGTACGGCGGGATCAACGTGGCCTTCAACAGCGCGGCCGTCGACCTGGTGGCCGCCCTGCGGCGCCCCATCATGCCCAGCTTCCACGCCGCCTTCAGCCTCGGCGGCATGATCGGCGCGGGCCTGGGCGGACTGGTCGCCGGCCACCTCTCCCCCACCGAGCATCTGCTCGGCCTGACCGTCGTAGGCCTGTTGGTGACCGCCGCGGCCGGCCCGACCCTGCTGCGCATCGATCCTCCGGCGCCCCCGGAGCAAGAGCGGCGGGAACAACCTGCCGGGGGCCGCCTCGACGGCCGTAACCGCAAACTCGTGGTGGTCTTCGGCCTGATCGCGCTGTGCACCGCGTACGGCGAGGGTGCCCTGGCCGACTGGGGCACTCTGCACCTGCAACAGGACCTCGACGCGTCCCCCGGCGTCGCGGCCGCGGGGTACGCGTGTTTCGCGCTCGCGATGACCGTCGGCCGGCTGACCGGCAGCACACTCCTCCAGCGCCTCGGCCGGACGCCGACCGTGGTCGCGGGCGGTGCCACCGCGGCCGTGGGCATGGTGCTCGGCTCACTCGCCCCGCAGGTGTGGCTGGTGCTCCTGGGCTTCGCCGTCGCCGGACTCGGTCTCGCCAACATCTTCCCGGTCGCCGTGGAACGCGCCGGCGCGCTGGCCGGGCCCACCGGTGTCGCCGTCGCCTCCACCCTCGGCTACGGCGGCATGCTCCTCGGCCCGCCCGCCATCGGGTTCATGGCCGACTGGTTCTCCCTGCCGATCGCCCTCACCAGCGTCGCCGTGCTGGCGGCGGTCGCCGCTGCGATCGGATTCGTCATCCGCCGGGCGGCGACGGACTGATGACACGTGTCCACCGCCCGGCACGGTCGCTTCACCCGGCCATCGGGCCACGCCTGCGGCGCGTAAATCCCTTCCCTCGGTACGCAGTCCATCCGGCACACTCACCTGCATGGAGACTGCCGAGTTCACAGCGATCCTTGACCGAGAGGGCCGGCTGCTGGCCGCCGCCGCCGAGGAGGCCGGCACCGGTGCCAAGGTGCCGACCTGTCCGGGGTGGCTGGTGACGGACCTGCTGCTGCACACGGGCGTGGTGCATCGCTGGGCGACGGCGTTCGTCGCCGAGGGACACACCTCATACCACCCCATGGGAGAGCTGCCCGACCTCGACGGCGCCGAACTGCTGGCCTGGTTCCGGCAGGGCCACGAGCGGCTCGTCGACACCCTGCGTTCCGCCTCGCCGGACCTCCGGTGCTGGCACTTCCTGCCCGCGCCCTCACCGCTGGCGTTCTGGGCCCGGCGGCAGGCGCACGAGACGGCCGTGCACCGGATCGACGCCGAGTCGGCCAGGGGCGGCGCCCCGGGCGAGATCGCCGGCGGCTTCGCGGTGGACGGCGTCGACGAGCTGCTGCTCGGGTTCCACGCCCGCGCCAAGAGCAGGGTGCGCACGGACGAACCCCGGGTGCTGCGGGTGCGGGCGACGGACATCGACGGCGCGCTGTGGACCGTACGACTGACTCAGGAGCCGCCGGCGGCGGAGCGGGGCGACACCGGGGAGGCCGACTGCGAAGTGGCCGGACCGGCCGCGCAGTTGTACCTGTCGCTGTGGAACCGGCTGCCGTTCCCGGCCGTGTCCGGGGACGCCTCGGTCGCCGACCTGTGGCGGGAGACGTCCGCCATCGTGTGAAGCCGCGCGCGGCTCAGCCGGAGGCGAGCATCCTCGTCAGCACCGCGCGCTGCAGGGGCAGCACGTCGCCGTACAGCGCGCGGCCCTTCGACGTGAGGGCCACGCGGACGCCACGCCGGTCCTCCTCGCACATCCCGCGTTCGACGAGGCCGTCCTTCTCCAGCCGGGCGACCAGCCGGGACAGCGCGCTCTGGCTGAGGTGGACGCGCTCGGAGATCTCCTGGACGCGGTAGGAACAGACGCCGTCCGCGCGCTGTCCGGACAGGACGTCGAGCACCTCGAAGTCGCTGCCGCACAGGCCGTGTTGGTGCAGTGCGCGGTCGAGTTCGCACTGGGTGCGCGCATGCAGCGCCAGGATGTCCCGCCACTGGTCCGCGAGCGTCTGCTCGGCCCTCTTCGCCGCCATGAGCGCACCGTAGCAGAGGAACGAATTTGTTGCATCGGAATTAAATGCACCTACATTCAATGTATGCGCATGTAGTGTCTCCGGCATGACCTCTCCGCTCACCACTCCCACGTCCGAAGGGCGTTGGACGCCCCGGCTGTGGGGCACTCTGCTGGTCCTGTGCGCCGCGATGTTCCTGGACGCGCTGGACGTGTCGATGGTCGGCGTCGCCCTGCCCTCCATCGGCGCCGACCTCGGCCTGTCCACCTCGACACTGCAATGGATCGTCAGCGGCTACATCCTGGGCTACGGCGGCCTGCTGCTCCTCGGCGGACGGGCCGCCGACCTGCTGGGCCGACGCCAGGTCTTCCTGATCGCCCTGGGCGTCTTCGCCGTCGCCTCACTGCTCGGTGGCCTCGTCGACTCGGGCCCGCTGCTGATCGCCAGCCGCTTCATCAAGGGTCTGAGCGCGGCCTTCACCGCCCCCGCCGGCCTGTCGATCATCACCACGACGTTCCCGCAGGGCCCGCTGCGCAACCGTGCCCTCTCCATCTACACCACCTGCGCAGCCACCGGCTTCTCGATGGGACTGGTGCTGTCCGGCCTGCTCACCGAGGCCAGTTGGCGCCTCACCATGCTGCTGCCCGCCCCCATCGCCCTGATCGCCCTGGCCGCCGGTCTGAAACTGCTGCCGCGCAGCGCCCGGGAGAAGGACCACAACGGCTACGACATCCCCGGCGCCATCCTCGGCACCGCCTCGATGCTGCTGCTGGTCTTCACCGTCGTACAGGCCCCGGAGGCCGGCTGGACCTCGGCCCGCACCCTGCTGTCCTTCCTCGCCGTCGCCGTCCTGCTCACGGTGTTCGTCCTGGTCGAGCGGCGCTCCGCAGGACCGCTGATCCGGCTCGGGGTGCTGCGTTCCGGCACCCAGATCCGCGCCCAGCTCGGCGCGATGGCGTTCTTCGGCTCGTACGTCGGCTTCCAGTTCTTGGTGACGCTCTACATGCAGTCCCTGCTCGGCTGGTCGGCACTGCACACCGCGCTCGCCTTCCTGCCCGCGGGCGCGCTGGTGGCCCTGTCCTCGACGAAGGTCGGCTCGATCGTCGACCGCTACGGCACCCAGCGGCTGATCGCGGTCGGCTTCGCGCTGATGGTCGTCGGGTACGCGCTGTTCCTGCGGGTCGACCTCGACCCGGTGTACGCGGCGGTCATCCTGCCGTCGATGCTGCTCATCGGCGCCGCCTGCGCACTGGTCTTCCCGTCCCTCAACATCCAGGCCACCAACGGCGTCGAGGACCACGAGCAGGGCATGGTCTCCGGACTGCTCAACACCTCCGTGCAGGTGGGCGGCGCGATCTTCCTGGCCGTCGTCACGGCCGTGGTGACCGCGGGCGCACCCGAGAACGCCACCCCGCAGGCCGTCCTGGACAGCTACCGGCCCGGACTGGTCGTGGTGACCCTGGTCGCCGCGGCCGGCCTCCTGATCACCCTCACCGGTCTGCGGCCGACGCGTCGCACGCAGCCGTCGGTCGTGGTCGCCAAGTCCACTGTGAAGGAGACGGAGCGCGTCACCGTACGCGACTAGGGGGCCGTCTCCGATGCGTGTGCCCGGCGGGGTCTGCTTGCCCCGCCGGGCACACGCCTGTGAGACTTCCGGGATGGAGCGTTACCGGGGACGGCGCGGTCAGCCCGAGCGGGACGCGATCACCGTCGAGATCGGCTACGCGCTGTTCAGCGCGGCGTTCGCGGCGGCAGTCGTCTTCGGGGCGATCGCGGGTCCGGCGCTGCTGTTCGGACTGCCGTCCACCGTGGAGTTCCTGCTGCTCCGCGCCGCCATGGTGCTCGCGCCCCTCCTCTTCCTCGCCCGGGTGGTCAGCGTGCTGGTCCGTTTCCGGCCGGGGCGGCCTCAGCCCAGCCAGCCCGGCCGCACCAGCCCGGACTCGTAGGCCAGGACGACGAGTTGGGCCCGGTCGCGGGCTCCCAGCTTGACCATCGTGCGGCTGACGTGGGTCTTCGCGGTGAGCGGGCTGACGACCAGGCGGCGGGCGATCTCGTCGTTGGACAGGCCGATGCCGACCAGGGCCATCACCTCCCGTTCCCGCTCGGTGAGGTGGACGAGGGCGTCGGCGGCCGCCGGTTCCTTGGAGCGGGCGGCGAACTCGGCGATCAGGCGGCGGGTCACACCCGGCGAGAGCAGTGCGTCGCCCCCGACCACGGACCGTACGGCGCGCAGAAGTTCCTCCGGCTCGGTGTCCTTGACCAGGAAGCCGGAGGCACCCGAGCGGATCGCCTCGAAGACGTATTCGTCGAGTTCGAAGGTGGTGAGCATGATCACCTTGACCTGGCTCAGCGCCACGTCCTCGGTGATGCGCCGGGTCGCGGCGAGGCCGTCCAGCAGCGGCATGCGGATGTCCATCAGGACGATGTCGGGGCGCAGTTCGCGCACCCTTCGCAGCGCCTCCTCCCCGTCGGCGGCCTCTCCGGCCACCTCGATGTCCGGCTGGGCGTCGAGCAGCGCCCGGAAACCGGCCCGCACCAGTGACTGGTCGTCGGCGAGCAGTACGCGGATCACCGGTCGTCCTCCTCGGTCTTCACCTTCGACGGCAGCAGGGCCAGCACCCGGAACCCTCCGTCGGCCCGCGGGCCCGCCTCGATCGTGCCACCCAGTGCGGCGGCCCGTTCCCGCATCCCGGCCAGACCGTTGCCGCTGCCGCCCGCGTCGGCGCCGGCGGCGGGTCCGTCGTCGTCGATACGCAGCCGCAGCGCGCCGCCGTCGTGGTCGAGCCGCACGCGCGCGTGCCGGGAACCGGAGTGCCGTACGACGTTGGTCAGGGCCTCCTGGACGATCCGGAACGCGGCGAGGCCCGTGCCGGGGGCGAGCCGCGGGGGGTTGCCCTCGACCTCGACGGTGAGGCCCGCGCCCGCCGCCTGTTCCACCAGTTCGGGCAGCCGGTCGAGGCCGGGCGCCGGTGCGCGCGGCGCGTCCCCCGGGGTGCGCAGTGTGTCGAGCACCTGGCGTACCTCGCCCAGCGCCTCCTTGCTCGCGGCCTTGATGGCGGTGAGGGCCGTGCGCGCCTGCTCGGGGGCGGTGTCGAGGAGCGCGAGGCCGACGCCCGCCTGCACGTTGATGACCGAGATGCTGTGCGCGAGGACGTCGTGCAGCTCGCGGGCGATCCGCAGCCTTTCCTCGTCCGCGCGCCGCCGCGCCGCCTGCGCGCGCTCGGCCCGCTCGCGGGCCCACTGCTCGCGTCGGGTGCGGGCGAGTTCCGACACCGCGAGAATCATCACCATCCACGTGGCGACCACCACCTCCTGCCCCCAGGACGCGGCGGAGTCCCCGGCCGGTGGCAGCCACCGGTACAGCCAGTGCGCGACCAGCACATGCCCGGCCCAGAGCACCGCCAGCGCGGCCCAGGCGGACCGGCGGTGCCCGGTGACGACGGCGTTGAAGCAGGCCAGTGCGACCACCAGGAAGACCGGCCCGTACGGGTAGCCCGCGCCCAGATAGAGCATGGCGGCCGTCGCCGTGCCGAACACGACGGGCACCGGATGCCGCCAGCGCCACAGCAGCAGGCCCGACGCCAGGACCAGCAGGACGCGCGCGAAGGGGTCGAGGGGGGCCCGCTCGCCGGCCTGCTGGGTTGCCGCGTAGTCCGATCCGACGATCACGAACACGGTGACCAGCGCGGTGGACCGCCACGGCCACCGGGGGCTCCGCTCCTCCTCGTCCCCGCGGTGCGACCACGGCGGCCCGTGCCGCCACCACTGCGGCGGGCCGCTTCCGCGTACGCGCTCCACGTCCATGACCGCCACGCTAGACGCCGGGACGGTCGGCGGCGTCGGCCGAGCGCGGTGATCACGCGTACTCCCCGTGAAGTACGCCGGCCGCGCGCAGCGCGCCTACTGCGGATCCGTCAGCCCCACCCCGTGGGCGAGGCGTGTCACCGCGTGCCGGAAGAACTGCTCGCGGTCCTCCACCACCCGGTTGAACTGCCCGAACAGCTCGAATCCGATCAGCCCGCCGAGCTGGGCCCAGGCCGCGACGAGCGCCGTGACCGCCTCGGGCGGGAGGTCCGGGGCGAGATCCGCGGTCATCCGGTCGGCCTCGGGCCGCAGCTCGGCGGGCAGCGGGGGCTCGGTCACGCCGGGGCCCTGGTGGGCGTCGCGCAGGATGCCGATGAGGACGAGTCCGACGCGGGAGGCGGCCGGGACGGTGGACTCCGGCGCGGTGTAGCCCGGAACCGGCGATCCGTAGACCAGCGCGTACTCGTGCGGGTGCTCGATCGCCCAGGCGCGCACCGCCTCGCACACCGCCGACCAGCGCCGGACGGGCCCGGCGTCGGCGGCCGCGGCCGCGGCATGCGCGTGCTCCGCGGTCTCGCCGAGGGAGTCGTAGGCATCGATGATGAGTGCGGTCAGCAGGTCGTCGCGGCTGGGGAAGTAGCGGTACAGCGCGGAGGAGACCATGCCGAGTTCGCGGGCCACGGCACGCAGCGAGAGCTTGGCGGCACCCTCGCCCGCGAGCTGTCTGCGCGCCTCGTCCTTGATGGCCGCGGTGACTTCGATTCTGGCGCGGGCTCGGGCGCCGTGTGCGGTGCTGCTCATGGAATGAGTCTCCCATCGAGCGAGAGCGGTGCACACAAACAAGAGCGACGAACAAAAAAGAGAGCAGTGCTCTTGCCCGGAGCGCCCCACTGCGGCAGACTCTTCCCCAAGCGAGAGCAGTGCTCACAAATGAGAGCGACGCTCTCCTCTTTCTTCGGGAGTCCTTATGACCACACACGTCCAGAAGCCCGGCTGGTTCACCGTCAACGTCCTCAACCGTGTCGTGGCCTGGATGACCCGCCGGGGCATCAGCGTCTGGGGCTCCCGGGTCCTGGCGGTCCGCGGCCGCAAGAGCGGCGAGTGGCGGACGACTCCCGTGAACCTGCTGACCGTGGACGGACAGCAGTACCTGGTCGCCCCCCGCGGCCACGTCCAGTGGACGCACAACATGCGCGCGGCCGGCGGCGGTGAACTGCGCCTCGGCAAGGACGTGGCCGTGTTCACCGCGACCGAGGTCACCGGTGACGACAAGGTGCCGCTGCTGCGCGCCTACCTCAAGCGCTGGAAGGCCGAGGTCGGTGTCTTCTTCAACGGCGTGGGCCCCGACTCGCCGGACGCCGACCTGCGCCGGATCGCCCCCGACCACCCCGTCTTCCGCATCACGGTCACGGGCTGACGTCGCCCGTGGTGCCGGACTGCCGCCGGTCCAACGCGGTCAGCGCACGCTGGGCCATCGGACGGGTGCGGACGATCTCGCCCAGCGACGTGGCCCCGCGGGTGATGTCCATGAACGCCTTCCAGACCGGGCGAATGCCGGTCAGCCCCGCGTGGAACAGACCGGGACGCCGCTCGAACGCGATCAGCAGCCGCTTCCCGACGCTCATCTCGACGCCGAGCCCGGCCTTGATCGCGAACGCGTAGTTCAGGGCCTGCCGGCGGGTGTCCACCGCGTCGTGCGCCTCCGCGATCCGCACCGCCCACTCCCCGGCCAGCCGGCCGGAGCGCAACGCGAAGGAGATGCCCTCGCGGGTCCACGGCTCCAGAAGCCCCGCCGCGTCCCCGCAGACCAGCACCCGCCCCCGGGACAGCGGAGAGTCGTCGGCGCGGCAGCGGGTCAGGTGGCCGGAGGAGATGCTCGGCTCGAAACCGGCGAGACCGAGCCGGCCGATGAAGTCCTCCAGGTACCTCTTGGTCGCGGCGCCCTCGCCGCGCGCGGAGATCACGCCGACCGTGAGCGTGTCGCCCTTGGGGAAGACCCAGCCGTAGCTGCCGGGCATCGGCCCCCAGTCGATGAGCACCCGCCCCTTCCAGTCCTCGGCGACCGTCTCCGGCACCGGGATCTCCGACTCCAGGCCGAGGTCCACCTGGTCGAGTTTCACCCCGACATGAGCTCCTATGCGGCTGGCGCTGCCGTCGGCTCCGACGACCGCCCGCGCGAGCACCGTCTCACCGCCCTGCAGGACCACCGCGACCGTGCGCCGGTCGGGCACGGTCGAGCCGTGCTGCTCGACCCGCTGCACGGTGACGCCCGCCCGCAGCTCCGCGCCCGCCTTCTGGGCGTGCTCGACCAGCTGC
The DNA here is from genome assembly GCF_055578365.1 of Streptomyces sp. NPDC033131. NCBI lineage: Bacteria > Bacillati > Actinomycetota > Actinomycetes > Kitasatosporales > Streptomycetaceae > Streptomyces > Streptomyces sp. NPDC033131. Next base: position 41,847 of record NZ_JBVIPA010000049.1, read on the forward strand.
TGGTCGAACTCGGGCCGGTTGATCAGCCCGAACAGCATCTGGCGGGAGCGACGCGTGCGGGCGAAGCGGCCGTTGTGCGAGAACGTCACCGCGTGCACCCGGTCCAGGAACGGCAGCTCGAAGCCCGGTGGCAGGGCATCGCGCGAGGGGCCGATGATGCCGCCGCCGCACGTTTTGTAGCGCGGCAGCTCCGCCTTCTCCAGCAACAGCACGCGCCGTCCCGCGACCGCCGCCGCGTAGGCGGCCGAGGCCCCCGCGGGTCCCGCGCCCACCACGACGACGTCCCACACCCGCTGCTCGTCGTCCGCCGAAGAGTTCTCGCTGCTCACGTTGGTCTACTGCTCCCGATCAAGCCGCTGCCGCACCTGTCCCCCGCATCCTACGGGGGACGTCCTCTCAGGCCACTGTGGGAGGATCTACGGCACTCATCGGTACAACGTCGCACCCACAAGGAGCGTGCCCATGTCGTCGAATCCGGTCGCCGAGACCGTCGCCTCGCTGATGCCGAGGGCGAAGGAGGAGCTCACCGAGCTGGTGGCCTTCAAGTCGGTGGCGGACTTCGACCAGTTCCCGAGGAGCGAGAGCGAGGGCGCCGCGCGGTGGGTCGCCGGCGCGCTGACCGCCGAGGGCTTCAGGGACGTGGCCCTGCTCGACACCCCCGACGGCACCCAGTCGCTGTACGGCTACCTGCCCGGCCCCGCGGGCGCCAAGACCGTGCTCCTGTACGCCCACTACGACGTGCAGCCGCCGCTGGACGAGGCCGCCTGGACGACCCCGCCCTTCGAGCTGACGGAGCGCGACGGCCGCTGGTACGGGCGCGGATCCGCGGACTGCAAGGGCGGGGTGATCATGCATCTGCTGGCCTTGCGCGCGCTCAAGGCGAACGGCGGCGTCCCGGTGCATGTCAAGGTCATCGCCGAGGGTTCGGAGGAGATGGGCACGGGCGGCCTGGAGCGGTACGCCGAGGCGCACCCCGAGCTCCTCGAGGCCGACACCATCGTCATCGGCGACGCGGGCAACTTCCGGGTCGGCCTGCCGACGGTCACCTCCACCCTGCGCGGCATGACGTTGGTGCGTGTCCGGATCGACACGCTCGAAGGCAACCTGCACTCGGGCCAGTTCGGCGGCGCCGCCCCCGACGCGCTGGGCGCCCTGATCCGCGTACTGGACTCGCTGCGCGCCGAGGACGGCTCGACCGTGGTCGACGGGCTCACTCCGGAGACGTCCTGGGACGGGTTGCAGTACGACGAGGAGCAGTTCCGCCAGGACGCCCAGGTGCTGGACGGCGTGCGGCTGATCGGCTCCGGCACCGTCGCCGACCGCATCTGGGCCCGCCCCGCCGTCACGGTGCTCGGCATCGACTGCCCGCCGGTCGTCGGCGCCACCCCGTCCGTGCAGGCGAGCGCCCGCGCGCTGGTCAGCCTGCGGGTGCCGCCGGGCGTGGACGCGGCAGAGGCGACCAAGCTGCTCGAGGCCCACCTGACGGCGCACACCCCGTGGGGCGCCCGGATACACACCGAGCAGATCGGCCAGGGCCAGGCCTTCAGCGCGGACACGAGCAGCCCGGCGTACGCGGCGATGACCGAGGCGATGGCGGTCGCCTACCCGGGCCAGGAGATGCAGTACGCCGGACAGGGCGGCTCCATCCCACTGTGCAACACCCTCGCCGCCCTCTATCCGCACGCGGAGATCCTGCTCATCGGCCTGAGCGAGCCGGAGGCCCGGATCCACGCGGTGAACGAGAGCGTGTCCCCGCAGGAGCTCGAGCGTCTTTCGGTGGCGGAGGCCCTGTTCCTGCGCAACTACGCGGCAGGCTGAGCCGGCCCGGCGCTCTGCTGCCGGCGGATGGCCCTCGTCTTCGGACGGGGGCCTTTCCACGGTCGGCTCATGGACGTCATCGAACTGCTCCCCCGTCGGCCAGCGACTGCGGGAGTAGACCAGACCGACGCCCCGTCCCCCGCCGTGGGTGAGGTGACCGGCCGGCAGGTCACGGCGTGGGAATGCCCGCCTCCAGATACATCGCCGCGCCTCGTTCCCGCGCCCGCAGGGCCCAGCGCAGCCGCTCGTAGCGGACGGGCGGCAGCAGATCGGCGGCCTCCTCCTCGGTGGCGAAGCACCAGCCGCGCAGCTCGGGGCCCGGCAGCAGGAGGCGCTCCGCGTCGGCGGAGTCGAGCCGGCCGCCCTCGAAGAGGAGACGCAGACCGCCGTAACCGGGGGGCGTGGGCGGCTCCCAGTCGACGACGAGAAGGCGGGGCACGTCGTCGAGGCGGATCCCGGTCTCCTCCTCGACCTCGCGCATGCCGGCGCGGGCGGGCGCCTCGCCGGGTTCCACGACACCGCCGGGAAACTCCCAGCCCGGCTTGTAGGTGGGGTCCACGAGCAGCACCCGGTCCTGCTCGTCGAAGAGCAGGACGCCCGCCGCGAGCGTCTCGGCGGTCGGCTCGGGTGTCTGCACGATGTCGCACACCGGCACGTTCCCGGCGCTGACGGCCTCCGCGATCCGGGTGGCGGTCTCGTACGGCGTGAGGGCACTGCTGTCGATCAGGTGGGCGTCCGCGGTGAGCCAGGAGGCGAGGGCGGTCCGGTACGGCTCGATGTGGTCGTACGCCCACCGCCGTTGCCGTATCTCGCCGTCGGGCAGGTCCGGCGGGATCTCCCGCCCGGCTATTCGCTCACGCAGGATCGTTTCCGCCGGAGCGAGAAGAACATGCCGCACGGTGACCCGGCGCGCGGCCAGGCCGCCGAAGATCTCGTCCCGGTAGTCCTGGCGCAGCAGGGACATCGGGACCACCAGGGTCCCGCCCAGTTCGGCGAGCATCGCGGCCGCCGTGTCGATCACGAGTCGCCGCCAGATCGGCAGGTCCTGGAAGTCGCCGACCTCGGCGAGGTGTTTGGGCGGCAGCAGGTGCAAGAGTGCTCCGCCCAGGACCTCGGGGTCGAAGAGCGTGCTGTTCGGGATCAGTTCGATCAGTTCCCGTGCGGTGGTGGTCTTCCCCGCACCGAACGCGCCGTTGACCCAGACGATCACGTTTCCCCCTCTTCTACTGGCCCCCTGAGGCTTGCCCGCTCCACCCTGCCACGGAAACCAGCCGCAGTTGAGGGCGCACGAGCGGGCGCCGGCGCCCCCTTCTTCAGGGAGCGCCGGCGCCACGGTCCTGCTGAGCGGCCCTTGTCAGCCGTTCTCCCCCAGGGTGCCGTCGTCGAGGTCGGCCAGGCTGTCGCTGGCGACGGTCTGGTCGAGGGCGCTGAGGGTCCTGTCGACGTTGAGGTCATCCCGTTCCTCCCCCGCGGCGTGGGAAGGGGAGACCGCCGCGACGACGAAGCCGGTGGCGAGGGAGGCGATGGCGAGCATGCTGCGCTTCTTCATGCCGGGTTCAACTGGCGAACGGCCGCCGGGGTCACGCCCCGGCTCCGAAGTGATCGCGGCGTCGCCGGAAGCCACCGCCGAGGGCCCGCACGGAGGATCCGGTTCCGCCGCGCAGCCGCCGTACCAGGCCGTCGGCGGGCCCCGTCCAGTCGGCGAGGGCGAGGGCGAAGCCCACCGCCTCGAGCAGGCGGCCAGGAACCACGCGGCGGCTCTTGGGCAGGGGTGCGCCACGCCGACCGCAGGTCGCGCACGGACGCGCGCTGCGGGAGCGAGCGAAGACCAACCGCGGACGTGCCGTGACACACGGAGCTCGGCCGACCCGCGTGAGGTCGGCCGAGCTCCGAGCAAACGTTCCTGCCGAGTGCGTCAGACTCCCGCCGCAGCGGTGTCCGCCCGTCTGGCGAGGGCCGCCGCGGCCGCCCCCACCAGCCCCGCGTCGGTGCCCATCTGGGCCGGCGTGACCGTCAGGCGCTGCACGAAGGACAGGGTCGCGTAGTCGGTCAGCGCCTTGCGCAGGGGCGTGAACAGCACATCGCCCGCTTTCCCCACGCCCCCGCCGATGACAGCGACGTCGATCTCGACGAGGGTCGCGGTGGCCGCGATCCCGGCGGCCAGCGCCTGGGCGGCCCGTTCGAAGGAGGCCACGGCGACCGGGTCGCCTGCTCGGGCGGCGGCGGCCACCGCGGCGGCGGACGCGTCGCCGTCCGGGCCGGGCCGCCAGCCGTTCTCGATCGCCCGCCGGGCGATGTTGGGGCCGCTGGCGATCCGCTCCACACAGCCGCGCGAGCCGCACGGGCACAGGTCACCGTCGAGGTCGACGCTGATGTGGCCGATGTGGCCGGCGTTGCCGGTCGGGCCCGGGTGCAGTTGGCCGCCCAGCACCAGACCGCCGCCGACGCCCGTCGAGACCACCATGCACAGGGCGTTGTCGTGGCCTCGGGCCGCGCCCTGCCAGTGCTCGGCGGCCGTGATCGCGACGCCGTCGCCGATCAGCTCGACGGGCAGCCCACCGGCCGCGGCCCGCACCCGGTGGACCAGGGGGTAGTCGCGCCAGCCGGGTACGTTCACCGGGCTCACCGTGCCGGTGGAGGCGTCCACCGGGCCGGCGCTGCCGATGCCGAGCGCCGTGACGTGTCCCCACAGGGGCGATGCGGTCAGCTCGCCGAGCACCTCATCGACGGCGCGCATCACCGTCTCGCCGTCCTCCCGTGCGGGCGTGGCGCGCTGGGCGCGGGCCTGGATCCGGCCGTGGCCGTCGACCAGCGCCCCGGCGATCTTGGTGCCGCCGATGTCGAGCGCGGCCACTAGGTCGGTGTGCATCAGTGTCGGATCTCCCCGTCAGCCATGAGAACAATCTCGGGAACCATGAGAAAACTGCAGGCCGGTTCGCGGTGGGGGCGCAGGCCGGAGATTGCGGTGGACAGTGTCTCCCGCATCTGACAACGTTGTCCAGGTTCTATGCTCGACGCCACATCCTCATACAACATCATGGATCTGCACATCCCCGTGGACGACAGGACAGGACACCGCATCGTGCCCGAGACCCACAGCCGAGCAGACCGCTTCGCGGGCGGTATCTCCGCCAACCGCTACGGCAACCGTCCGACCATGAAGGACGTGGCCGCGCGGGCGGGTGTCGGGCTGAAGACGGTCTCGCGTGTGGTCAACGGGGAGCCCGGGGTCACCACCGAGACGGAGCGCCGCGTCCAGGACGCCATCGACGCGCTGGGCTTCCGGCGCAACGACAGCGCGCGAGTGCTGCGCAAGGGCCGCACCGCCAGCATCGGGCTGGTCCTGGAGGACCTGGCGGACCCGTTCTACGGCCCGCTCAGCCGCGCGGTCGAGGAGGTGGCCCGCGCCCACGGCGCGTTGCTGATCAACGGCTCCAGCGCCGAGGACCCGGAGCGCGAACAGGAACTGGTGCTGGCGCTGTGCGCGCGGCGGGTGGACGGGCTGGTGGTGATCCCGGCCGGTGACGACCACCGCTACCTCGAGCCCGAGTTGAAGGCAGGGGTCGCGACGGTCTTCGTGGACCGTCCGGCCGGGAAGATCGACGCCGACGTGGTCCTCTCGGACAACTACGGCGGCGCCCGCGACGGCGTGGCCCACCTCATCGCCCACGGCCACCGGCGGATCGGGTTCATCGGCGACATGCCCCGCATCCACACCGCCGCCGAGCGGCTGCGCGGCTACCGGGCCGCCATGGAGGACGCGGGGATACCGGTGGAGGACTCGTGGATGTCCTTGGGCGTCACCGACCCCGGGCGGGTGCGGCGGGCCGCCGAGGAGATGCTGTCCGGCCCCTCCCCCGTCACCGCCGTCTTCGCGGGCAACAACCGGGTGACGGTCACCGTGATCCGGGTCCTCGCCGAACACGCCCGCCGAGTCGCCCTGGTGGGCTTCGACGACATCGAGCTCGCCGACCTGCTCCAGCCGGGCGTCACGGTCGTGGCCCAGGACGCGGCGACCCTGGGCCGTACGGCCGCCGACCGTCTCTTCCGCCAGCTGGACGGCACCCTGCTCACCCCGGAGCGGATCGAGCTGCCGACCCGCCTGGTCACCCGCGGCTCGGGCGAGCTGCCGCCGGCGGACTGAGCGGCTCATGAAGACCCGCACTCTCCTCGCACTGGGCCTCGCCGAGGCCCCGCGCGACCGTCCGCTCCTGTACCCGGGAGCCTGGCCGCAGGATTCCGGGCTCCTGGACGGAGACCACTTCCTGCCCCACGACCAGTTCGTCCACGAGGACCGCACGCCTGTCCTCGCGGTCGGCTCCAACGCCAGCCCCGGCCAGCTCCGCCACAAGATGGCCCAGGCCCGGATCGCCTCCCCCATCCCGATGGTGAAGGCCACGGTCACGGGCGTCGACGTGGGCGTCTCCGCGCACGTGAGCCGAATGGGGTACGTGTCCGCGTCGCCCTTCGACGCGCCGGGCACCGTACGGGAGTTGTTCGTCATCTGGCTCGACGCCGAGCAGCTCGCGGTGATCGACGCGAGCGAGGGTGTGCCGCTGCCGAACGGCAACTACGGCCGTGCCTGGCTGTCCGCGCCCGAGGTGCGGGTCGAGCTGGGGGCGGGAGTGACGCTGCCGGGCGTGTACGCCTACGTCAACCGCCACGGCGTCCTGCACGACGGCACCGGCACCGGCACCCCCCGCACGCACCCGGGCCAGCGGGCGCTGCTCACCGAACTCCTCGTGGGATCGGCCCGGTTGCGGGAACTGTTCGGGGTCACGCCCGAGGAGTTCTGCGCGCGGGCCCGTGCCGACCGGCATCTGTGCGAGCGGGGAACGCGACTGTTCAGGGACGAGAAGCGGGTGACGGCTTCCGGCCTGGAGCGGCATGTGCGGGTTCAGCAGACCGGGAGCCCCGGGACCGGCTCGTCGTTGTCTCCGCCCATGACGTAGACGTCGGAGACGTAGACGCCGGTGTTTCCGCTGTCGTCGTCCGTCTTGGCCCACCAGGTGTTGGTCCACTCGCCGGACGTCTCGCGACGGCCCAGGTTCTCCTGGCAGAAGAAGTAGTTGGTGCCCTCGTTGAGGACGCCGACCTCGGTGCCGGAGGCCGTGTACGACTTCGCGGTGCGCCAGACCTCGCAGTTGTACTTGCCGCCGCCGATGGAGTGGCAGGCGGGGGCCGCGGTGGTCGCCGTACCGTCGTCTCCCGCACCGCCGCCGGGGGTGCTGCCGTCGGTGCCGCTTTCCGGGGCCTTGGGCGGGGCGGAGGCGGTGGCCCGGCCGGAGGGCGTGGTGTCGGTCCCGCCACGTGTGGGCTCGCTTGTCGGCGCAGCCTTGTCGGCGGCCTCCTTCTCGGTCGGCTCGGGGCCGCCCGTGCGGCCGGCCGCTGCCCGGTCCGCCGCCTCGGACGCGCCGGCGGACGCCGTGGGCCGCGCACCGGCTCCGGTGTCCTGCTGGTCGTTCAGCAGGGCGGTGGTGGCCCCGGCGGTGGCCAGGACAACGGCGACGGCCGCGGCGGCGAGGAGGGCGGCGCGGCCCTTGCGACGGGACCGGGTGGTAGCGGGCATGAGGCCGGTGGAAGGGGAGGCTCCGGGCGCGGAGGCCGCCACAGGTTCGGGAACGGGAGCAGGCGCAGGCGCAGGTACGGGCGCGGGCGCGGGCGTGGCGGCCTCCTCGGACGGCGGCGCTGCCGGGAAGCTTCGCTTCGTCTCCTCCACCGTCGGCTTCGCGACCTCCGTCGCGCCCACCACGTCCGTCACCCCCCGCAGCGTCGTCGTCGGAGTGTCCGTGCCGTCCGAGTCCGCCACCGCCTGCAGCAGCTCTCGCGCCTCGCCCGCTTCCGGGCGGGACTCGGGCCGCTTGTCCAGCAGGCGTTGCAGAACGGGCCCCAGGCGCCCGGCGCGCCGGGGTTCGGGGATGGGCTCGCTGACGATGGCCGTGAGGGTGGAGAAGGTGGACGTACGGCGGAAGGGCGAGGCGCCCTCGACCGCCGCGAACAGCGTGGCGCCCAGGGCCCAGATGTCGGAAGCGGGGCCGGGGTCCGCGCCCTGCGCGCGTTCGGGCGCCAAGTAGTCCAGGGAGCCGACGAGTTCGCCACTGCGGGTGAGGTGGGTGGCCGAGCCGTCGCCCGGGTCCTCCATGGTGGCTATGCCGAAATCGGTGAGCACGACCCGGCCCGACCGGTCGAGCAGGATGTTGCCGGGCTTCACGTCCCGATGCAGGACGCCGGCGCGGTGCGCGGCGGCCAGCGCGTCCATGACCTTGGCGCCGATCCCGGCCACCTCGTGCGGGTCCAGGGTGCCGCGCTCGCGCAGGACGTCGTCCAGGGACGGCCCGTCCACCAGTTCCATCACGATCAGCGGTCGGCCGTCGACCTCGGTGACGTCGTGCACGGCCACGACCCCGGAATGCCGCACCCGGGCCGCCGCGCGGGCCTCGCGCTGCATCCGCAGCCGCAGCCCGGCAAGTTCGGGCCCGTCGGCGTCCGTGTAGGTCCGCAGCTCCTTGACGGCGACCTCACGTCCGAGGACCTCGTCGACGGCCCGCCACACGACACCCATACCGCCGCGTCCGAGCTGGCCCACCACCCGGTAACGCCCGGCCAGCACCCGCCCCGCCCCGTCCGCCTGTCCGTACTCCCCCGAAGACACCGCCGCCCCGTTCCTGTGACCCGTCCCTGCGTGCCGTACAGCCTACGGGGCAGGAGCGACAACTTCGGCCGACGGTGGCCGTTGTGACATGTCCGCTACTTCACGGAGGTCGTGAGGCCGCCCCGCCCGGGTGCCGCGAAGCCCTGGAGGTCGGCCCGGGTCAGGCCGGTGAGGCGGGCGACCTCGGCGATGTCGAGGGCGCCGCAGTCCAGGCCGCGCAGGAGGTAGCCGCTGAGGGCCTTGGCGGTGGCGGGCTCGTCCATGACGTCTCCGCCGGTGCGGTTGGCGTAGCGGGCTAGGCGGGCGGCGGCCTGTTCGAAGCCCTCGCGGTAGAAGGCGAAGACGGCCGCGTAGCGGGTCGGGAGGTGCCGTGGGTGCATGTCCCAGCCCTGGTAGTAGGCGCGGACCAGGGCGCGGCGGGTGAGGCCGTAGTGCAGGCGCCAGGCGTCGTGGACCTTGGCGGTCGGGCCGACCGGGAGCACGTTCGTCGAGCCGTCCGACACGCGTACGCCCGTCCCCGCGGCCGCGACCTGCATGACCGCCTTGGCGTGGTCGGCGGCCGGATGGTCGCTCGCCTGGTGGGCGGCGGACACGCCCAGGCAGGCGCTGTAGTCGAAGGTGCCGTAGTGCAGCCCGGTGGCGCGGCCCGCGGCCGCCTGGATCATGCGGGCGACCGTGGCGGTGCCGTCGGTGGCCAGGATGGACTGGCTGGTCTCGATCTGGATCTCGAAGCCGATCCGGCCGGGCTCGAGGCCGCGCGCCTTCTCGAAGGCCTCCAGGAGCCGGACCATGGCGGTGACCTGCTCGGGGTAGGTCACCTTCGGCAGCGTCAGGACGAGTCCGTCCGGCAGGCCGCCGGCCTCCATCAGGCCGGTGAGGAAGATGTCGAGGGTGCGGATGCCCCGGTCGCGGACGGCCGCCTCCATGCACTTCATGCGGATGCCCATGTACGGAGCCGCCGTGCCGTTCTCGTACGCCTCGGCGATCAGGCGGGCCGCACGGGCCGCCGCCTCGTCCTCCTCGGCGTCCGGGCGGGGGCCGTAGCCGTCCTCGAAGTCGACGCGCAGGTCCTCGACGGGCTCGTGCTCCAGCTTGGCGCGGACGCGGGAGTGGACGGGGCCGGCGAGTTCGTCGGACAGACCGAGGACGGCGGCGAAGGAGGCGGCGTCCGGGGCGTGTTCGTCGAGGGCGGCGAGGGCCTGGTCTCCCCAGGAGCGGATGGTGTCGGCGGCGAAGGCGTCGCCGGGGACGTACACGGTGTGGACGGGCTGGCGGGTGCCGGGGTCTCCGGGATAGCGGCGCTCCAGTTCGGCGTCGACCGGGGCGAGGGAGGCACTGATCTCCTCGCTGACGGCAGCCGCGAGGCTCGTCGCCACCTGCTCCTGCTGGCCCTGACCCATCCCACACCCTCCAATTTTCCGCTATACGGAATCAACAATCCGTATAACGAAGCTATCGGTGGAGCTTCCCGCCGGTCAACACCCGTCCGCACGGTGATCCGTCGGGCCACTCCCGCCCCTACGCCTTCTTCCGCACGACAGGGCTCATCCGTCATCCTGACTCACGGGGGGAGGGATCGCGTGTCGGACGTGAGGAGAGTGACCCGCCGGTCGGGCCTGCGGACGGTGGTGGCCGCCACCCTGGCCGTGCCCCTGTTCACCACGTCGTCCGTCTCCGCCCTGCGCCGCAAGGACCGCAGGCTGGAGGTGATGACCCTCAACCTCCGGTTCGCGAGCACCACGGAACCCAACAGCTGGGCCGCCCGCCGTCCGGTACTGCGCGAGCTGTTGCGCCGCGAGGCCCCGGCGGTCATCGGCACCCAGGAGGGCATCTACCAGCAGCTGCGCGACATCGAGTCCGACCTCGGACCGCACTACGACTGGATCGGCACCGGCCGCGCCGGCGGCAGCCGCAACGAGTTCATGGCCGTCTTCTACGACACCCGCCGCCTGGAACCACGGGAGTACGACCACTTCTGGCTCTCCGACACCCCGGACGCGATCGGCTCGAACACCTGGGACGGCGCCTCCGTCCGGATGGTGACCTGGGTCCGCTTCCGCGATCTGCTCGACGGCGGCCGGGAGTTCTATGTCCTGAACACCCACCTCGACAACGCCAGCCAGTACGCACGCGCGCGTGCCGCGTCACTGATCATCCAGCGCATCGCCGGACTCGACCGGCTCCCGCTCCTGATGACCGGCGACTTCAACGTCGCCGCCCACCAGAACGCGGTCTACCACACGATGCTGGGCGCGGGCCTGGTCGACACCTGGGACGGCGCGGCCGAGCGGAGCAGGCTGTACGGCACCTTCCACGGCTATCAGCCGCTGACTCCCGACGGCGAGCGCATCGACTGGATCCTCGCCTCGTCGGGCGTCACCACCCACCGCGCCTCGATCAACACCTTCGCTCCGGGCGGGCAGTTCCCGAGCGACCACCTGCCGGTGCAGGCGTCCGTGACCCTGGGATGACGAAGGCCCCCGTGAGGCCGCGGCGGATTCTAGGGATCGTCGCAACACGTGATTGGTTGTGTCAGACGGCGAGCAGTTTATGCAGGCGCTCGGCTGGGGTTTCCCAGCCGAGCGTC
>NZ_JBVIPA010000050.1:0-51351 GCF_055578365.1 Streptomyces sp. NPDC033131
ATCAGCGTCTCCGACGGCACCTCCCAGGCCCGGTGACACCACCCCCCAGGTCATCCCATCGACAGGGGGACACAGTCATGCCGGGCCCGGAGGCCCAGCGGCCCTCTTGCAGGACCGCGAAGAACATAACGGGGAGGCCGGCCACGGTCACACCAGGCACCTGCGTCAGGTTCACGGACACCGGCTGCGCGTACTCGTCCAGGCCCAGATCCCATCGGGCCGTTTCCTCTGGTGGCTCACCCGTGGGGTGGTGCTCGGTGGGGAACTTCAGCGGATCCAGTCGCACACCCCGGATGAGGACCTGCCCAGGCGTGTCCTGGGTGACCGCCACTCGTGTGCACCCCCAGGCGTCCGCCAGGTGCGGGCCCGCCTTCTGGAACTGCTGGAGTCCAACGCCAGGCAGGCACTGCGCCCGCGCGATCACTCCGTACGCGTCGTGCCTCACCTTCAGAGAGGGGATGAGGACGCGCGGCTTGATGGGCTTGCCGTTCGTGTTCGCCAGCGACGCCAGCGCGGTCGGGGTCTTGTCCGTGGCCGACAGCTTGAGCATCGGTGCGAGCCGCTTCCAGCCCCACCGCACCCGTATGGCCTGCCGTATGGACTGCCGGGTCATGGCGTCGGCTCGGATGTAGCGGACTACCCACCAGACCGCCCATCCGACGAGCATGGCGAGCACCAGGGCGACGATGGGCGGGACGTGACCGAAGATGCCTTCCGCCGGGGCGTTCGGATCCTTCATGTGTGGTCAGGCTGATTACCCAACTTGGGTAACATCGCGGCAAGTAGAGAATCCGCGACGTTGCGTAGCCCTCGCAGTTTGGGAGCTTGCCCAATGCCCGACGCCGACCGGCCGCAGGAGTTGCCTGCCCGGCTGCTCACCGATCCCGAGATGATCAATGCGTGCCGGGTACGGGACTTCGGCAGAGTCTTCCGGCTGGTGAAGACCAGAGCGGGCATCTACCCGTCGATGGTCGCAAGGCGATGCGAGCTGACGCCGAGCCGCGTCGGCGAAGTGATCGCGGGCCGCCGCCAGTTGCTGCACATGGACGTCGTCGAGCGCATCGCCGACGGCTTGCGCATTCCAGGGCACATGCTCGGGCTTGCCCGGCGCCCATGGGAGACGCCCCAGGCTCTCGTCGTCACCGAGCGCGAGGCTCCCCAAGTGCCGGAGCCGGATGAGCAGGCCCCTGCGTCCCTACCGGGGCCCGATGTGGACAGCATCCTTGCGCTGACCACGCGGACCAACCTCAGCGCAGCAACACTTGAGGCATTCCGGTCCTCCATCGAGGACTACTGGCGACGAGATGACCAGTACGGTGGCGAGGCACTCAGGCCGGCCGTGGTCGGTCAGCTTCGGTATGTGGTCGGACTCCTGAAGGAGAGCCGACCCCAGGCCATCCAGAACGGCCTGTACGGGATCGCGGCCGAGCTCGCTCGCCTTACCGGCTGGACGTACTTCGACGCCCGTCAGTACAACCAGGCCCGCGCCTACTTCACCGAGGCTCTGCAACTCGCCAAGACCATCGACGACCGCCAGTTCATGGCCAATGTCCTCGCCTGCATGAGCTTGCAGGCGACCTACCAGGACAAGCCCGCGGACTCCCTGGCACTCGTGACCGCAGCCCAGGACCAGGCCCGCTCGGCCGCCGACACCACACCACGGGTCCTGTCGATGTTGTCCATGCGGGAAGCCTTCGCCCATGCCACGCTCGGCAGCCAGACGTCCACTCACCGGGCGATCACGGAAGCGCACAGCCAGTTCGAGCAGATCCAGGCGAGCGACCCGGATCCGTCGTGGGTGGGCTACTTCGACGAGCCGAAGCTCATAGTGGATACCGGCATTGCCCATGGCCGACTGGGCGAGGCAGCGAAGGCTGAACCGTTGATCGCGGATGCCTTGCGCCGGGAAGCCCGCAACAATCAGCGAGGCCGCGCGTTTCACGCCTTCTGGCTGGCTCGTACGCAGCTGGACCAAGGCAAGCTTGACCAGGCGTGCCACACCGCTACGCAAGCTCTGGAGCCCGCATCGGCGGTGGCTTCGGAGCGAGTGTCGGGCCACCTTCGGGAGTTCTACGACCAGTTGGCCCCACACAGGCAGGAGCCCGTAGCCCTGGCCTTCGAGGCGCGGCTACGGGAACGCCTTCCACTGGTCAGCGGATCGCTTGATCCATGAGCAGGTACAGGAGACCGACGAGCGATCCGCTGCTCACGATCTCGCGGCGGTCGATCATCCCTCGCACCTCGCTGAGGGGTATCCACTCGATGCGGTCGGACTCGTTCTTCTCCGTGGGCGGACCGTCGTAACTCGCGCCGTCCGCACGGAAGACGTGGTGCTGCGAGTCCGTGATCCCGTTGGCCGGCTCGGCGTAGATCAAGGGCTTGATGGGACCAGGCCGCCAGCCCGTCTCCTCCAGGACTTCGCGGGCCGCCGCCTCCTCAGGAGACTCGCCCGCCTCGACCAGGCCCATGGGCAACTCCCAGGCCCAGGAGTCCGTGATGAAGCGATGCCGCCACATCATCAGCACCTCCTGGCGGTCGTTGACCACGGCAGCCACGGCCAGGTGCCGCAGTCGAACGACGTGGTACTCCCACCTGCGCCCGTCAGGCTGTTGGACGTCGACCAGACACAGATTCACCCAAGGGTTGGTGTAGATCTGTCGCTCACCGTGAGTCTTCCACTCCATACCTGCGGCCCCTCTCGATCGGTCTCCAGGATCTCAGACTGGTCGAGGGTAGGACGCAGGGTTCTGAGGTTTTGCGTCAGATTGACGAGAGCCTGACCTGCCGTGAAGGGACGCCCCCCGCCTCCACCGCAACGCACCTTTCCGGACCTGGCACCCTCCGTGGTCCGCGCTCCGCCCCGCTACGCCGAATCAAGACGGGCCCCATCCCACTTTCGCCATGCGGCGTGTATTCACGATGTAAACCCGGAATCGCTTTCCCTGGCTGCCTTGTACGCCAACCCGTACGCTCGACTGAGCTCACGGACGGAACTTACTAGCGACAAAATCGAGAGCAGTATCGCCGCTGCGTACAGTATCCAATATTGATGGTAATCCCGAAGAACGGCTTGCAGGCCGAGCGCAAAGGTTCCAAGGAGCAGAAGCCCTACCGTTAGTTGCATGCTCACCACACCAGGGCGGCCGAACCAGTGATTCCCCTGCCGGGTGGGCGCGACCGCGCTTTCCTCAAGGTAAACGGAACCTCCCAGTATTCCGTTTAGCTTTTCCTCCAAATACTTCTTGTGCCCGGCGCGACTTAGACCTTCCGCGTTAAGTGAGAGCAGATAGCCCACGATGACCGCCAGAGGGAAGGGCACCACTGCCATGATGATAAAATGCCCCTTCGTCAAGGCAATACCCGCACCTCCCACGGAAAAAGCGAGTGCAAAGTTCAGCATGCGATCGAACGCGAAAATCAGAGTTTCGCAGCTGGCACGCAACTCCGAAATTTCTGAACGCAGAGCGGCGACAATCTCTTCCTCCATCGACGGCAACCTGCTACCACCTATCCCGTGACCATTTTTTCAAATCCTCGGCAAGCTCGTCCGCCCAAGAGGCGGAAAGCATTTCATTGGCAAAAGAGAAATCGTCACGCAAGGCCGACTCCGAACCTGCGTAGTGCTGCACCACCTCTGGCACTTCGATCGGGCTGACCCGGCGTCCCACCCGAGCCTTCTCGGCGAAGGAGCAGTTCCCCTCTTCCTGTCCGGGAACAACATCGACGATCAGTGTGGGGCGATGGGCCGACATCGCCTCGTTCAAAGTCAACCACCCCGCCTTACCGATAACAAGATCGCATGCCGCCAGCATAAGCGGGAAGTCCGAGGAAAATCCGGTGACCGTGCAACTGGTTCCCGAAGTGCAAAGATCGGTGAAAGCATTGAGCAACTCGGCGTTGTTGCCCGCATTCAGGATCAAATGCACGTCAGTTCGTGCCGCGACCAGTGCGCGTGCGGCTTCCAGAATGCCTTTCCCAAGGCCCAAGCCGCCCCCGGTCACGAGTACTGTGAAGCGGTCTTCAAGGTTCAGATCTCGACGGGCCTGTTCCTTAGCTATCCTCCCGCCTGCCGATATGGGCGGACATACAAGGGAAACACGCTCGCTTTCAACATCGCAGCGCATGGCCATTGAATAGCTACCGGAATCGGGCACAATGTATCTGTCGATCGATCCGTGAAACCAAATGCGGTTGACCGGTCCGGCATCTGTTATGAAAGAGACCACGGGAGCTCCCCCCCTCTCCCCCAGGAGATATGCGAGCAGCGAGAAGGTCGAAATAAAAGAGTCCACGGGTCCAATAGAATTCAACCAGGCTTTGAAGCGCCGGCCAAACACGATGCTGACGATTCTAGAAACGCTGGCTGGGTGACGGTCCGCAAGTCGGTAAAGGGCAACATGGACAGACCCATGCCTCCAGTTAACCGCAAACCGGTACAACGAACGGAGCGCTCTGGTCAGCGGGAACAGAGAGCACAGGTTTTCCGAAGGGTCGTACACCGAGGCTTGGATGCCATTGCTCCGCAGAACGCTCGCGATGACATGGGCGGCCGCCGTGTGCCCGTTCCCGAGCGGCAGGGTCAAAATAGCTACCCTCCGAAGCCCGGGCGCAGGTCCACGCACCTTCTCAGCTCTGCGCTGTGACACGGGAACTTTCCAGGTCCTGTCGAGTAAAAACCAATGGCTGTCCAACGATATGGCCAAGCATCAACAGTGCGCGCCCTTGCCCCACATGTTGTTGATCGGATCGGAGCCTTCGGCGCGGGGCGGGCTGGGACTTTGCTCCGCCATGGGTCGCACGTGTCAGGGTGGCGGGAGCGCGCGGCACCGGCCATACGGCAGCAGAGGATTGGAGGTCGTGTGCCGGGGGGACGAGCGTGGTTGACCCCAGCAGCGGCTGGGTGCTTGCTGGCGCGGTACCAGGTTGGGGTGCTGCTCACGGGGAGTTCCGGCGCCCGAGACGAGAGGCTGTGGACCTCGTGTGGACCATGCTCCCCTCTTCGAGCCCACGCCCGGTAGTCTGTACCCGCTCCGCCCCTGGTGGGCCGGGGCACAGGTGGGTTGCCCGAGCGGCCTAAGGGAACGGTCTTGAAAACCGTCGTGGCAGCGATGTCACCGTGGGTTCAAATCCCACACCCACCGCGCAGGTCAGAAGCATTGCAGGTCAGAAGGGGTGCCACTCTCCGGAACGGCACCCCTTCTGCGTTCACCCTGTCTCACCCTGACTCGCCCATATCCCAGCTTTGAACAGTGCGTTTGGGCCATCTGTGGGCCAGGATCAGGGCTGCTCCCCTTCGTCGAGCGCGCGGGCGATCAGGCTGTTGGAATGCTGCTGACCGCCCTTGAGGATCTTCGCGTAGAAGCGGTACAGCACGGCGATGCTGTGGCCGGCGCGTGCGGCGACCTCCGCCGGGTCCACCCCCGACTTGATCCAGAGCGAGACTCCCGCATGCCGCAGGGAGTACGGCACTGCCGCAAGCTCGGATTTCACTTCGTTGGGAGTCAGTACCGCTTTACGTGCTCTCTCCCACATGGCGCAGTATTCGGTGGAAGCCACGCGTCCTCCACGTGCTGCTCGGAACAGCCGGCCGTCGTCGGCGGTGCCGTACCGGGTGATGTGCTCGCGAAGTAGATGCACGAGAACAGGCGGGATGGGCACGGTGCGCGTTGCGCCGCTTCTGCGCCGCTTGAGTCCCCGCTTCTCGTATGACGTGCCCTCGTCCGTCCAGCCGCCGCCAACCTCCGGGCAGCTCTCCACAAGAAGCAGTTCGCCCCACTCCTTGACGGTCTCCGGGGAGTTGGGCGGCAAGGTGCAGTCCGACTCCTTGAGCGCGACGATCTCACCGGGCCGCATGGCTGCGTAGTAGAGACATCCGAAGAACGCGTGCAGGTGCTGACCGCGCGCCCCGGAGTCGCGGACCGCCCCGAGCAAGGCGCGTGCCACATCCGGGCCAGGCACGTACCGGAAGTCAATCTCGTCGTCGCTCTCGGCCGGTGTCCAGTCCACCCGGGGCAGGGGGTTTGCTGTGAGCAGCCCTTTCTTCTCAACCGTGTAGCGCAGCACGTTACTCAGCACCATCCGCTTGCGCCGGGCCGTGTTCTCGGCAGCTTTGCCGCCATCCAGCCGGAGTGAGCGCGCCTCCAGGGCGGGCCGTAGTAGCGCCGGGTCTTCCAAGTCCTTGACCTTGATGGAGTGGGCAGCAATCCACTCCAGGGCGGCTCGGATTTCAGAGGGTGGCTCCTCGACGGCATGGCGCGACACCCAGTGCCCTTCGGGGCCACGAACAGCCCGGAATGCCCACTGATACAAGGCGGTGCGCAGTACCGCGGCACGGGGCGCTCCCCGCTTGCTGGTGACGAGCACAGGGGTCACGACAGCGAGCGATTCTGCGATGCTCGCCCGGTGCTTAGCCGCAGCTCGCGGCCACTTCATCAGTACGTAGCCGGTGACGTGTTCGTACCAGGATGGGGAAGTGCGAGCCCTCAATTCGCCCGCGGGCAGGCCCGTTTCCTCGTCGAATTGCTGGTGGTCGCGGAGAGCGGTCATCAACTCCGATCGGCGCCCCTCAGCTTTGGCGAGATGGAGGGGCCGCCCTTGGCGTAGCTAGGTGTCTTGCCGCGGGCGAGGCGCAGGGTGATGCCGCCGACGCCGATGGCTCCGGCCGCGGCGGCGATGACGGTGAAGGTGTGGGCCGCGGCGTCGAGCAGGAAGCAGATGGCGGCGACCAGCCCCCGGCCGCCGGCAACGACCGCGCCCGCGATGGCGAACGGGACGACGATGCGCTGCCACGGGATGCCGGCCGGGGTGTCGTTGACGACGAACACGACCGGCTGTCCGGTCGCCTGCGCGCGCTGGTAGAGGTCGGCGGGGATGTGCGGGGCTATCTGGCCGGGCGGGAGGTGCTGGCTCATTTCTGGCTCCCTCGGGGTGTGCCGCGGGCCCGCGCCGAAGGGTGGCGCGGGCCCGTGCGGATGGATGCTGTGCTTGTCGCGTTGCTTGTCGTCTCTCTTGTCGTGCGGCTTGGCGTCTGGCTTGTCGCTTGTCTTGTCTTGTCGCTTGTCGCCTCCCAGGCCACAAGCCGTTTCCAGGGCTCCAGACACCCGGTAGGCGGCATGTGGTGAAGCGGGGCGACAAGCGACAAGTGATCAGTCGTCGGACGCGTGGGAGCGGTGGATGTAGCGGGCTTTGGTGCCCTCGCCGACGCGTACGGCGGTGCCGTCCTGCACCCATGTTTTCAGCCAGCCGACGACCGTCTGACGGGTCGTGCCGTACGCGTCTGCGAGCGCGCGGGCGATCGCGGATGCTCCGGTGCCTTCCCGTCCGGCGGCGAGCAGTGCGGCGAGCGCGGCCTGTTGCGCGGGGCTGTCCTGTTCGCCCCGCAGCGCGGACAGGTTCAGTCCGGCCGGATGGTCCGGCCGGTCGCCATCGTCGGCGGTGTGCGGGTCGGGTGCGGTGCCGAACTGCGCGTCGATCTCCTCACGGAACCGGCGCGCCAACTCCTCCTCCGGCGACTCCGGCTGCCGGTTCAGCGCGGACAGGGGAGCGTCGCCCCCGCAATGTCTCGTGCCAAGTCGCCAGCATCGTCCGTCACGACCTGGTCGCGCATCCATGCGGTGCGCTCGGCGTCCCAGCGCCGCGCGTAGGCGGGGCCGGCTGCCTTGGCGGACACGGCATCCAGCGTGGGGTGGCGGTCGGAGGTGGCGGCGATGATCTCCCGTATCTGGTTCGGGAGGATCCGCCACGCCTTGAACAGCGCGGCCGGGGACTCCGGGGTGCCCATGAACCCGGCGCCCTTGTGCGGGGCCTGGTCGACGCGCAGGCCCCGGGTGCCGGGGAACATCTTGCTCAGGTCCATGCCCTCGGTCTCGCCACCGGTGAGGGCGACGCGGACCTTGGCTTCCCGGCGGATCATCAGGTTGCTCAGCACGCTGCCGGTCGCCCCGAGCGCGGTGAGCACGGTGCGCACGCCCATGGCGCGGGCGATCCGGATCACTTCGAGGATCTTTTCCCCGAGCTTGCGTATCTGCCGGTCGGGGCTGGCCAGGATCTCCGCGCCCTCGTCGATCACGAGCATGATCTGAGGAATCCGCGGGCTGATCGGCAGCAGGTCCGTGTTCGCCTTGGACAGCAGATCCTGGTAGCCCATCTTGCGCTGCTTGGCCACCCGCACGGCCGTGTCCAGCATCGTCATGGCCTCGTCGAACGTGCCGGCGAGCCAGTCGATACCGGGCCGTACAGGCTTGCCGTCCTTGCGCACGATCTCCCCGTTCAGCGCGGGCAGCACCCACGGCAGGCCGGCCGACCCGGCGTTCAGGTCGATCACCCACGTCAGGACGTCGTCGGCGCGGGCGAACCCGGCGAGGATCGCGTGCACCATGTTCGTCTTGCCCGAACCGGTCGGGCCCACGATCAGGGCGCACTGTTCGCGCAGGTAGGCGAGGATCTGGGAGGCATCGGTGCGGTAGCCCCACGGGATACCGGTGAGCACGGACAGGGTGCTGTAGTCGGCGGGGTAGGTGCGTTCCTGTTCCAGGACGTTGACCGTGGTCACGTCGATGATGACCCGTCCCTGGTCGATGCCGGGGGAGGCGGTGGCGGTGCAGCCGTGCGGCAGCCGGGCGTCCGCGGACAGCCGCGGCGACTCGGATGCGATCTTGGACCAGGTGGCGCCGCCGGGCGGGAGTTCGGCGTCGATGGAGAATCCGGAACCGGTCTCCCACATCTGTGACTGGCCCAGCCGGGTCTTACCCAGGTAGTCACTGAACCTACGAGGGGTCCTTAAGGAATACCCGCTCCGGCAACTGGATCACCGATGCAGCCAGAGCGGAGGTTTCTCATGAAAAGAACATTGCCAGCATGACTCCACCGATGCCAACGACGGCAAGAATCGTCAACGAATACGCACATCGATTGCGCCGTTTCTTGCGTTCCGTGCCAGCATGCCAGATCTGCTCCGCGTTCGGTTGCTGGCCATCCTTGAGTGCAGGCCATCGACCAAAAGTGGCAGTGACCAAGTGATCAATACGCATTGATTACTCACTTCAGAACGTCGACGACAGCCTCCGACCACCGTGCAGCGCGGGCCGTGCGGTGACGTGCCGCGCCGCAGCCTCGGAGTGGAATACGGTGTGCGCGACCCTACTCCAGCCGTAGATCGTTACGGTCGTGGCTGCGTGCGGCAGTTACGCATTAGTCCTGCCTAAGACCCGGTGTTCATACCTCCGAGTAGGGTACTCCTGACTTGAAGATAGCCTTGATTCTGCGGCTTACTCGTTGAACCACCCTGATTTAACGGAGGGTACACCAGTAGCATGGCTCTCAAGGAGCATGTAAATCTCCCATCTGCCGACGCCGTAGTCGCTGATCTTGCCGCAGCCAGCGTCTCCACCATCACTGACGGACCGGACCATCCTGACATTCAGCGTTGCGGGGTTCCTCTCGTACACATAGCCAGTGACACCCGCGCCATCCGCTTTGGTGTCACAGACCTCGAAAACGTCACCATCGTCGTGGAAGGCCATGTCGCCTCGCCCGGCGGAAAGGGATATCACCCTATTTTCCCACTGAACTTCCACATCCGCAGCCCAGGCTGGCGTAGATCCAGCGCAGACCAAGGCAAGGGATGCGCCGACAACTGCAATCCGGGTGAACGATTTAACCATAGCCGTTCCGTTCTTCTTTCAGTGATGAGTACGCGCTTTAGGTGGGCGCATCTGAGTTAACATCCGTAGAGAGGCTTTTGATCACGCCGAGCCTGACTCAGAGTCGCAGGCCCACTTCTTCTTGGATCCTGACTCGTAAAGGCACGCCGTAACCACGTACCCGGTTCCCTCCGGTATCTGCACTACCTTTACATTCCCGGGCTTGTTATCGCAGAAATCGGACGATCCATCAGAGTCTACGATTTCCGCACCGTGAGGGCCGTTATCGTTCCACGTTACTATGGCGATGACGCTGTGGCCATCCGTCTCTGTATCGCAGGCCTTAAGTCTTTCCGGGGCCGAGGTGCCATACAAGATCGCCTTTCCTCCCTTAATGGTGCCCCCATCGGCTGTGTAGGCAACGGTATTGTTTCCGGCGGCTTGCGCATTACCGGAGGTGAGTATCATTGCGATGGGCATGGCAAGTGCCACAGTTGCAAGATGACGCATGTGCAGATTGCGAAACATTTTTCTCCCCATTAGGTCATTGAGGCGTTGGGTCTCACGGAACACCAAACCGTTGGATCTCGCTACGCGCAGGAACCCCCTACTCATGGCGCGCGAATCTCCAGTTGAGCAGTCGGTGACTGAGCAGCAGCCCAAGTACCGAGGAGCTTATGTTCGAATACGGAGTCGCGGAAGATTCAGCCGTGCACAACTCGCCCTTTTCACGGCTCACTTGTGCACGGTTTGGTCGCTTCTTTGCTCGCCAGTGACTCAGACACCACCGGCGTCAGCCGCCCCCAGTCGGCCATGGACCGTGTCCCAGCGGCTGCTGTCGTGGTGCCAGTGGGTGCCGGACGAGATCTGTGACGATCAGCAGGACTACGTCTGAGCGCCAGATGCTGGGCGTGTGGGCCATGTATGGGCCAGCGACCCACGGCTTGATGTTGAGAGGGCGCTTGACCTGGTCTCACGTACGGTTCGCGGGACGGTCTTGAAAACCGTCGTGGCAGCGATGTCACCGTGGGTTCAAATCCCACACCCACCGCAGGTGAACGGCCCCTGACCAGCCAACTTGGTCGGGGGCCGTTTTCGTGTGGTCGCACCGCGATTGCCCGTGGTTCCCCGTGGTTCCCGCTCGATCGGGCACGTGAGGTGCACGGTAGCCTCACGGCATGACCGCACGGCCACGGATCGGCTCCGTCTGGGCTCGACGCATCCCGGGCTACCCGCAGCACGACCGCGACTTTCGTGTAACCGGGGTGTTCACCAAGGGCGATGTCACCTACGTCGAGGTTGAGGATCTCGAAGGCGGCTCGCTGAGCAGGGGACTGCTTGAGTACATGTTCGACTACGCGAAACCCGTGACTGGCGACGACGGTACGGCGTACTGATCCTCAGCCTGCACCTCGCCCAGGACTTAGGGGTCCTTTCACTATGCCCGTCCGGGTCGCGCGGCCTGGCACCGCACCTCGCCGCGTTGCCGAAACGCCCACGTGGCTCCTCCCTCACGCTCGAACAACCTCGCGCGGGGGGACCCCCATCGCGGCCGCTCCGGCGCCTTGCGATGCACGGCACCAGACCACGCGACCTGATCGGACGCTCATAGTGAAAGGACCCCTTAGGGCGAGGGGTGGATCTTCAGTTGCGTCGCCTGACCGTTGGGACTGATACCGCCTACTCGGGGTCCCTGAGCCAGTCACGGAAAGCTTCTACATCCGCTTCTCCGTCCCATTTATTGATTTCCGTCATAAAACGGCTGAAGTGGGACTCGAGTCGCTTCGAATTCACTCGACGCGTAACCGAGTAGGCGGCTCGCCCGTAATGTAGCGCAATATCTTTCTCTCCCTTCTGGGCGTAAGCGCTCGCGATCACACACAGGCGTAGCCCGTGGGAGCGAACAAAAGAAGATTTCGGCACGGCGAGCGCTGCACTGTTTTGTGATAGGACAAGTTCGGGGGCGGATAGATCCAGATACGCCTCGGCGGCATCGGCGGCGATACGCGACGGAAGCATGAAATCAAGCCACCCTGACAGGGCGTCTTCGTCTGTTACAGCGAGCTTTTCCTCGGCGAGGGCGAGAGATTTCTCTGCCTGATACCTTGTTCCCGCGCGCGCATATGCTCTGGCTTGGGCCAACGAGAGGAACGCGGAAAGCTTCGGACTGGCCTGCTGCCCTGCGCCCTTCATGGCTACATTTGTCAGATCAATTGCTGTCTGAAAGTCCCCGATGAAGGTTGCGCCATACGATGCTTGACCTAGCACGAAAGCACCGAACTGTACGTCGCTGGCAGCCTTGGCGTACCGAAGAGCCTGGATGAAGTATTTTTGTGAATTTCCATGCTCGCCGGCATCGAGCGAGGTCCAGGCCGCCAGCCTTGCCAATTCTGCCGTGGCGCTGAAAAGTTGCTTGCCGACAGTCCTGCTGTAATTACCCCTCAGTGCCGCTGCGGCCTCCCCGCTCAAACACAGCTTCGCCATGTCTCCGGGCATGGATCCGCCACCCAGCTGGGAATCCAGAGTGCGGATGGCATCAATTTGAACCAAGAGGCGCTCGACCGAGTCAACTCCGATTTTCGTTCCGCGTGAGTGGGTTTGAAGATCTTCCGTTGGTTCCACGAGCCACCTGAGCAGTGGCCGCATGTACAGATCTGAACTGAAGGCGGCGGCCCCAATCACGAAGTCGCGCCTGGGGGTGGCCGGCGAGTGCATATCCTGCAGACTCCTTATTAGTAGATCATCCACAGAAGTCGAATAATTACCCGATCCCGAGCCTTCTTCGAAGTTGGAGGCGAGCCCCAATTCCTGCAGGCTGATTGGCTGATTCAGCTTCTCTGAGATTGCCCTGCATATCAGCATGGGTACTTCACCACGCGGTGTTGAGCCGCCTAACCAGCGAGCGACACTTGTGTGCGTGTAGTTCAGGGAAAAGCCATATCGCACCCCAAGTTGATTTACGCGGAGGGCTAGACCCTTCCTGCTGATTTGTGCCCTTTCTAAGGCTTGTGCCAGTGCTTCATTCCGTTCGCCTGCGGCCATCCGTTGCCCCCTTACTGAAGATGCTAGGACAACTTCTATACCGCGCATCACGGTGCCTGCTAATAGCGCACAGGGGGCGCACGGGTGTGCCCGGTCAGGGGCCCGTGCGCGGGCTCGCGGGTGATTTTAGTGGCACGAGGGCCCCCTTGCGGGCCTTTGGAGAGACGGCTCGATGGGGATTCAATCGAATCGAGCGATCCTCGGCTTGTCGGAAAAGGAGAGAACCGTGAAACACAAGTGGCCATTGGCTCTCAAGGGTGTACGAGAAAAAATTGATGTGGCAGTCCGTGGTTTGCTCTACGGTGCCTCTGCTGCCGCCGGATCCCTGATTGTGGCGCATGTAGTGGTCTGGTTCGAGTGATCTGTGTGGCGTAGGGAAACGGTTGGCTCAGGCGAGTAGCGCGACGTCTTGAAAACCGTCGTGGCAGCGATGCACCGTGAATTCAATGCCACACCCACCGCAGGTGAACGGCCCCTGACCAGGTGAACCGGTCGGGGGCCGTCGTGTTGGGCACTGCCCGTGAGTGCGAGTGGCCGCTGTTCCCTGCGGCTCATCGGTCCGAAGGGACGCCCCGAGCCGGGTGCCCCTTCGGACCTGACTCGCTGCCTACGACACCGCCCGCAGCAATCGCAACTGCCCGATCTCCGCCGCGT
This sequence comes from Streptomyces sp. NPDC033131, assembly GCF_055578365.1. Taxonomy (NCBI): domain Bacteria; kingdom Bacillati; phylum Actinomycetota; class Actinomycetes; order Kitasatosporales; family Streptomycetaceae; genus Streptomyces; species Streptomyces sp. NPDC033131. Next base: position 13,338 of record NZ_JBVIPA010000050.1, read on the forward strand.
TCTTCATCAGTTCGGCGTTCGCCCAGGCGAGCATGTCGGCGACCGTGTGCTCGGGGTCGTCCTGCCAGGGGAAGGGGGCCGTGGCGGACAGGTCGGTGTCGGTGAGGCGGGTCAGGGCGGTCAGCCAGGCTGTGCGGAGGTCGCGGAGCCACTGGACCGTGGGTTTTCCGGCGCCGGGCCAGGTGACGTCGGTTCGGGCGCGGGGCGGGCGGCCCTCCACGTGGTCGAGGGTGACGCCCCACCACCAGCCGATGTGCCAGCTCAGCCAGGCGATGGTCGGCACGGGGACGGGGTCCGGCTCGGTGTCCGCCCAGTCCGGCAGCCAGGTGCCGTCGGGGGTCCGGCGTACCGTCCAGCAGTGGGGCGCCGGTTCCCACAGGAAGTCCTCGGGTTCGAGCCGGTCGAGATGGTATTCGAACAGCGCCCAGGTGAGGTCGAACTGGCGGCGCAGCAGGTCGGATTGGGAAACGGTCACCGGGCGACACTGGCATACCGGCAGCCCGGCGAGAAACGGGATTTTGAGGGCTAGAGCTCGTAGTCCCGCGCCAGCTCGTCCCACGCGATGTCCCGCAGCGCGGCCTCCGCGTCGCAGCCCGACGGCACCTGCGTCGTGGGCTGGAACCAGACGACCGTCAGCGCGGAGCGGTACAGGATCGGGTCGTGGTCCGGGTGCAGGGCCGCGGAGCGGAAGGAGCCGACGCACGCCACGGAGGGCAGGACTTCCACCGGGCCGAAGCCTCCGGCGTACTGGTCGGGGTACTCGCGCGGGGGCGGGACCAGGTGCACGGGTGTGGTGGGGAAGGTGCGCTCGCCGTCCCGCAGCAGTCCCTTGATCCTCATCTCGTTGAGCGGCTTGCACGGGTAGCCCTCGAGCATCCCGCCGTACGTCGAGGACAGCCGCAGCTCGGAGAGGTCGAGCGAGCGGCCGGAGGTGAGGACCACCCGGGTCAGGGACATGGTCGGCACTCTAGGGCGGTCGTGCATCGTGCTCCCGTGAATTTCGGTTCCCCGTGGCTCCGGGGGGCTTGCTGATCACTCATGCGCCCTGTCCGTCACGGCCGGTGCCCTGTCATCCGTGCCGCCGACGCGATCGTCGCGCGGGCCTCGCGTTCGCCGAGGCCGGTGTTCAGTGCCGCGTCGATCAGGGGGTCGACGAGGGCGGGGCCGATGCCGTCCTCGTAGGCGCGGCAGGCCGCCCAGAACAGGCGGGTGTTGCGCTGGCCCTCGTGGGCGGCGAGGACGAACTGGACGAGGCCCTGGCCGTGCCCGCCGGTCGACGGGGGCGTGGGGTGGTGGCTGCGGGGCGGCGGGAGCAGGAGGCGGAGCAGCGCGGGCGGACAGGCCGCGGGGGCGAGATGGGAGGTTCCGGGGGCGGTGGCGTACGTGCCGTGGTCGGTGCGGGAGCCGGGGCCGACGAGGTAGCCGCCGGCGCCCCGGATGTCGATGCCGGGGGCGAGCCGGCCCGCCGAATTGGGGACGACGACGTCGGGTGGGCCGCTCAGCCAGAGGTGGCGGCCGCCGCTGGGGGTCAGGACGACGACGGTGTCGGGGATCGTGAACAGGTGGCGCAGGGCGAGTTCGCGCAGGGCGGCCGAGGAGTCGGTGTCGGACTTAATGTCGAGGTCGACACCGATCAGGTGGTGGGGCGGGAGGCCGCACGCGATGCCGTAGCCGGTCGCCCAGGGCGCGGCCGTGAACAGGTCGCGGATGCGTGCCGGGTCGGTGGTGGCGTCGTAGACGCCGTGGCCGAGGCGGCCGCACTCGCCGTGGCAGAGCGGAGCCGTGGGGTCGTCGCGGTGGGGGGAGCGCAGGGCCGGGAGCTTCGTCCGGGACAGGGGGATGACGGCCAGCCCGCGTTCGGCGGCTGACAGGGCGTGTGCGAGGGCCAGCGTCGTGGCCTGCCGGTCGGTGGTGGCCATGCGCCTATGTTCGTACATGTGTTCGAAAAAAGGAAGAGGGTGCGAGCGTGACGCGCCGAGCGGGACGACATGGCCGGAAAGGTGCGGGAACGCTTCCCCTCTGGCCTGGCTTGGATGGAGATCGCAGCAATCGTTGAGAGATAGGGCGTGATGTCATGAAGAGGGGTTTATCGACATGTCACCACGCTTGAGGGCGAATCATGGCTTAGCGGACGGTTCGCAGGGATTTCGGTGGGCAACTCTGATCTCGCGACGTCGTGCACCAGCACCGGGGTGGTCGGCCAACCGCCCTGAGAGAAGCCGTACTTCACGTGCGACCGGCTCTGCAGCCGGTACGTGCACTGTTCTGGAGGAACCACATGGCAAGCATCCGCACCGCCCGCGTCATCGCCGCCGTCTCCGCCCTCCCGCTGGCCGCCGCGCTCTTCACCGGCGTCGCGGCGGCGGACAACGGCGCCTTCGCAGGCGACGGATCGAACGCGGGCGTGGCGACCGTCGACGGTAGCGGGACCGGGCTCGACAACCACGGCAACTCGTCCACAACACAGCAGCAGGCGATCGGCTCCGAGGCCTCGAACCAGAGCAATACCGCCCAGGTCAACGGCTCAGCGTTCACCGCCGTCAACCAGGGGAACAACAACACGTCCGTCAACTTCACCCCGCTGTGGTGGTGATCTGAGGGAGCCGGTGCTCCCGGCGTCGGCTCTCCGATCTCCCGTGCAATGGGTGCTCTGTGGGGGATGAAAGGCGTCTGCGCGGCGGTGCCAGGGCACCGTCGCGCAGACGTTTTCGCCTGTGGGTCACCGGCCTTGACACCCCGCCCTGTCTGACGGACAGTCAGAAATCTTCGGGAAATGAGTGGGAACCGGCCTGGCGGCTGCGGTGTACCAGAAGTGTCAACGCATTGCGGCACGAGATGACGAGGGGGCGATGGTGAACAGCGAGCAGGGGGTGAGCGAGGGCCAGGGCAGCCGGGGCGACCAGGGCAGCCGGGCTGACCAAGGCAGCCGGGACGACCAGGCCACCCCTGGCGACCTGGCCGACGCGGGCGAACTGAAGAAACGGCTGAAGGCATACGAGGGACGGCCTTCCGCGGTCGCCGGCGTCGGCAGGGACCCCGTCAACGCGCCCATGATCCGGCACTGGTGCGAGGCGATGGGGGACACCAACCCGGCGTATGCGGGCCCGGACGCCGTCGCGCCGCCCACCATGCTCCAGGTGTGGACCATGGGCGGGCTCTCCGGCAACAGCGGCCACATCGGCAGGACCGAGGCGTACGACGAACTCCTCGCCCTTCTCGACGAGGCGGGCTGCACCTCGGTCGTCGCCACCGACTGCGAGCAGGACTACGTGAGAGCGCTGCGGCCCGGCGACGAGGTCACCTTCGACGCGGTGATCGAGTCGGTGTCGGAGCGCAAGACCACCAAGCTCGGCACCGGCTACTTCGTGACGACCCGTATGGACGTGACAGTGGGCGAGGAACTCGCCGGCACCCACCGCTTCCGCATCCTCAAGTACGCCCCGGCACGCCGGCGGGAGAAAACTCCGCGCCCCCGTCCCGTCGTCAACCGCGACAACTCCGGTTTCTGGGAGGGCATCCGGCACCACCGGCTGCTGATCCAGCGCTGCACCGGCTGCGGCACCCTGCGCCATCCCTGGCTGCCCGGCTGCAACACCTGCGGCTGCCCGGAGTGGGACACGCTCGAAGCGAGCGGCGAGGGGACGGTTTATTCATACGTCGTCCTGCACCACCCGCCCTTCCCCGCTTTCGCCCCTCCCTACGCGGTCGCCCTGATAGAGCTGGCGGAAGGCGTCCGGATGATCAGCAACGTGGTCGGCGTGCCGCACGACGAAGTGCGGATCGGTCAGCCGGTCCGGCTCGAATTCCAGCACTGCGACGAGGAGTTGGTGCTGCCCGTCTTCCGCGTCCGGGAGGAGACGTCATAAACCCATGAACCCCAACCCCCCCAATCCGGAACCCCATGCACCCTATGAACCGGCACCCCATGAACCGGAACCCCATGCGCCCCATGAACCGGCACTCCATGCGCCCCATGCATCCCATGAACCCGAACCCCATGCGCCCCATGCAGCCCGTGAACCCGAACCCCATGCAGCTCATGCACCCCTGAAACCCGGTGACGAACTCCCGCCGCTCCGGATCCCGATCACCCGCACCCTCGTCGTCGCCGGAGCCATCGCCTCGCGCGACTACCAGGACGTCCACCACGACGCCGAACTGGCCAGACAGAAGGGCTCCCCCGACATCTTCATGAACATCCTGACGACGAACGGCCTGGTGGGGAGGTACATCACGGATCACTTCGGCCCACGGGCCACCCTCCGCAGGGTGGCCATCAGACTCGGCGCCCCCAATTACCCCGGGGACACGATGGTGTTGACGGGCACGATCGAGGACGTGGCCGACGACACCGCGACCGTCCACGTGGTCGGAACAAACGCCTTGGGCAGACACGTGACCGGCACCGTGACGGTCACCGTCCGGGAGGGCGAGGCGGGATGAGCGTACGCACCCGCGACACCCTCGGGGGACGGGCGGCGATCGTCGGCGTCGGGGCGACGGAGTTCTCCAAGGACTCGCGACGCAGCGAGCTGCGCCTCGCGGCGGAGGCGGTGCGGGCGGCACTCGACGACGCCGGGCTGCGGCCGGCCGACGTGGACGGGATGGTCACGTTCACGATGGACACCAGCCCGGAGATCACCGTGGCCCAGGCCTGCGGGATGGGCGAGCTGTCCTTCTTCTCCCGCATCCACTACGGCGGCGGCGCGGCCTGCGCGACCATCCAGCAGGCGGCACTCGCCATCGCCGCGGGCGTGGCCGAGGTGGTGGTCTGCTACCGCGCCTTCAACGAGCGGTCGGGGCGCAGATTCGGCTCCGGCGTGCAGCACCGGGAGCCGTCGGCCGAGGGAGTGGCGCTCGGCTGGTCTCTTCCCTTCGGGCTGCTCACGCCGGCGTCGTGGGTGGCGATGGTGGCACAGCGGTATCTGCACACCTACGGCCTGACCACGGAGGCCTTCGGGCACGTCGCCGTCATGGACCGGGGGTATGCGGCGACCAATCCGGCGGCGTACTTCCACGGCCGGCCCATCACCCTCGCCGACCATGCGGCCTCCCGCTGGATCGTCGAACCGCTGCGGCTGCTGGACTGCTGCCAGGAGACCGACGGCGGCCAGGCGTTCGTCGTCACCTCGGTGGAGCGGGCCCGCGACCTGCCCCACCAACCCGCCGTGGTCGCGGCGGCCGCCCAGGGTGCGGGCCGGGCACAGGAGCAGATGACCAGCTTCTACCGCGACGACCTGACCGGCCTGCCGGAGATGGGCGTGGTGGCCCGCCAGCTCTGGCGAACCTCCGGATGTACCCCGCCCGACATCGACGTGGGGATCCTGTACGACCACTTCACACCGTTCGTGCTGATGCAGTTGGAGGAGTTCGGGTTCTGTGGAAAGGGAGAGGCGGCGGACTTCGTGCACCGGGCCGCGCTGCCCCTGAACACCCACGGCGGACAGCTCGGGGAGGCGTATCTGCACGGCATGAACGGCATAGCGGAGGGAGTACGGCAGCTTCGCGGCACGGCGGCGAACCAGATACCGGGCGCCGGGCGGATCCTGGTGACGGCCGGGACGGGGGTGCCGACGTCGGGCCTGTTGCTCACCGCTGACGGGTGAACCGCCGTTGCTTACCGCTGACGGATGAACCGGCGTGGTTCACCGCTGACGGATGAATCACCGTTGCTTACTGCCGATGAGGAACCGGCGCGGGGAGGCGTACACCCCCAGGGGTAAACCCGCAGTAGGCCGGGCCCGCTCGTCCACCTTCAGGAGGTGCAGCCAGCACCACCCCTACAACCTGAGGCGGATTCTTCTTCGGGACCTGCGGCCGATGAGCCGGAGGCACCACCGCTCATAGCGTGGAGCCATGACCACACTCGTCTGCACCAGCGCTTCGAAGGCCGCCACGCCGGCGACGCAGACCCTTCCGTACCCCTCTTTCTCGTCGTACGTGAAGGCCCGCCAGCCGGTGCTGCTGCGTACCGCCCGGTCGCTGACCGCGAACCCGTGCGACGCGGAGGATCTGCTGCAGACCGCACTGACCAAGACGTATGTCGCCTGGGAGCGGATCGAGGACCACCGCGCCCTGGACGGCTATGTGCGCCGGGCGCTGCTGAACACGCGGACGTCGCAGTGGCGCAAGCGCAAGGTCGACGAGTTCGCGTGCGAGGAGCTGCCCGAGCCGACGGAGGCGGCGCCCGCCGGCGACGACCCGGCCGAGCAGCAGGCGCTGCACGACGCGATGTGGCGGGCGATCATGAAACTGCCCTCCCGGCAGCGGGCGATGGTCGTCCTCAGGTACTACGAGGACCTCAGCGAGGTGCAGACGGCCGAGGTGCTCGGGGTGTCCGTGGGTACGGTGAAGTCGGCGGTGTCCCGGGCGCTGGGGAAGCTGCGCGAGGATCCCGAGCTGGTGGTGGTCCGATAGTGCCGGGCCGGTACCGTCTTCACACATCGACCGCAACGTGACCTGATCGATCACTCTTTCCTAGTGACATACCGCGCGGTATGCGCGCAGACTTTGCGCAGCCCTTACCACCGCCTAGGCAATGTCGCCCCGGGAGGACACCGTGCTGAGCACGATGCAGGACGTACCGCTGCTGATCTCGAGAATCCTGGCCCACGGATCGACGATCCACGGCGCATCACAGGTGATCACATGGACCGGTGAGGGCGAGCCGCACCGGCGCTCCTTCGCCGAGATCGGTGACCGCGCGGCCCAGTTGGCCCACGCGCTGCGGGAGGATCTCGGCGTCACGGGCGACGACCGCGTGGCGACGCTGGCCTGGAACAACGCCGAGCACGTCGAGGCCTACTTCGCGATCCCCTCCATGGGCGCGGTCCTGCACACCCTCAACCTCCGCCTCCCTCCCGAGCAGCTGGTGTGGATCGTGAACCACGCCGCCGACCGGGTCGTGATCGCCAACGGTTCCCTGCTGCCGCTGCTCGCCCCGCTGCTTCCGCACCTCAAGACGGTGGAGCACGTGGTGGTGTCGGGGCCGGGCGACCGTTCGCTGCTCGCGGGCGCCGGCGCGGTCCAGGTGCACGAGTACGAGGAGCTCATCGCGGGGAAGCCGACCACGTACGACTGGCCGGAGCTGGACGAACGCCAGGCCGCCGCGATGTGTTACACCTCCGGCACCACGGGTGACCCCAAGGGTGTGGTGTACAGCCACCGTTCGATCTACCTGCACTCCATGCAGGTGAACATGGCCCAGTCGATGGGCCTGACGGATCAGGACACGTCGCTCGTCGTGGTCCCGCAGTTCCACGTCAACGCCTGGGGTCTGCCGCACGCGACCTTCATGACCGGCGTGAACATGTTGATGCCGGACCGCTTCCTCCAGCCGGCCCCGCTCGCCGAGATGATCGAGTCCGAGAAGCCGACGCACGCGGCCGCCGTGCCCACCATCTGGCAGGGCCTGCTCGCCGAGTTGACCACCAAGCCCCGCGATGTCTCCTCCCTCACCCAGGTCACCATCGGTGGCTCGGCGTGCCCGCCCTCGCTGATGGAGGCGTTCGACACGCTGGGCATGCGGGTCTGCCACGCCTGGGGCATGACGGAGACGTCCCCGCTCGGCACGATCGCCCGCCCGCCGGCCCATGCCGTGGGTACGGAGGAGGAGTTCGCGTACCGACTGACCCAGGGCCGTTTCCCGGCGGGCGTCGAGGCCCGCCTCTCCGGCCCCGGCGGCGAACGACTCCCCTGGGACGGCGAGTCGGCCGGCGAGCTGGAGGTGCGCGGCGCCTGGATCGCCGGCGCCTACTACAACGGCCCCGGCGGCGAACCCCTGCGCCCCGCCGACAAGTTCAGCGAGGACGGCTGGCTCAAGACCGGTGACGTCGGCACCATCAGCGCGGACGGCTTCCTGACCCTCACCGACCGCGCCAAGGACGTCATCAAGTCCGGCGGCGAGTGGATCTCCTCGGTGGAGCTGGAGAACGCGCTGATGTCCCACCCGGACGTCGCCGAGGCGGCCGTCGTCGCCGTACCCGACGACAAGTGGGGCGAGCGCCCGCTGGCCACGGTCGTCCTCAAGGAGGGCTCCACCGCCGACTTCGAGACGCTGCGCGCCTTCCTCGCCGACGAGGGCCACATCGCCAAGTGGCAGCTCCCGGAACGCTGGTCGATCGTCGAGGCGGTACCGAAGACGAGCGTCGGCAAGTTCGACAAGAAGGTGCTGCGCAAGCAGTACGCGGAGGGCGAGTTGGACGTCACGCGACTCTGACGACGCCCGACGCAACCCACGGGCGCTCGTGCCCGAAGAACACAGACGCAGGCCGGGCGGGGCCCCACGGGCCCTGACCGTCGAACACACGGGTACGCCGGACGGGGCCCACGGTCCCTGTCCGGCGCACGCGCGGCCACCTCGTACGCCGGGAGCGGTCACCGCCAGCTCAGCAGCCGCGCGTCGCAGCAGCTGACGCTGTACGTCGCAGCAGCTCACCGGGTACGTCGGAGCAGCGCACGCCCGAGCGGTCGGAGCAGCGCTCACGCCGTACGGCGAACGGCGAACGGCCGTACCGAAGTGGTCACCCATCCCAGCACCAGCCACAGGCCCGCCACCGCGCACACCCCGCGCCACCCGAAGTGGGTGAACGCCGGGCCGGCCAGGGCCGAGGCGATGGCGCCGCCGGCGAAACCGGCGACGACGTAGGCGGTGTTGGCGGTGGCCGGGGTGGAGGTGGTGGTGAGGGCGAGAGTCTGGTTGGCGACGTGGGAGGCCACCAGGGCCGCGTGGACGGCGATCGCGGCCACGGACAACGACACCATCACGTGTCCGCCGAGCCAGAACAGCGGTACGGACGCGGCGGCGAGGAGATACGCGGACCGTACGACCTTGGCGGCGCCGAAGCGGTCGACGAAGCCGCCGGCCAGCGGAGCGACCCCGCTCGCGGCAAGCCCGAACAGGCCGAAGAGCCCGGCGGTCGCGGTCGAGAGGCCGTAGCCCGCCGCGTCCTCGCTCGTCAGCAGGAGCGCGAGGGAGGTCCACAGGGCGCTCCAGGCGCCGTACATCCCGGCCTGGCGGACGCACGCGCGCCACAGGTCGGGCGAGCGTCGGACGACGGACGGCAGGGCGGTGAGGCCCGAGAACAGGGAGCCGGTGCGCGGGGTGCGCTGCTCGACGGGCAGGGCGTAGGCCGTGAGCATGCCCAGCGCGGCCGTCAGTGCCGCCGCGCCCACGAACACGGCCCGCCAGCCGAAGGCCTGCCCGGCCAGGCCGCCGAGGACGCGGGCCGCGACGATGCCGGTGAACAGGCCCGCGATGACGGCCGCGACATGGCGGGCGCGCCGGTCGGCGGGGGCGCGCTGGGCGACCAGCGGGACGAGAAGCTGCGGGACGACGGTCGCGGCGGAGGCGACGAGGACCGCGGCGGCGAGCGCGGTGGTCCCGGCGGCTGTGGCGCCGGTGACCAGCGCCGCGGCCGTGACCAGGGACAGGACGGCGACCAGGCGGCGCCGGTTCACGCTGTCGCCGAGGGGGGCGAAGACGAGCAGGCCGGCGGCGTAGCCGAACTGGGCGACGGAGGCGACCCAGGCCACTGCGGAGGGGGTCGAGCCGAAGTCGCGGGCGATGAGGGGGAGCAGCGGCGCCGCTAGGTAGATGTTCGCGGCGGTGACGGCGCTGGCGAGGGCGATCAGGGGGAGGAGGAAGCGGCCGGCGACGCCGGGCTCCCGGGTCGGGGTGCGGGCCTGTCGGGCGGTGACTGCTGTCGGCATGGCGGGGACGTACTCCTCGAGGTCCTCGGGGTTCTTGGAGTCGGCTCTAGCAACTAACTGGTTGGTTGGAAGGTGCAACAGTGTGAACCGCATCCGAATTCCCTGTCAACCAACCAGTTGGTTACAAGGGGTGGTCCCGGCGGTACCCTGCCCTCATGGCAGTGAGAGACCCCGAGGCCACCAAGGCGCGGATCTACGAGGCGGCGGTCGCCGAGTTCGCCCGCCATGGCATCGCGGGCGCCCGCATCGACCGCATCGCCGCCGCGGCCAAGGCCAACAAACAGCTGATCTACGCCTACTTCGGCAACAAGGCGGAGCTGTTCACGCAGGTCCTCAGCACGCGCATGGTCGATCTCGCCGCCGCCGTCCCCGTCGACCCGGACGACATCGAGGGCTGGGTCGACCGACTGCTCGACTACCACGCCGCCCACCCCGAACTGCTGCGCCTCCTCTTCTGGGAGGGCATCGAGTACGGCACCGCCGAACTGCCCGACGAGACCGAGCGCCAGGACCACTACACGCGCAAGGTCGCCGCCATCGAGGACGGCCAGGCCCGGGGCGTCATCACCGACGGTTTCCCGCCCCGCGACCTGCTGTTCCTGCTGACGGCCCTGGCCAACTGGGCCGCCGCCGTCCCGCAGATGCGCCGCATCCTCACGGGCCCGGAGGACGCCGACCGCGCCCGCCTGCGCGCCTCGATCAAGGAGGCGGCGCGCAGGCTCGTCGCACCCTAGGCGTGGACTCGCTGGTCGGCTAGTTGGTCCCGATCCGGGCCAGGAGATCCACGATCCGCGCCTGCACCTCGCTGCTGGTGGACCGCTCGGCAAGGAAGAGAACGGTCTCCCCCGACGCCAGCCGCGGCAGGTCCGCCTGGTCGACGGCGGCCGTGTAGACGACGAGCGGGGTGCGGTTGAGCTGCCCGTTCGCGCGCAGCCAGTCCACGATTCCGGCCCGCCGCGGATGAACCTGCATCAGATCCATCACCACGAGATTCGGCCTGAGCTGCCCCGCGAGCGTCACCGCGTCCGCGTCACTCGCGGCCCGGGCCACCTGCATCCCGCGCCGCTCCAACGTGGCGGTCAGCGCGAGCGCGATCTCCGCGTGCTCCTCGATCAGCAGCACGCGCGGCGGATGCTGTTCCGTATCCCGCGGCGCGAGCGCCTTCAGCAGTACGGCGGGATCGGCGCCGTACGCCGCCTCGCGCGACGCCTGCCCGAGCCCGGCCGTCACCAGGACCGGCACCTCCGCGGCAACGGCGGCCTGCCGCAACGACTGCAGCGCGGTCCGGGTGATCGGCCCGGTCAGCGGGTCGACGAACAGCGCGGCGGGGAACGCAGCGATCTGCGCGTCGACCTCCTCGCGCGAGTGCACGATGACCGGCCGGTACCCACGGTCGCTCAGCGCCTGCTGGGTCGTGACGTCGGGCGCGGGCCACACCAGCAGCCGCCGCGGGTTGTCGAGCGGCTCCGGCGGCAACTCGTCGTCCATCGGCTGCGGCCGCGGGGTGTCCGCGATCTCGACGGCCCCACCGGGACCGTCCAGCGGCTCGGGCCCCTCGGCGGCGTTCTCGTCGGGCGCCCCTATGGCGTACGACCGCCCGTTGCCCTCGGTCGCCCCCGCGAGCCGCGACTGCCCGGCGAGCGAGGGCTGGGACTGCGGCTGCGGCTGTACGGCGGACTGCTCGGCCGACGGGTGCGGACGGGCCGTCTGCTCGGGCGCCGCGGCGGCGGGGTCGGGCCGCGTACCGAGCTTGCGGCGCCTGCCGGAACCGCCCGGCTGGTTCGGGGGAGGCGTGGCCGACGGCAGCGGTCCGACCGCCGAGTGCTGCTGCACCTGCACCGCCTGCCGATTGAACGGCACACCCTGCCCCAGCGTCCGCACACTGATCGCCCGCCCCTGCGTGGAGTTCGGGTCCACGGGCGCGGAGGCGGCCTCGGCGGGGAGCGGTTGGGCGGCACGGGGGTGGGAGGCGGTGGCGGTGGTGGCTGTGGTGGGCCCGTTGACCACGTGGGCCCCGTTGGTCCCGTCGGCCCCGTTGTTCTCCGGGGGGAGAGGGGTGCCGGGGTGGAGCTGTGGGTGCTGCGGTGCGTGTGCGGCCTGCGGGCTCTGTGGGGCTGCCGGGGCCGGAGGAACGGGGGCGGGGCCGCCGTTCGGCGGTACGACGGGCATGGCGGCGCCGGTGGTGTCGTCGGCGGCGGGCCATGACTGGGGGACGGGCTGGGGGACCGGCGTGCCAGGGGGCGGCGTGCCAGGGGTGCCCGGGGCGGTGCCCTGGGCGGGGGTGCCTTGAGAGGGAGTCCCCTGGGGCGGGAGGGTCTGGCCGGTGGGTGCCTCCGCCGGGAGGGGCTGTCCCGGGGCGGCGGGCACGCCGGACGCGGACCCGGCCTGGTCGGGCACGGGGTGGCCGGGCGCGACCTGCGCGGGTGCCGCCTGCGCGGGGGCAGGGTGGCCGGGGGCAGTGCCTTGCGCGGGGAGGGGGGCGCCGGGCTGCACGTGGACACCGGGCTGGACGGGGACGCCGGGTTGCATGGGCTGCGCGGCCTGAGGTGACTGCACCGGCTGGCCGGGCTGCACCTGCTGCCCTGCCGCACCGGCGTGAGCCACCGCATCGGCGTGAGCCACCGCACCGCCCTGACCGACCGTGCCGGGCTGGCCAGCGCGGGCCTGGGGCACGCCGGCCGCCGGGACAGGCGCACTCTGGGCCGGAATCTCCTGCCCGGGCACACTCTGCCCAGGTACTGCCTGTCCGGGTACTGCCTGTCCGGGCACACCCTGGGCCGGAACTTCCTGAGCGGGCGCCCCTGTTGCCCCTGTTACTCCCGGAGCTCCCGGGACTCCGCTCGACTCCTCCTCCGCACGCTGGCCGACGGCCCGTCGGCGACGCCCCGTCGGCGCGCTCGTGGGATGCGGCTGCGGCGGAGTGTGGTCGTCGGCCTGACTGTGCGGTACGGCATCGTGCCGGCCCTCGTCGGCGAGAGCGTCACCGGTAACACCCTGGCCCGGAGCCTGCGTTTGTCCAGGAACGTGTCCAGGAACGTGTCCAGGAACGTGTCCAGGGACCGGAGCAACCGGGGCCTGCCCCGGAACCGCTCCCGGAATCGCTCCCGCAGCCTGCCCCGGAACCGCCCCCGGCGCCTCCGCACCCTCGGACGCCCGGTCCGCGTCCGCCGGCGGCAGGGCGAACACCGCGCGGGGCCCCGCCTCCTGCGCGGCGGCCCGCTCCGAGGCGGCGGCCAGCGCACGCCGGCGCCGTCCGGTCGGCTGCTGGGCGTTCTCGACGTGTGCGGCACCCTCGGCACTCTCGCCGGCCGGGCCCTGCGCCGCCCCGCCGGAGGCCAACGCAGGCAACGCGGGCGGCAACGCATGCTGTTCGGCACCGTCGTTCCGGGTACTCCGGCCACCGGGCGCGGGCACGCCCTGCGGGGGCACGGTCCCGCCCAGTCCGGTCCCGACGGCCGCAGTCCCGGAGGCATGCTCGGAGGCCATGACGACGGCCCCCTCGGCGACACCGGCGACCGATCCTCCCAGCGCACCCGGACCCGGACCCGCAGCGGCCCCCTCGACCGCACCGGCCGCTACACCCGCACCGGCTGCTGCATCCGCCTCCGTACCCGCACCCTCGGCAGACCGCCCCCGCCGCCGCCCAGTACCCCCGCCGGAGCCTTCCCCGGCGTCACCCGAAGGCTGGGCCGGAACCGGCGCGATCTCCTGTACGGGCGCACTCGCCGCCCGCCGCCTGCGCCGCCCGGTCGGCGCCGAGGACTCCGCCTCGGCAACGGCACCGTCGGCGTCGCCCGCCACGTCGACGTCCAGGAAGGCGTCCGTCGTGGCCCGCCGGGCCCGCCGCCGCCCGCCGGTGGCCTGCTCGGGGAGTACGGCCTCCGCGGGGGCCGTGGGAGCCGTGGGAGCCGCGGGGGCCGTGGGGGCCGCCTCCAGCGCGGCCGGACCGGGGGCCGCGACGGCCCCCGCCCCGCCACCGAGCGGCACTTCGAGGACGTACGCGCTGCCGCTCATGCCCGGCACCTCGTGCGTCTGCAGCACGCCCCCGTGGGCGCGCACGATCCCGCGCACGATCGGCTCGTGCACCGGGTCTCCCCCGGCGTACGGCCCGCGCACCTCGATCCGTACGACCTCACCGCGCTGGGCCGCCGCGACGACGACCGTGTTGTCCATGTAACCGCCCGCCGAGACGGGCGAGTTGCCGGTGGCGTCGACGCCGGCGACGTCCGCGACGAGGTGCGCGAGGGCCGTGGCGAGGAGCTGGGCGTCGACCTCGGCCTCGATGGGCGGCGCGTGTACGGCGAACTGCACGCGGCCGGGCCCGATGAGTTCCACGGCCCCGTCGACACCCGCCGCGACGACGGCGTCGAGCATCACGTTCGTGCGCGTGATGCCGGCCGTCCCGGTGTCGAGCCGCTGGTACCCGAGGACGTTGTCGATGAGCGTCGTGATCCGCGAATAGCCGGCGGACAGGTGATGGAGCACCTGGTTGGCCTCGGGCCACAGCTGCCCGGCGTCGTCGGCGGCCAGGGCGGCCAGTTCGCGGCGCAGCTCGTCGAGGGGCCCGCGCAGCGACCGTGCGAGCAGGGTGAGAAGTTGCTCATGGCGTCCGGCGAGGGCTTCGAACCGGTCCTTCTCGCGCTCCCCGAGCGCGGCGTACCGCTCCTCGCCGGCGGCCAGCTCCTCGTCGTGCTGCTCCTGGAGTTCTTCCAGTTCGGTCACGTGCTTCTGGCGCAGCGCGGTGAGTTCGGAGGCGTGTTCCTCGGAGAGCCGTTCCAGCTCCTCCGCGTGCCGCTTGTCGGCGGCGGCCTTCTCCTCGACGAGCGCGTCGTACGGCCGCCGGTCGGTGAAGGTCAGCACGGCGCCGACGAGCTGGTCGCCGTCGCGGACGGGCGCGGTCGTCAGATCGACGGGAAGCCTCTCGCCCTTCTTCGACCACACCACCTGCCCGCGCACCCGGTGCTTGCGCCCGGAGCGCAGGGTGTCGGCGAGCGGGGACTCCTCGTACGGGAAGGGCGTGCCGTCGACCCGGGAGTGGAGCACGAGATCGTGCAGTCCACGTCCGCCGAGGTCACTGGCCCTGTATCCCAGTATCTGGGCGGCGGCCGGGTTGACGAGCACGATCCGCCCGTCGGTGTCCGTCCCGACGACGCCCTCGGACGCGGCCCGCAGGATCATCTCGGTCTGCCGCTGCGACCGGGCCAGCTCGGCCTCGGTGTCCACGGTTCCGGTCAGGTCCCGTACGACGAGCATCAGCAGTTCGTCGCCGCCGTAGCCGGAGCTGTCGTAGGCCTGCTGGCCGTTCTCCAGGTTCGCGCTGGTGACCTCGACCGGGAACTCGGTCCCGTCGGTCCGTCGGGCGATCATCCGGGTCGGCTTGGTCCGGCCGCGCGGATCCATGTGGTCGGGCCGCCGCATGGACCCGGGGATGAGCTTGGAGTCGAACTGCGGCAGCAGATCGAGCAGCCCGCGCCCGACCAGGGCGGTCCCCGGCGCCTCGAAGGCCTCGAGCGCGATGGTGTTCGCGTTGACGACGGTCCCATTGGCGTTGACCAGCACCAACGCATCGGGAAGCGCATCGAGTATGGCTGCGAGGCGAGCAGCGCCTCGGGATGGCCTGCTGCTCACGAGACGCTTCCTCCCTGTTACCGCACCTTGCCGACCGCTCGGGCCATCTTGCCAACCGGCCCGCGACGTGTCACGCGAGGGAGTCTAAGGGCAGTGGTTGCGCTCGCGACGCCGGATGAGAGGGAGGTCGCACGACGAAGTGACGTAGAACGTGTGACCCCATCCGCGACCAGGCGTCCCGCTGAGGCGCAGCGTTCCGGAGTCGGGGCATCCGCCATGAACCGCCCACACCCGACGCGACCTCCCTCTTCCGCCCGTCGGCCGACCCCAGGCCCACCCCTTACACCCACCCCCCACGCCTTCCTCCCCTATGCCTCTATGCCCCTATGCCTGTCGCCCGACCTCGGGCAGCAACGGCACGAGCCGGTCCCACCGCCCGATCTCACAGCCGTTGCTGCGGTCGAACCGCGCGTCGACGGGCCGCCCGGCCCACGTCCCGGTGACATGAGCGGTGGCCGGCCCGCCGTACTGCATGGTGCAGACGCTGTCCCGGGGCACGGCGGCGAACGCGTCCTTCCCCCACCGAGTGTTCCGCTCGACGACGGCACACGCCCCGCCGGCGTCGGGATGACTCCCCCCGCCGGGATGACAGTCCACGTCGTACGTCCCGTCCGCGTCGCTGCCCGCGTTGCGCACGGTGACGGTGAGGTGGTCGCCGCCCGTGGCCCGGTCCTCGTCCCGGACGGGCGGTGGCGCGAGGGAGGAGGAGGCGGCAGCGGGCGCCGCGGACAGGGCGACGGCAGAGCCGACGCCGACGAGGAGGGGGGCGAACCGCGCGAACCGGCCGAGCCGGGTGACCTGCAACATGACCTGACTAACGCGGTCGCCCCCGGGATGTTGCGCGCCTCGCCGCCGCCGATATGCGCTTTGCCCTGCGGCCCGCCCTCCTAGTACCGTGGGAGGCGATTGGTGACACCCCGCTCGACTGTGTCATCATCTGCACGCACCACTCGCGCTCGCGCGGGCGGCTGTGCTGGAGGCGTCGCCTAGTCCGGTCTATGGCGCCGCACTGCTAATGCGGTTTGGGCCTCAAAGCCCATCGAGGGTTCAAATCCCTCCGCCTCCGCACCTCATCACGAAGCCCCGGCCGACACGGCCGGGGCTTCGTCGTTCCGGTGTTCGTTCCAGACCCCGCTCAGAGTGCCGTTTCCGCAGGTCACAAGCGGTATGGCAAACGGATTTCACATGGCGGCGGCAGTCATGTAATGTTCTTCCTGTCGCCGCGAGCGGGCCGGAAGGCCGGGTGGCGGGACAACAAAACAAGCACTCGTAGCTTAACGGATAGAGCATCTGACTACGGATCAGAAGGTTGCAGGTTCGAATCCTGCCGAGTGCACACAGGTCAAAGGCCCGTTGGGATCATCCCAACGGGCCTTTGACATCAACCGCTGACATCAACGCGGCCAGAAGTGTCGATCACTCCTCAGTGTCCGGCTCTTGCTCGCCGTCTGATCCCTCCTCTGCCTCTTCCAGTCCCAGGGCGTCGTCCATCCGATCTGTGGCGGCCTTGAGCGTCGAACTCATCACGTGCGCGTACGTGTCCAGCGTCATCGTGATCGTGCTGTGCCCGAGCGTCTCCATGATCGTGCGAGCGTCCACGCCCTGCGCGAGCAGGAGTGAGGCGCACGTGTGTCGGAGGTCGTGCACCCGCACCCGTCGTACGCCGGCGTCCCGGCACAGGATGGTGAGCATCCGGTTCAGGCTGCGGGGGTCCGTGACGCGGCCGGTCGTCGTCGTGAAGATCAGCCCGTCCGGGTGCCCTGGGGCAGGCTGCCACTTCTTCCCTGCGACCGTGCGTTCCCGTTCCTGCTGGGCTCGGTGCTGCGCAAGCGCCCGGATGCAGTGCATCGGGAGTGACACCGTGCGAATGGAGCGCGTCGTCTTGGGACTACCGAAGATCAGCTCACGCCGGATGCGCTGCACGTTCCGGCGGACACGGAGCTGACCGTTCGTGAGGTCGACGTCCGACCAGGTGAGGGCGAGCGCCTCGCCCCGCCGCAAGCCCGTCGACACGAGCAGAAGCCACAGGGCGTAAAGGCGGTGGGACCGGGCGGTCTTGAGCATGAGGCGGGCTTCGGCGGCGTCCAGCGGACGCACCTCCTTGCGGGTGACGGTGGGGGTCTCCACGATCCGCGCGACGTTCCGCGCGATCAGCTCCTCCCGGATCGCCTGCTGAAGCGAAGACCGGAGGACAGCGTGGATGTACTGGACGGTCCGGGCGGACGGGCGACGCTTGCAGCAGCGGCCCACGGCGCAGCACGAACGCTTGCCCTCGGGGCGCTCCTGGTCCGCGCCGCGCAGGCAGCACAGGCAGGAGTCCTTGAACTCCGACAGGAACCGGCGCACGTCGGCCGGCGACAACCGGTTCAACCGCTTCTTACCGAGGGCGGGGCGGATGTACAGGCGGGTCAGCCCCTCATAGCTGTTCAGGGTGGACGGCTTGAGGCGTGCCGGTGCGATGGTGGCGAGCCAGTAGGTCAGGTGGTCGCCGAACGCCATGGTGGACTCTGCGGCGGGGATGCCATGGCGGGTCTTCTCCTGCAACTCCGTGAGCTTGTCGGCCACTTCCTTGCGGGCCTTGCCGTAGACGAACTTCCGGGTGCGGGTTCCGTCGGGGCGGTAGACGTAGGCGGCGGCGTGATACCGGCCGTCTGCCCGCTTGCTGATCGTTCCTTCACCGTTGGCGCGCTTGGCCATCAGTCGCTCTCCTCAATGCGGTTGCGCATGTACCGGCGTACGGCGTCGACCGGGACGCGGCGAGCGCGGCCGGACGTGAAGCTTTCGAGCTGTTTAGAGCGGATGAGGTCGTAGACCTTGCTGCGGCTGAGGCGCAGGGCGGACATGACCTCGGGGACCTTGAGCGCCTCGTGGCTCGGGGGCATGGCGGTGCTCACGCGGTGACTCCTCCGGGACGGTCCTTCGGGGGTACCTCTGAGGGCCGCTACTTCCGCTACCGCCGCTACGTCGCAGGTCAGGGGCCTGTTCGGGGTAGCGGGAAGGGGTAGCGGTAGCGGATGGGTAGCGGCGGGGTAGCGGCAACCGAGGCCGGTTGCCGCTACCCCGTTGTTGCAGGTCAGGCCACGTTCTCGGTGCCGGGTAGCGGAGGTAGCGGACTTTCCGGGGGCGGGGGGCAGTAGCGCGCCCACGCGTCCCAGAGATCGGCGGCGTAGTAGCCCTTGAGGACGCTTCCGGCGGTCTTGATGTTGCGGGAAGCGATCGGCTCGTCGTCGGCCGTCATGTACTCCGCGAGCATCTTCGACAGCCGCCGGTTGTCGAGCGGCTTGCCGTGCAGATCGGCCCACGGGGCGTCGTCGAGGGCGTTGAGCCGGTCGAGGATGGCGACGGTGGGCAGGCGGTCGATGCCGACCATGACGTGATCGCGCAGATCGGTCAGGAGCCGGACTCCGAGGCCTCCTTTGTCGTTGGCCTTGGACGCGGTCACCAGTGCCACGCATGCCTCGCGTGCCCTCGTGGGCCAGTCGCCGCCGGCCGCGTCGGCGATGGCGAGCAGGGGTTCCCACACGTCGGCCGGGCGGTCGGTGACGCCGTCGGGCATGTCCGGCCAGGCGCCCATGACGAACCCGCGGGCGTGTTCGGCCCATGCGGCGAGCCGGTCACGCAGCGCGTGCCCCTCCGCCTCGTGCAGGCGAGCGCGGAAGGCTTCCACGCGCTCGTTCCTGGCCCGGCGTCGCATCCGGATGATGACCGAGCGGGTCATGATCGTGTCCGGCAGTGCTCCGGCGTTGGGCCCTTCTGGCTTCACGGAGCCCTAGCGAGTCTCGGTAAGGCTGAGTGAGTCTCGGTGAGGCTGAGTGAGGCTGGGTCCGTAGGCATCGTAAGTCATTCGCGTCGCGATGTGCATTGCGTCGCGATGTACATCGCGTCGCAATGCCAATCTTGGGAGGGTGCTCCGTAAGTCGACTCACGGAGCACCCGGCCACCATGGCCACACCCCAGGTCACGGGCTCCGAGTGCTCCGCAAGCGTTTTACGGAGCCTCGCGTGGACTCTGATCAGCGAAAATCCTATGCCGTCTGACATCAACGCCTGACATCAACAGCCGCGTACACCAGCGCACAACGGCGGACGATGGCGGGCTCGGCGCCGTGGATCGACGGCGCTCAACGGCTGGTCACGGGGGGCACGCACCCGAGTGAACGCGCCTACGGATCACCGGAGCGAGTTCGGGGTCGGGGAGCGTCTGGTCGGTGGATTGCGGGCGGTATGACGGTGTGTCTGTACGACCACGCAGGGCGGGTGTGGCTTGATCGTCGGGCGGTCCCGGCAGGGGCCTGAACATCAACCGATGTCCGTGGCGTGTGCTGAGTGCCGCGCTCTTTGCCGAGGAGTCCCCATCGTGAGACGGACCCTGCAACATGCCATGCTCCAGCGACGTGGCGCCGGAGTCGCGGGTGAGCGGAGGCGCCCGGCCCGGCGTGCTGCCGTGCTGCTCGCCACGGTGGCACTGCCGGCGGCCCTGGTCGTGCCCACGGCCACGCCCGCTGCTGCGGCGCCGGTGACGGTCACCTTCAACGTGGGCGCCAACCAGCCCTTCACCGTCCCGTCCGGCGTCACCCAACTGACGGTCACCGCCACAGGCGCCGCAGGCCAGAACGTGCCTAATGGTGGCGCAGGCGGGAGCGGGGCCACCGTCACCGGCACCCTGACCGCTACCCCGGGCAGCACCCTGTTCGTGAACGTCAACACCGGCGGCGGATCAGGCACCGGAAACTTCTCGGGCGGCGTCGGCGGCGGTTCCAGCGACGTCCGCACCTGCAGCTCGGCCGGCCCAGGCTGCACCCTGACCGGCAGCCCCGGCACCGACCCGCGTCTCATCGTCGCCGGAGGCGGAGGCGGCGGCGGCTACGGTTCCGCCATCGGCGACTTCCAGGTCCCCGAGGCCACCGGCGGGGACGCCGGCGACACCGGAGGCGACGGCGGCGACAGACCGCAGAGCGGCGTCGGCGGTGGCGGAGGAACCCAGACCACCGGCGGCACCGGCGGAGCCGCATGCTCGCCGAACCCAACCACCGCCGGCACCGACGGTACGGCCGGTGCCGCCGGCACCGGCGGCACCGGCTTCGGGGGAGGCGGCGGCGGAGGCGGCTGGTTCGGAGGCGGCGGAGGAGGCGGCTGCGGCCAAATCAACAGCGATGGCACGGCAGGTCCTGGTGGTGGCGGTGGCGGGTCGAACCGCGTCCCCACGGGTGGTACCTCCGCTCCCGCAGCGGGGCCGGCCCAGGTGACCGTCACCTACGAGCCGGCGCCCCCCACCTGCGCGACCGCCACGGCCACCATCACCGGTACCAACGGCAACAACATCCTGATCGGCACTCCTGGCAATGACGTGATCTTCGCTCTCGGCGGCAACGATGTGGTCGACGGCCGCGGTGGCAACGACATCATCTGCGGCGGCGACGGCAACGACGTACTGTCCGGCGGTGACGGCAACGACCGCATCGAAGGTGGCAACGGCGCCGACAACCTGAACGGCAACAACGGCAACGACGCCCTCTTCGGCGGTCCCGGCAGCGACGCGCTCTTCGGCGGCCCCGGCACCAACACCAACGATGGCGGCCCCGGCATCAACGCCTGCTTCAACCCCGCCACCGGCCCCGGCTGCTTCTAACCCACCCCACACGCCCCGACCCGGCATGTTGAGCGACATCAGTAGCTGACATCAACACAGGCGTACAACCGCGCACCGTGGCACCCCCGTGATCGGCGCACGAGCCAACGGATCCCAGCAGGCGAGCGGTTCGTGACGGTGCTGCACGCGCCTACGGATCAGAAGGTTGCAGGTTCGAATCCTGCCGAGTGCACAGCAGACCAGAGGCCCCGGAGAGATCCGGGGCCTCTGGTGTTTGCGGGTTCGGGCCCTACAGCAGCGAAGTGCGGCGACGGGGCTACGGCACTGCTTCCGTCCCTCCTCCGGCACCCCGGCACCGCACCGTGTGCATGCCCTCTGTCTCAGCCCCGCGGTTGTTCCCTAGAGTTTGATCAACTGCACAGAGGCCAAGTGGGGCGGGGCATGGAGACGACGCAGCGCGTGATCCACCGGAGCGAGCTGTTCTCGAGGCTTCTCCTGGTACTCGTCGGCGTCGCGGTGCTGCTTCTCAGTTACACCCTGATCCGCGAGAACCTGCCGCCACGACTGATCCGCGACTGGCCGTGGAAGCTCAAGCTCCTGGACGTCCAGAGCGCTGTCGCGGCTGTCCTGGCCACCGGAGGCGCGTCGCTCGCCCGCGCCCAGTACGCCCGTACGGTCAGGCCCGCGATCGGCTACTTCGGCCGTGTCATCGAGGGCTTGGCTCCGGACAACCGACTGGCCTGGGTGTGCCACCTGTTCAACGGTGGCCAGGACGTAGCCGTGACGACGGACCTGAGTTACCGGATCACCTACACCTCGTCCGCGCTCGCCCAGGGGGCCGTCGACTCCTCGGACTGGGTGACTCATCAGGCGGTGCTCGCGTCGATCGAGAGCCGAGGGCTCCTGAACAGACAGGACTTCGCGCTGGATCTCATAGGTCCGGGCCGGCCCATTCCGGGCGAGCAGTTGATGTTTTTGGGCTGGTTCACGGAGAAGGCCATGCGCGAGGTGGAGAACGTGTTTGTCAGGGTGCGTGTGCTCGATCGAGTCGGCGACACTCATGAGCGCGTCATCAGCCTGCTGAAGGGCGCCAACCGCTCGCCCCTCCATCCGGACCCGCCCCCGTTCTGACCGGCGTTCGGCTTCAGTGGCTGGTCAGCCCTGAGTGCCAAAGGACGCGCTGAGCCCCCTTCGGGTGGGCCCGGCGAGTTGATCTCCTGGGCCGGCGGCGGTAATTGGGCAGGTCGCTGCGGGGCGGCTTGCATAGGATCGGGGGCATGACAATGCGTCTTGTTCAGATCGCGATGAATGCTCGGGACGACGCCGAGCTCGGCCGGTTCTGGGCGGAGGCGCTCGGCTGGAGCAGCTCCGTCGAGGAACCCGGCGTGGTGACCAACCTCGAACCCGAGGGCTTCGCCTATCCCGATCCCACCGCCGTCTGCATCGACGTCATCACCGTCCCGGATCCCAAGACGGTGAAGAACCGTGTGCACATCGACCTCGCCACCACCTCCGCCGCCCATCAGACGGAACTGGTCGCGCGTCTGAAGGGTCTCGGCGCGACGCCGGTCGACATCGGCCAGGGCGACGTCCCGTGGACGGTCCTGGCCGACCCGGAAGGCAACGAGTTCTGCGTGGCGGAGCCTCGGGAGATCTACGGCGACACCGGGCCGATCGCCGCGATCGTGGCCGACTGCATCGATCCGCGTGCCATGGCCCGGTTCTGGGAAGCGGCGATGGACTGGACTCTGCACGAGATCACCGACGATCACGCGATGCTGCGCTCCGCCAAGGGCGTCGGCCCGTATCTCAAGCTCGTCCGCACGCCCGACGCCAAGACCGTGAAGAACCGCGTCCATCTCGACCTCCGGCCCTACCCCGGTGACGATCAGGCGGCGGAGGTGGCCCGGCTGCGGACTCTCGGCGCCACCGACATCGACCTCGGCCAGGGCGACGAGGTGTCGTGGACGTGCCTCGTCGACCCGGAGGGCAACGAGTTCGACGTCCTCGCTCCGGGCTGACGCGAAGCCCTGGCCGGACGCTGCGTCCTCGGGGCGACGATCAGCGACTCACCGCCGACCCGGCGCGCACGGCCTCCTTCGCCCGCGCGTACTCCCACCCGGAACCGCGATCCCGCGTCGGGAGCGGCGAGCAGGAACACGGTGTGACGCCACGGTCTCGCAGGCCTGACTGCTTGGCTCGTCCCGTGTCACGCTCGCCAGTCCCCGCACCGGCAGCCTCGCCCACCCGGACGAAGCTGACGGCACTCCCGCGAGTCCGGGCACGAATGGCCCGCCCGACGTGCCCGGTCGGCCCGGCCTGCTTAGCGTCGTCGTGCGCGCGGCGCAGACCGTGCCGCGCCGAGGCGAACGAGAGGGACCCTCATGGCCGTCGTCATGACCTTTGTGTGGCCCGAGATCACGCCCGAGTTGTACAAGGAGGTCCGGGAGAAGGTGCGTTGGGAGGAGGACTCTCCGGACGGGTGTGTGTTGCACGTGGCGTGGTTCGGCGACGACGGTTTCCATGTGCTCGACGTCTGGGAGTCCGAGGAGCACTTCGGCCGGTTCATCGCCGGCAGGATCGAACCCGTGCTCAAGGGCGAACTGGGCGTGGAGAGCGACCCCCAGCCGGAGTTCTTCCCGCTCCACAGGCGCTTCGTGGCCCCGGGGGTAAGTGGCGCTGCCTGACGGCCGGTCGGGTTGCAGCCGGCGGTCTCAGCCGCCCCTCAGCAGCAGTCGCAGCCGGGTCGGCATCCGCAGGAGCCCGCCCGGGTGTCGGGGGCGGGCCCACTCACTGCCGTGGGGGCGCAGCAGCCCTTGCCCTGCCAGGCGTCGCGGCCTTCCTTGACGGCGATCGCGGCGATGACGAGGGCCGCGATCGGATCGGCCCAGGCCCAGCCGAGCAGGGTGTTGGCGAGCAGGCCGAGGAGGAGGACGGCGGAGAGATAGGTGCACAGGAGGGTCTGCTTGGAGTCCGCCACGGCGGAGGCGGAGCCGAGTTCGCGTCCGGTGCGGCGTTGGGCGGCGGACAGGAACGGCATGACCAGCAGGGACAGGGCGGCGATCACGATGCCGGGCGTGGAGTGTCCGGCTTCGCCGGTACCGGCCAGCGCGCGGACGGCGTCGAGGGTGACGTAACCGGCGAGGGCGAAGAAGGAGACGGCGATGATCCGCAGCGTGGTCTTCTCGCGGGCTTCGCGGACCGTGTGGTCGCGGGCGGAGAACTGCCAGGCGACCGCGGCCGCGGAGGAGACCTCGATGACCGAGTCGAGGCCGAAGCCGATCAGTGCGGTGCTGGAGGCCAGGGTGCCGGCCGTGATGGCGACGACCGCCTCGATCACGTTGTAGGTGATCGTCGCCGCGACCAGCAGCCGTATGCGCTTCGCCAGTACGTCCCGGCGGGCCGGGGACGGGCCGAGGGACATGTGGGTCGTGGCGGCCATCTCAGCAGCAGCCCTTTTCCTCGGCGTCGGGGCAGGTGCGGTCGGTCTCGACGGCGACGACGGCGGTGCGCAGGTCGTCGAGGGCGTGGCCGAGGCGTTCGTCGGCGAGTTCGTAGCGGGTGCGGCGCCCCTCGGGGAGGGTGACGACGAGGCCACAGTCCCGCAGGCAGGTGAGGTGGTTGGACAGGCGGGTGCGGGAGATCCCCAGGGCCTCGGCAAGGTCGGACGGGTAGGCGGGGGCCTCGCGCAGGGCCAGCAGGAGTCGGCAGCGGATCGGGTCGGCCAGCGCGCGGCCGAAGCGGGCCAGCACCTCGATGTCGGAAGCAACAGTCAGCACCCCACGAAAGTACACGCAATCCTGAATTCAGGAAAGACTGGATAGTCGTCACCCTCGCCGACGGCTGGCCCCTCGGTGAGGGCCGCGCCGTCGACGAGTGGGGCCCGTTCAGTTCAGATGACTGAGTCGCCGTCCCCGACTCTCCGCGATGCGGAGGGTGTCCCGGAGGGCCTCCGTCAGGCGTTCCGCCAGGTAGCGGGTCTCGCCGGGCGGGGTGTTCGGCAGCAGGTCACGGGCGTGTTCGAGGAGTTCGGACCCCATGCCCAGTTGGATCGACTCCGTGGCGTCCGCCAGGCGGGAGACCGGGCCGGCGTGGTCGTCGGTGACCAGGTAGCAGGGTTTGCCCTCCAGGCCGGTCCACGGGAGGAGGCGGGGTTCGCGCGACGGCTGTGACTGCGGCTGTGATTGCGGTTGCGGTTCCATCAGGCGACCTCCAGTCCGTGGCTCCAGGGGGTGTGCCCGGTGAGGTACGGGCGTACGGAGCGGTTTGCGGTGGCGTCGAGGGGGGTGTCGAGGCCGTACGGGCTGCGGTGGGGAGGGAGGAGGGGTGCGGCGATGGGGGCGGGGAGCGACGGTCGCGCCGGGCGGTCGGGTGTGCCGGGTGGTTTGAGCAGCAGGGTCACCCAGGTGGTGAGGCGGTGGATAAGGTCGGTCATGTCATCAGCTCCAGTGCGGCTGGTGGCCGGTGCCCCGGGGCGGCTCCATCCGTCGCCGGGGCTTCTTCGTGGGCAACCCTACTATGGTGTACTGCGGTATGAGCGGTTAACTGTGAATCGCGCCGGGTGCTGCCGTCTGCGCATGGTGGTGCGGTGATGGAATTCGCTCCCGACATCCCCCGCTGGCGCCAGGTCGCCGAGGTGATCCGCCGCCGCATCGAGGACGGCACGTATCCGCCGCGTACGCGTATCCCGTCCGTTGTCGAGATCACGGCGGAGTTCGGCATCGCTGCGGTTACTGCGCAGAAGGTGCACAAGGGGCTGCGTCAGGAAGGTCTCATCTACACCGAGCCCGGTCTCGGCTCCTTCGTCGCCGAGCCGACCGTGACGCCTGAATCGTCTGAGTCGCCCAGCTGAGTACGGGTACTCACGACACCGGCGTGCCGCCGACCGACCCTGGAGGCATACGACAACCGGGGGAGAAACCGATGAACGCCCGCTCTGCAGGTACCCGCACCCGCACGCGCACTCTCGTGCGCCTGATGTTCGCCAACCCCGCCTCGGCGGTCTACCTCGGCCTGGTCGCGGCCTCGATACTGGTCGCGGTGGCCGAGCCGCTGTTCGGGGAGAACCCGGACGCCTCGATGATCTGGGTGTGGCCCGCGCTGTTCACCTTCCCCGTGTTCGGGGTGGTCGCGGGGATCGGCGAGGCCGTGTTCGGTTCACAGGCGCCCGCGTGGTTCTTCGTCGGCGGGATCGTCGTCGCCGCCCTGGCTCAGTCGCTGGCTCTCGGAGCGGTTCTGGACTCCCTGCGCGGGCGGCAGCGGCGGCGGGCTCCGCGTCCGCACGCCGGCTGAGCCGGTGCACGGACGCGGAACCCGCCGGCCTGGCCTGCCCCGCCTGCCCTAGCCGTAGTACGGGCCCGGAGCGTTCCACGTCGTGTGGCCGAAGACGTTGTCGTCCTCGACCGTGACGTTGACGTTGGTGACTTTCAGGCCGTACTGGGTCGGGGTCATGCCGTCGGGGCAGTTCACCTCCACCGCGGGGAAGTTCATGTAGAAGCCCGGGCCCGTGTCCTGGTCGGGGTACTGGTCCTGCTGGTAGAGGACCCAGGAGGTCTGCGTCGTGTAGTACACGGGCTGCAGGGGCTGCTGCTCGGCGCGGACGACGAAACTGGTGCCGTGGTCGAAGCTGCCGTCGGGCCGGAGGCAGCCGAAGGTGCGTGCGGTGTCGGCGTACGCGTCGAAGAAGTCGTCGGTGCTGCGCAGCCCGGCGAGGTAGCCCGGCTGGTTGCGGACGTTGTGCAGGGTGACGCCCAGCTTGAAGCCGCCGCAGCCGGGCGTCGGGGTGTAGTCGTGGTAGGTGTTCAGGCACTTGCGGTCGCCGAAGTAGGCGGCGGGGTCCGGGTTGTAGGGCTGCGGGACGACCGTGTCGGAGAACGTCACCGTGGCCGAGACGCCGTTGGCGGTGGGTGCCGGGATGTCGGTCGTGGTGGTGGCGTGGGCGGTGCCCGGGCCGGAGAGGGCGAGGCCGGTTCCGGCGAGCAGTGCGATGGTCAGGCGCGACAGTGCTCTACTCCGCGTTTTCCGCATGTGAAGGAATCCCCCTCGTGCACATGGTGCACTCTCACATAAACAGTGACATGGGCACGCTAGCTCGCCGAGGATCGGTCATCCGGCGAACGCCTCGGTCCTCACAAACGGAGGATTCCAGTCGCCGGCCACCCGCTTCGGTGCGGCCGTCCGGCTCGCCGGGCTCCTGCCGTCAGCGAAGACGACCAGGCGCAGGACCAGGAAGCGGCCGATGCCGGCGAGACCGGACGCGGAGAGATAGACCGCCTGCTCCCGGAGCGTGCTCGGCGACGACTGCACCACATGCAGCAGGAACATCGCGGCGCAGGTCACGACGTACGCGGCCGTCGCCGAACCCGCGGACTGCAGGTGCCGGCGCCACCCCGGCCGCCGTCCCGTGCCGAAGGTGAAGAGGGCGTGCAACTCGGTGCAGAGGAGGGTGGAGGCGACGGTGATCACCGCGTTCGCCACCGCCCAGGGCATCGTCATGGCCACCAGCGGAACGGTGAAGCTGGCGAGGACTCCGATGCCGCCGCCGCACACCACGAAGCGGGCGAAGGAGGAGAGCGGGCCAGGCGCCGGCTGCGACTGCGGCTTCGGCGGAACCAGCGACTCCATGACATTTCCTTCCGGGCGGCGGGCTCGAGCTCGGGCTCGAACTCTCTGACCTGTTCGATCACTTGGATCAACCGAGGTCAACGATGCCGTCGCGCGCCGCCGGAAACGATGGTGTGCTCTCCCGAACCGGAGGTAGGGCTGGCTACACCATGGACGTGTGGCCGCCCGGGGGTCGGGTCGTCAGGACAGAAGGCGTACGAAGCCGCCGTGCGCCGTTCCCGAGCCCAACAGGTGGGTCCAGTCGAGCACTTCGGGCACCCGGTCGAGGGCCAGGACGACCGCGCCGCCCGCCTGTTCGGCGTCGGCGCACCAGGCGGACATGGCCTCGGGGTCGTCGTCGCTCACCGCGCCCTCGTCGCACAGGCGCGTTTTCGCAGGCGTGACGCTTCAGGAGCGACGGCTCCGGTTGCCGCCACCGTCGCCGTTGCCCTCGGCCTCACCGTTGGCCGCGCCGCCTTCGTCCTTCACCCGCATCTCCTCGATATAGCCGTGCGCAAGTGTGGTCGTGCGGGTGAACCAGTCCGTGAGTACGGCGATCTCGTCGGCGGTGTAGTCGGCGAAGAGGGCGTTCAGGCGGGCGTAGTAGGGCTCGTAGAGGGCGTGGACGCGGGCGACCGCGGACGGGACGGCGGCCACGCGGACGCGGCGGCGGTCGGCCGGGTCGGGGACGCGGGTGACGAAGCCGGCGCGGACCAGGCGGTTGAGGATGCCGGTCACCGCGCCCGTGGTGACGTGGGCGTGCTCGGCGAGGTCACCGGCCGTCAACAGGTCCTCGCCTGCCTTGAGGACGCAGGCGAAACAGAGGAGATCGGTGACGTTGAGGCCCAGCCGCTGGGCCATCTCCTGCTGGCCGAGCAGATGGGCGGCGACGAGGGAGTCCATCGCCGACAACGCCTGGGCCGGAGTGGCGGTGGGGCGCGGCTTGGCTTGCATCCGGGTACTTCCTTATTCCCTTAGCGTGTGAGATATTTACGCAGCAAATCTCTCACGTGGTGAGAGATTTGCTGGGAGCTGATTCCTGACTTTGGGAGGCGGGCACGTGAGCGCACATCAGTATGACCACGGCCATACGGTCGCAGGATGGACCGGCGTCGGCATCGCGACCGTGGGGAGCGCGGTGCTGGGGGTGGGCGTGTGCCTGGTGTCCGTCCCGCTTCTGGCCGGCGGATTCGCGATCGTGGTGGTGAGCCTCCTCGTCACCTGGGCCCTGCATCTCGCCGGCTGGGGCAAGCCGTCGGGGCTGCGGCCCAGGGAGGAATGGGGCATGCGGGTCCGGGACCTGTCGGCGCGCGGCGGGCATCCGGGGTGTGTCGGGTGCCGGATGGCGGGGCGGGGGGCTCGGCGTACGGCGGGGCGTACGGCTGTGGCGGATCTGCCGGTGCCGGTCTCCGCACCGGTTGCGGGGTCGTTCCCGGTGTCGGTTCCGGAGTCGGTCCCGGTTCCTGCGGGTGGCGAGCCCGCGCCCGTCACCGTCAGCCCCGGTGGCTGAGCCGCACGCGACCGGATTGTCAGTGCCGCCCTCTACTCTCGACAGAGATGGCACAGGCATGGAAGTGCTCGGGGCTGCGCTGGTCGGCGGACGGCCCCGTGCTGGTGTGGGACGGCGGTCGGCGCAGCGCGCTGACCTGGGGGAAGCGGGTGGCCTTCGGGGTCGCGGAGGGGGGTGTCCGGACGTGTCTGGGAGCGCGGGGGCATGGGTGTCCGATGCGGGCGGCCGTGCCGGGGCGGAGCACGGGGGCGCGGTGCGAGGAGTGTGCGCGACTGGACCGGGCGCACTCGGTGGCCGCCGACACCCTCGCGGACGACCCGAGGCCGTACCGCGTCTATCTGGCCTGGTTCGGTCCCGGCCTGCTCAAGGTCGGCATCACCGGCGAAGAGCGGGGCTCGGCCCGGCTGCTTGAGCAGGGTGCCGTCTGTTTCACCTGGCTGGGCACCGGGCCGCTCATGGCCGCGCGGCGCACAGAGGAGTTGCTGCGTGCCGCGCTCGGCGTGCCGGACCGCATCCCGTACGTCGTGAAGCGGGCGGTGCGGGCCGCGTTGCCGGAGACGGAGGCCGAACGGACGGCCGAGATCGCGGAGTTGCATGCGCGGGCCGTGCGGCTCGGCAACTGGCCGGAGTCGCTGGAGCGGGCTCCCTGCCTACCCGTCGATCACGCCGGAGTGTTCGGACTCGCCGGCCTGCCGACGGCGTCGGGCGAGGTGAGCGAGCTCGTGGCGGGCGGTGCGGTGAGCGGGCGGCTGGTGGCGGCCGCCGGACCCGACCTGCACGTACTGACCGAGGGCAGGGGCACCGTCGTACTCGACACGCGGTTGATGACGGGGTGGGAGCTGGTTCCCGCCGGGAGCGAGCAAGTAACCGTGCCGGTACGGCAGTTCAAGGCACCGCCAGGCCTGCAGTCCGGGCTGTTCTGACGGCAGGACGTCTGAGAGCCGGGCGCCTGAGAGCCGGGCGTCTGAGAGCCGGGCGCCTGAGAATCGGACGTCTGGGTGGGGTTCCCAGGGGTTGCCTGAGAGCTTCCTGTGCGTTTCTCAGGAAAATCACAGGTTCTCGAAAGCATGCTCTCAGAGGCCCCCGACATCGTGTCCAGCATGACCACGACCTCGCCCCAGGGGCGCACCGAACTGCTGAGGCCGGACGGGAGCCCCGTCCGAGTGCTTGTGGTGGACGACGAGTTGTCGATCACCGAGCTGCTGTCCATGGCCCTGCGCTATGAGGGATGGCAGATCCGGAGTGCCGGTGACGGCACCGGAGCGATCCAGGCCGCCCGTGACTTCCGGCCCGACGCCGTCGTCCTGGACATGATGCTTCCCGACATGGACGGGCTGACCGTTCTGGGGCGGCTGCGGCGCGACCTGCCCGAGGTGCCGGTTCTCTTCCTGACCGCGAAGGACGCGGTCGAGGACCGTATCGCGGGGCTCACCGCCGGTGGCGACGACTACGTCACCAAGCCGTTCAGCCTCGAGGAGGTCGTGGCGCGGCTGCGGGGCCTCATCCGGCGCTCGGGCGCGGCCGACCGGCGGTCCGACTCCGTGCTGGTCGTCGGTGACCTCGCCCTCGACGAGGACAGTCACGAGGTGTCGCGGGCCGGCGAAGGCATTCACCTCACCGCGACCGAGTTCGAGCTGCTGCGCTTCCTGATGCGCAACCCGCGCCGGGTGCTGAGCAAGGCGCAGATCCTGGACCGGGTGTGGTCGTACGACTTCGGCGGCCAGGCCAACGTGGTCGAGCTGTACATCTCCTACCTGCGGCGGAAGATCGACGCGGGCCGTGAGCCGATGATCCACACCCGGCGTGGTGCCGGTTACCTGATCAAGCCCGCGGCGTCATGAGCGGGCGACGACGGCCGCGTACGCAGAAGAAGCCGGCGGGCACGCCGCGCACCCTGCGGAGCCGGCTCGTCGTCGCATCGGTGGTGCTGATCGCCGTGGTCTGCGCGGTGATCGGCACGGTGACCACGCTGGCGCTGCGGTCGCATCTGTACGAGCAGCTGGACGGGCAGGTGAGCGAGGTCGCAGGGCGGGCAGTCGGCTTCGGCGGGCCGCCCGGCGGCGACCCCAACAAGAAGGCAACAGACCAGAAGGCACCCCAGACCTTCGACCTGGGCGACTTTGTCACGCGCGGCCCGCAGTCGAAGAACATGATCGCGGCCAAGGTCGAGAAGGGCCGCATCACCGAGGCGAAGGTCGGCCAGGAGTCGGACGAGAGCACCGACATCAGCGGCATGGCGGCCAGCAACCTCAGCGCGGCCGCGCGCACCGCGCTGAGCGCCGCAGCCCAGGACGGCAAGGCACACACGGTCGACATCCCGGGCTACGGCGAGTACCGCGTCGAGTACCGCACCGGCACCAACGGCAGTTACTACGTCGCGCTCCCGACCACGGACGTCAACAAGACCCTGAGCACTCTGATCATCATCGAACTCAGCGTCACCGCCGCCGGCCTCGTCGCCGCCGGTATCGCCGGCTACGTCCTCGTCGGTGTCGCCACCCGCCCCCTCCGCAAGGTCGCCGCCACCGCCACCCGCGTCTCCGAACTCCCGCTCCACACCGGCGAGGTGAACCTCAGCGAGCGTGTCCCCGAGTCGGAGACCGACCCGCACACCGAGGTCGGCCAGGTCGGGGCCGCGCTGAACCGGATGCTGAACCACGTCCACGGGGCGCTGCACGCCCGCCAGCAGAGCGAGACGCGGGTACGGCAGTTCGTCGCGGACGCCAGCCATGAGCTCAGGACCCCTCTGGCCTCCATCCGCGGGTACGCCGAGCTGACCCGGCGCGGCAGAGAGCAGGTCGGGCCGGACACCCGGCACGCCCTGGGCCGTATCGAGTCCGAGGCGGGCCGGATGACGTTCCTCGTCGAGGACCTGCTGCTGCTCGCCCGCCTGGATGCCGGGCGGCCTCTCCAGTTCGAGCAGACCGACCTCGTACCGCTCGTCGTGGACACCATCAGCGACGCGCGCGCGGCCGGGCCGGAGCACATCTGGCGCCTCGACCTGCCCGACGAACCGGCCCTGGTGTCGGCGGACGCGGCCCGGTTGCAGCAGGTGCTCGTCAACCTGCTGGCCAACGCCGGCAAGCACACCCCACCGGGTACGACCGTCACCGCGCGCGTGCAGCGGCGCGGGCCGTGGCTGTGCGTGGACGTGGAGGACGACGGCCAGGGCATCCCGCCCGATCTGCTCCCGCGGGTCTTCGAACGGTTCGCGCGCGGCGACTCCTCGCGCTCCCGTGCCTCCGGGTCCACCGGACTGGGACTGGCCATCGTGCAGGCCGTCGCGGCCGCGCACGACGGCGCGGTGACCGTCGACAGCGTTCCCGGGCGCACCGTGTTCACCTTGCACCTGCCCGCGCTGGGCCCGGTGGTGCCCCATCCGGCACCCGAAACGAACTGGCAGTCGCACTCACAGGCACAGCACAGCGCTGGCATATGGGTGCAACAGGGGGCCTGACCAGAGTCGTCGGCATGCGAACCGACTCTTCTCCCGGCACCCTGCCGGCGCGGGAGCACCTCCCGGCCACAGACGCCGGAACGCCTGTCCTGGACGTAGTGATCCCCGTCTACAACGAGGAGAAGGACCTCCAGCCGTGTGTGCTGAGACTGCACGAGCACCTCAAGCGCACGTTCCCCTACGCGTTCCGCATCACGATCGCGGACAACGCGTCGACGGACACCACCCCGCGGGTGTCCGCGCGGCTGGAGGCGGAGATCCCGGAGGTGCGGGCCTTCCGGCTGGAGCAGAAGGGCCGCGGCCGGGCGCTGCGGACCGTCTGGTCCTCCTCGGACGCCCCGGTCCTCGCCTACATGGACGTGGACCTGTCCACCGACCTCAACGCGCTGCTGCCGCTGGTGGCACCGCTGATCTCCGGCCACTCGGACCTCGCGATCGGCTCCCGGCTGGCGCGTAGCTCGCGGGTGGTGCGCGGCGCCAAGCGGGAGTTCATCAGCCGCTCCTACAACCTCATCCTGCGCGGCTCCCTCCAGGCCCGCTTCTCGGACGCGCAGTGCGGCTTCAAGGCCATCCGCCGGGACGTCGCCCAGGTGCTGCTGCCTCTCGTGGAGGACAGCGGCTGGTTCTTCGACACCGAGATGCTGGTGATCGCCGAACGGGCCGGGCTGCGGATCCACGAGGTTCCCGTCGACTGGGTCGACGACCCGGACTCGACGGTCCACATCGTGAAGACCGCGACCGATGACCTCAAGGGGGTGTGGCGCGTGGGCAAGGCTCTGGCCACCGGCTCGCTGCCACTGGACCGGATCACCCGGCCGTTCGGTGACGACCCGCGCGACCGCGACCTCCAGGACGTGCCGAAGGGCCTGGCCCGCCAGCTGGTCGGATTCTGTGTCGTCGGCGGTCTGTCGACGCTCTTCTACCTGGTGCTCTACAGCGCCTTCCGGCAGTTCGGCGGCTCGCAGACCGCCAACGCGCTCGCCCTGCTGGTCTCGGCGGTCGCCAACACGGCGGCCAACCGCCGGCTGACCTTCGGGGTGCGCGGCAGCGGCGGCGCCGTCCGGCACCAGGCACAGGGCCTGGTCGTCTTCGGCATCGGCCTCGCGCTGACCAGCGGCTCCCTCGCCGCCCTGAACGCGGCGTCCTCCGACCCCGCGCACTCCACCGAACTCGCGGTGCTCATCGCCGCCAACCTGGCCGCGACGGTCCTGCGCTTCCTGCTCTTCCGGGCGTGGGTGTTCCCGGACAAGCGCGAGGCGACGGTCGTGGCCGCGCACACGCCGTCCGCCCCGACCTCCTTCACGGCACCCGGAGCCCACCAGCAGCCGTACCCGCCGCTGCCGCAGCGCCCGGCGGCCCAGGCGCCGACGCAGGGCCCCCAGTACGCCACGGCGCCCCGATCGCCGTACGCCGGCGACCAGTTCGGCACCAGCCAGTTCGGCTCCGGTCAGTTCGACACCAGCCGGTTCGACACCACCACCCGGTTCCGCGCCGGTGAAGCCGCGGACCGCACCAGCAGGGACGCGACCGCGTGGCTCCCGCCGGTGCGTCCGACCGACACCGACCCGAGGGACGCCCGATGACCACCCACACCGACCATCCGACCCCCCAGGGCCCCTCGGCCTGGGAGCCGCCGACAGCCGGTACGGACACGGCCGTCCAGGAGCCGGTGGCCACTTCGGCTCCGTCGGCACCCGAATCCGGCGAACCCCGGCAGCCCTTCGTCCGCAGACTGTGGCGGGGGCGGCCCGAGGACCCGCGCTGGGCGCGACCCGCGTTCCTCGGCCTGCTGCTCGCGACCGCCGCGCTCTACCTCTACAACCTGAGCGCGTCCGGTTACTCCAACTCCTTCTACTCGGCGGCCGTCCAGGCGGGCAGCAAGTCCTGGAAGGCGATGTTCTTCGGCTCGCTGGACGCGAGCAACGCCATCACCGTCGACAAGCCCTCGGCCTTCCTGTGGCCGATGGAGATCTCGGTCAGGATCTTCGGCCTGAACTCGTGGGCGATCCTCACTCCCGAAGTCCTCATGGGCGTCGGCACCGTCGCGGTCGTCCACGCGTCCGTGCGCCGCCGGTTCAGCCCCGGGGCCGGTCTGATCGCGGGCGGGGTGCTCGCGCTCACTCCGGTCGCGGCGCTGATGTTCCGGTTCAACAACCCGGACGCGATGCTGGCCCTGCTGATGGCACTGGCCTGCCACCTCGTGGTCCGCGCCCTGGAGGACGGCCGTACGAAGTGGCTGGTGTGGGCCGGTGTCGCGATCGGCTTCGCGTTCCTCGCCAAGACCCTGCAGGCCTTCGTCATCCTGCCGTCGCTCGCGATCGTCTACGCGGTCTGCGCGCCGGTGAGCCTGAAGAAGCGCTTCGCACAGTTCGGTCTCGCGACCGGTGCGATGGTCGTGGCCGGCGGCTGGTGGGTGGCGATCGTCGAGCTGTGGCCGGCGTCGTCCCGCCCGTACATCGGCGGCTCGCAGAACAACAGCTCCCTGGAGCTGACCTTCGGCTACAACGGCCTCGGCCGCATCAACGGCGAGGAGACCGGCAGCGTCGGCGGCGGTGGCGCGGGCGGCACCGGACAGTGGGGCGAGACCGGACAGTGGGGCGAGACCGGCTGGGACCGGATGTTCAACTCCGAGATCGGCGCCCAGATCTCCTGGCTGCTGCCCGCCGCGCTGATCCTGCTCGCCGCCGCTCTGGTGGCCACCCGCAAGCTCGACCGGACGTCGGTGACCCGGAGTTCGTTCCTGGTGTGGGGCGGCTCGCTGCTGATCACCATGGTGGTCTTCAGCTACATGGCGGGCATCTTCCACCAGTACTACACGATCGCCCTCGCCCCCTACATCGCGGCCGTGATCGGCATGGGCTCGGCGACCCTGTGGGAGAAGCGGGGCGAGATGTGGGCGTCGCTCACCCTCGCGGCCGCGGTCGTGGCGAGCTCCGCCTGGGGTTACGTCCTGCTCAACCGCACCCCGGACTACCTGCCCTGGCTGAAGTGGCTGGTGCTGACCGGCGGCCTGGCCGCCGCGCTCGGCCTGATCTTCGTTGCCAGGCTCGGCCGGCAGCTCGCCCTCGCCGCCGTGGCGCTGGGTATAGCGGCCTCGCTGGCCGGCCCGGCGGCGTACACGCTGAGCACGGTGAACTCCGCGCACACCGGCTCCATCCCGACGGCCGGTCCGGCGGGCGCGAGCATGATGGGCGGCCGTGGCGGCGGTCCCGGCGGCGATGGCGGCGGCGCCCCGGGTGGCGGCCAGAACCAGCAGAACGGCAACGGCACCGCACAGGGCGGCACCGGTACCTTCCCCGGCGGAGGCATGCCCGGCCGGAACCAGCAGGGCAACGGCGTCCCCGGCGGCGGTCAGGCCGGCGACGGGGGCGGCATGGGCGGCGGCGGAGGCGTGGGCGGTCTGCTCAACGGCGCCACCGTCACCGACGAGGCCAGGAAGCTGCTGGAGACCGACGCCGACCAGTACACCTGGGCCGCGGCGGCCATCGGCGCCCAGAACGCCGCGAGCTACCAACTCGCCACCGGGGAAGCGGTGATGGCGATCGGCGGCTTCAACGGCACCGACCCGTCGCCGACGCCGGCCCAGTTCAAGCAGTACGTGGAGGACGGCAGGATCCACTACTTCGTCTCGTCCGGCACCGGCGGCGGCATGGGTGGCAGCAGCGACGGCACGTCCTCGCAGATCACCACCTGGATCGAGGCCAACTTCAAGAAGGTGACGGTCGGTTCGGCCACCTTCTACGACCTGACGCAGAAGGCGTAAAGCAGAAGTGCGTAAGGCAGAAGGCGTAAGCAGAAGGCGCAAGCAGAAGGCGCAAGCAGTAGGCCTTCGGGCCGGAACGACGACGGGGAAGGGCGATGGCCGCGGCCACCGCCCTTCCCCGTATCTCGTTGTACGCCGTATGGGAACTGTTCTACGGTGTACAGCATGACGACGTCCCCCCAGGAACAGACCCCTGCGCAGACTCAACAGACGGGCGGCCATCCCCAGCGCTGGCTGATCCTCGGTGTCATCTGCCTCGCACAGCTCACCGTGCTGCTCGACAACACCGTCCTGAACGTGGCGATCCCCTCCCTCACCCGGGAACTGGGCGCGGGCACCTCCGACATCCAGTGGATGATCAACGCCTACTCGCTGGTGCAGTCCGGCCTGCTGCTCACCGCGGGCAGCGCCGCGGACCGCTACGGCCGCAAGAAGATGCTGATCGCGGGCCTGGTCCTGTTCGGGGCGGGCTCGCTTGTGGCCGGACTGGCGGACTCCACCGCCCAGTTGATCGCGGCGCGGGCCGGCATGGGAGTCGGCGGCGCGCTGCTGATGACGACCACGCTCGCCGTGGCGATGCAGATCTTCGCTCCCGAGGAACAGCCGAAGGCGATCGGCATCTGGGCGGCGGTGAACTCGCTGGGCTTCGCGACCGGACCGCTCATCGGCGGCTTCATGCTGAACCACTTCTGGTGGGGAGCGATCTTCCTGATCAACCTGCCGGTCGCCGCACTGGGCCTGGTGGCGGTCGTCGCACTCGTCCCCGAGTCGAAGAACCCGCAGGGCGACCGGCCCGACCTGCTCGGCGCCCTGCTGTCCACGATCGGCATGGCCTCCCTGGTGTTCGCGATCATCTCCGGGCCGGAGCACGGCTGGACCTCCGGCCGGGTCATGGCTCCGGCGGCCGTCGCGGTCGTGGTGCTGGCCGCCTTCGGG
The DNA here is from genome assembly GCF_055578365.1 of Streptomyces sp. NPDC033131. Classification (NCBI taxonomy): domain Bacteria; kingdom Bacillati; phylum Actinomycetota; class Actinomycetes; order Kitasatosporales; family Streptomycetaceae; genus Streptomyces; species Streptomyces sp. NPDC033131. The sequence goes on from NZ_JBVIPA010000050.1 coordinate 50,535, forward strand.
TACTGGGAGAGCCGGATCCCCCACCCCATGCTCGACATGCACTTCTTCAGGAACCGCCGCTTCACGGGAGCGGTCGCCGGCGCGGTACTGATCACCTTCGGGATGGGCGGATCGCTCTTCCTGCTCACCCAGCACATGCAGTTCGTGCTCGGTTACGGTCCCCTGGAGGCGGGCCTGCGTACGGCACCGCTCGCCTTGATGATCGTGGCGCTGAACTTCACCGGAGTGTCGGCGAAGTGGGCGACCCGGCTCGGGACCCCACTGTCCATCGGGCTGGGCATGACGGTGATGGCGGCGGGCCTCCTCTCGATCGCCACGATCTCCTCCGGGGGTTACGCCGGCACGCTGCTGGGGCTGCTGCTCATCGGCGCGGGGGCCGCGGTCGCCAGCCCGGCGATGTCCCACGCGATCATGAGTGCGATCCCGCCGGAGAAGGCCGGGGTCGGCGCGGGGATCAACGGCACGGTGGCGGAGTTCGGGCAGGGGCTGGGGGTTGCGGTGCTCGGGGCTGTGCTCAACTCCAGGTTCGCCGCGTTGATTCCGGTGGCGGCTTCCTCGTTGCCGGCCGCGCTTGCCTCGGCGGGGTCGGCTGAGGAGAAGGCTCGGATCACGGATGCGTTCGCCTCCGGGCTGGAGAACAGTCAGTTGGTCGGTGCGGTCGCTGTGTTGCTCGGAGGGGTGGTCGCGGCGGCGTTGCTGCGCAGGGCGGAGCGGGCAGACTCCGCCTAAGGGGTCCTTTCACTATGCCCGTCCGGGTCGCGCGGCCTGGCACCGCACCTCGCCGCGTTGCCGAAACGCCCACGTGGCTCCTCCCCCA
>NZ_JBVIPA010000051.1:0-51064 GCF_055578365.1 Streptomyces sp. NPDC033131
GCCCCAACGCAGCCCGTAATCGGTTCACTTCATGCTTGTCCACACTCCCAACATGCTCTTGATCAGTGAGAACGCAAAGACCTAACGAAGCACTAATAGGGCCTGTCCGGCGGATCATGCCGCGGACGCGGGGCCTGGCACGCCGATCCGCGGCGTTGTCGTCGGTTGCCGACTCCCCCACTCCCGACTCCGCTCGAGCGGGGGGACCCCCATCGCGTCGACGCCCTCCTCCGCCTTGCAGCTCGACGCGCCAGACCCTAGGGGTTTTACCGGCGGCGTACGGCCACGAAGCGCACCGGTGTGCCCGGTACCGCCTGTGCGGCGGCCGGGAGGTCGGCCGTGCGGACGACGCCGATCACCGGATAGCCGCCGGTGGTCGGATGATCGGCGAGGAACACCACCGGCCTGCCGTCGGGCGGGACCTGGACGGCCCCCAGCACCATGCCCTCGCTGGGGAGTTCGCCGGACCGGGCCCGCTCCAGGGCGGGTCCCTCCGTGCGCAGTCCGATGCGGTTGCTCGCGGAGGACACCCGGAAGGTGCGGGTGGTGAAGGCCCGTACCGCCTCCGGCGTGAACCAGTCGTCGCGCGGACCCGGCGTCACGCGCAGGACGAGTTCGGCAGGGGGAGCCGGCTGCGGGCCGACGTCCACGCGCGTGCGGAGCTCTTCCGGTCTCCCCAGCGGCAGCACCGCGCCGTCGCTGAGGGGCGGCGGGCCGAGCCTCGACAGCAGGTCCGTGGATCGGCTGCCGAGCACCGGCTCCACGGTGACGCCGCCGGAGACGGCCACGTAGCTGCGTACTCCGAGGACGGCCGCTCCGACCTCCAGGAGCGCACCGGCGGGTACGCGCACCGGCGCGCCCCAGGCGACCGGGCGTCCGTCCATGGTCACCCGGCAGGGCGCGCCCGTCACCGCCACAGTGACCGTCGAACGGGGGCGTACCGCACAGCCGTTGAGCGTGGTCTCCAGAACGGCGGCCTCGGGGCGATTGCCGACCAGCCGGTTGGCGAGGCCGGCCGCCGGTTGGTCCAGCGCGCCGGAGCGGGGCACACCCAGGTGTGCGTGCCCCGGGCGTCCCCGGTCCTGGACGGTGGTGAGCGCTCCGGCGCGTACGACGGACAGGGCGCGGTCCGTCATGACGTCCGCTCCGGCCCCGCAGCGACGAAGCGCACGCGCGTACCCGGCGACAGCAGGGCGGCGGGCACGCGCGCGTGGTCCCACAGCACGGCGTCCGTGGTGCCGATCAGCTGCCAGCCGCCCGGCGACGAGCGCGGGTACACGCCCGTGTACGGGCCCGCCAGCCCCACCGAGCCCGCCGGGACGGCCGTACGCGGCGTGGCCCGGCGCGGCACGTCGTAGCGCGACGGCAGGCCGGCGAGGTAGCCGAAGCCGGGGGCGAACCCGCAGAAGGCGACCCGGAACTCGGTGCTCGCGTGGATACGGGCCACCTCCGCCTCACGGACGCCCCAGAGAGCGGCGACGTCGGCCAGGTCGGGCCCGTCGTAGCGCACCGGCAGCTCGATCACGTGCCCCGCGCGCGGGGGCTCGGGCGGGACTTCGGCGGCGGCCAGTTCGGACGCCAGGCGGGCCGGGTCGTCGAGGCCGTCGAGGAGGACCGTGCGGGCCGCGGGGACGATCTCGCGGACCGCCAGCGAGCCCTCCGCGCGGCGGCGCACCAGCTCGGCGTGCAGGGCCTGGGCCTCCTCGCCCGAGGCCACCTCGACGAGCAGGGCGTTGTCACCGACGGGCAGGGCCTTCATACGAAGGCCTCCACCTTGACGCCGGACGACTCGAGCCGTTCGCGGACCCGGCGGGCGAGGTCCACCGCGCCGGGCGTGTCCCCGTGCATGCAGAGAGAACGCGCGCGTACCTCGATCGGTTTCCCGGAATGAGAGATGACGGTACCGGCGCGGGCCAGGCCCAGCGAGCGCTCCACGACCGCTTCCGGGTCGGTGAGCACGGCACCGTCCAGGCCGCGCGGCACGAGCGTGCCCGTGTCGGTGTACGCGCGGTCCGCGAAGGCCTCGGTGACGGCCGGAAGGTCCGCCTCCCGGGCCAGTTCCAGCAGGCGGGAGCCGGGCAGCCCCAGCAGGGGCAGGGTGCCGCCCGCCAGGAGCACGCCGGCGACGACCGCGCCGGCCTGCTCCTGGTCGTGCACGACACGGTTGTAGAGCGCGCCGTGCGGCTTGACGTACGACACCCGAGAGCCCGCCGCGCGCGCGAAGACCTCCAGGGCGCCGATCTGGTATGCCACCTCGGCCGCCAGTTCGGCGGGCGGCACGTCCATCGCGCGCCGCCCGAACCCGGCCAGGTCCCGGTAGGAGACCTGGGCGCCGATCCGGACCCCGCGCGCGGCCGCCAGCTCGCACACCCGCCGCATGGTGGCCGGGTCCCCGGCGTGGAAGCCGCAGGCCACGTTGGCGCTGGTGACGACGGTCAGCAACTGCTCGTCGTCGGTCAGCCGCCAGCGGCCGAAGCCCTCGCCGAGGTCCGCGTTCAGGTCGATCGAGGTCATGTATCCAGTGTCTCCTGCTCAGGCCACGCGGTACTGCTCGTCGCGGGCGTCGGTGAGGAACATCTGTCCCGGTGCGTGCGTGATGGCGAACGGCGGGCGCGAGGCCATCACCGCGGCCTGCGGGGTCACTCCGCAGGCCCAGAACACCGGGATGTCGTCCGGCTCGGCGTCCACCGGGTCGCCGAAGTCGGGGCGTCCGGGATCGTCGATGCCGAGCGCGGACGGATCACCGCAGTGCACGGGGCTGCCGTGCACCGCCGGGAGCAGACTGCTCTCCCGGATCGCCGTCGCCACGTGCTCCGGCGGCACCGGGCGCATGGACACCACCATGGGGCCGTGCAGTCGCCCCGCCGGACGGCACTGGCGGGTGGTGACGTACATCGGCACGTTGCGGCCCTGGTCCACGTGGCGGATGGGGACGCCCGCCTCGGACAGCGCCCATTCGAAGGTGAAGCTGCAGCCGATCAGGAACGACACCAGGTCGCCGCGCCAGTGCGCCCGCACGTCCGTCGGCTCGTCGACCAGCTCGCCGTCCCGCCACACCCGGTAGCGCGGCAGATCGGTGCGCAGGTCGGCGCCGTCCGCGAGGACGGTGGTCCAGGAGCCGGCGTCCGTCACGTCCAGCACCGGACAGGGCTTGGGGTTGCGCTGACAGAACAGCAGCATGTCGTACGCCCAGTCGGCGGGCACCGAGATCAGGTTGGCCTGGGTGTGGCCCGCCGCGACCCCGGCGGTGGGGCCCGCGAGCCCTGCGCGGAAGCGCATCCGGGCGTCTGCCGGCCGCCACGCGTGCGCGTGCTCGTCGAGGAGGGTCAGGGGGCGGTCGTTCGTCACCGTGAGGGCTCGGTCTTCCGTGCGGTTCACGCGAGTTCCTTTCCGCGCGTCTCCGGCAGCCCCAGCAGTGCCAGGGCGGCGAGGCCGTAGCCGATCGCGCCGAAGACCAGCGCGCCGCCCACACCCCAGCTGTCGGCCAGGAAGCCGACCGTGGTCGGGAAGACGGCGCCCACCGCGCGACCGGTGTTGTACGTGAAGCCCTGCCCCGTGCCGCGTACCGCCGTCGGGTACAGCTCGCTCAGGAAGGACCCGAAGCCGCTGAAGATGGCCGACATGCAGAACCCGAGCGGGAAACCGAGGACCAGGAGCAGGGTGTTGGAACCGCTCGGGATGTTCGCGTACGCCAGGATGCACAGGGCCGACAGCAGGGCGAAGAGCCAGATGTTGCGCCGGCGGCCGAGCCGGTCGGTGAGGTAGCCGCCGGTGAGATAGCCGAGGAAGGCGCCGGAGATCAGGAACGTCAGGTAGCCGCCGGTGCCGACCACGGAGAGACCGCGCTCGGTCTTCAGGTACGTCGGCACCCAGGTGGCGAGGGTGTAGTAGCCGCCCTGGACGCCGGTGGAGAGCAGGACCGCGAAGAACGTGGTGCGCAGCAGACCGGGCTTGAAGATCGCCGAGAACGAGGCCTTCTCGGTCCGCTGTTCCCGCACGGCGATCGCCTCCGGTGCGTCCTGCACCCGGCGCCGCATCCAGATGACCAGCAGCGCGGGCAGCGCGCCGGTCCAGAACATGATCCGCCACGCCCAGTCGTCGCCGACGAACGAGAACACCAGCGTGTACATGATCGCGGCGAGCGCCCAGCCGACGGCCCACGAGCTCTGGATCGCGCCGAGTGTGCGGCCCCGGTGCCTGGCACTGGCGTACTCGGCGACCAGGATCGCGCCGACCGCCCACTCGCCGCCGAAGCCGAGGCCCTGGAGGGCGCGGAAGACCAGCAGGGTCTCGTAGTTGGGCGCGAAACCGCAGGCGACGGTGAAGACCGCGTAGGTGATCACCGTGATCATCAGCGCCTTGACGCGGCCGATCCGGTCCGCGAGCACGCCCGCCAGGGCGCCGCCGACCGCGGAGACCACGAGCGTGACGGTGGTGAACAGGCCGGTCTGGCCGCTGTCCAGGCCGAAGTAGGCGGCCAGGGCGACCATGCTGAGCGGCAGCGTGAAGTAGTCGTAGGAGTCCAGGGCATAGCCGCCGAACGCGCCGGCGAAGGCGCGGCGGCCGCGCGGCCCGAGGGCCCGCAGCCAGCCCAACGCCCCGTCGTCGTCGAGGTGTTCGTCCGGCGTGGGCTGCGCGTCGGTGGTCAGGGACTGAGGTGGAGGGGTCGTGCTCATGGGCACCTCGCAGAAGGAGGACGGAGGGTGCTTGGGGACTGAGCCGTGCCGTGCGGGGGCGGTGGACGCCGCGGTGAGGTGATGCGCCGTTCGTAGCAAGGTAGAGGATCGTTGAACAATCCTTCAATACCCGTGTTGTTTCGTTCTTGTATCTACGATTGAATCCGGGCATGGCAGAGCAGCTGGCGGGACTGGCCGACGACCGCGCCCTCCTGGGCCGCACGAGTACGGCCGAGCGGGTCGCGGACATCCTCAGGAGCCGGATCGCCGAGGGGTTCTTCCCGCCAGGTACCCGGCTGTCGGAGGACAGCATCGGCGGCGCCCTCGGCGTCTCCCGCAACACGCTGCGCGAGGCGTTCCGGCTGCTCACACACGAGCGCCTGCTCGTCCACGAGCTGAACCGGGGCGTCTTCGTCCGGGTCCTGACCGTCGAGGACGTGGAGGACATCTACCGGACCCGCGGCCTCGTCGAGTGTGCCGTCGTACGGGGTCTCGGTGAGCCGCCGTACGCTCTGGACGGTCTCGCTCAGGCCGTGGCGGAAGGGCAGCGCGCGGCCCGTGACGGCGACTGGAAAGTGCTCGGTACCGCCAACATCCACTTCCACCGGGAGCTGGTCGCGCTCGCGGCGAGCAACCGCACCGACGAGCTGATGCGCAGCGTCTTCGCCGAACTGCGCCTCGCCTTCCACGTGGTCGACGACCCGCACCGGCTGCACGAGCCGTACCTCGCGCGCAACCAGCAGATCCTGCGGGCGCTGCAGGCGGGGAACAAGGACGAGGCCGAGGAATTGCTCGCCGTGTACCTCGCCGACTCGTTGGAGCGAATCGTCGAGGTGTACCGGCGGCGGGTCGGCGAGGACGGCTAGCGGGGCCGCCGCACATGGTGTGACCACAGTGACGCCGGGCCGGCCGGGTCGCATCTGCGTCGTTTGGGTCGTTGTCAGACCGAGGACCTAGTCTGTGCACCGTGACTTCGCCTGCATCGACGGACAGTGTTCCGCCCCAGCTCAGCGCGGGGCCGCGCCCCGCACCGGGGCCGGCCGCCGACGAGGGACTGGCGCGGCGGCTGCGCGCGCTCGCCTGCACCGCGCCGCTGCACGACCTCGACGCCCGCAAGGCCAACCTCGCCGGCGAGTACTCGGTGTACGGCATGGCGGAGGTGGCCCTCGCGGCCATCGACCTGGTCACCCTGAACATGGACTTCGACACCGGCGCCGACCACGACCAGATCGTCGCCCGGCTCGTCCCGCGCATCGCCGCCCAGGCCCCGCAGCGGCCCGTCGCGGAACACGAGCGGGTGGCCCGCTGGGTCCTGGAGAACCTGATCAACGTCGGCAGCGTGGACCGCGGCTTCCGCGCGGTGTACGGCACGTTCGCGCAGGACGGCACGTACGTGCGCCGTGACTACGACTTCAAGCTGATCGAGGAGGTGCCCGGCCCCGGCGGCTCGGTGTATCTCCGGACGACGGACGAGGCGGTCAACGTCCTCGTCGGCGCCCTGGACACCGATGTCACCAGCGCGCAGATCGCCGCCGAGGTCAAGCTGGAGGTGCTGATCAGCCGGGGCCGCCTCGCCGACGCCCAACTGGCCGCCGAACAGGCCCGCTACCGCACGGTGCAGTACTCGGAGACGCTGCGCAGAGCACTGGACGCGACCCGGCGCAACGTCCGCGCGGTGGACTGGCTCAACACCGTCCCCGACATGATCGCCGAGGCCCTCGACCACGTCGCCGACCGGTACCGCCACGAGAACGCGATCCTCACGAACATCCGCAAGGCGCGTGACGAGTCCGAGGACCCGGAGCAGAAGCGGCGCGCCGCCGAGCTGGTGGACATCGTCAAGGACTGCATCCGACGGCACACCCAGTTGCAGTCCCGGCTGCTGGAGGCCGGGCCGCTCTTCCGCGCCGAGCAGGACCGGCAGGCCTTCGCCACGCCCATGACGACGTCGGGCACCGACCTGTACGGGCATCTGCTCGCGCCGGTCCTGCCGCTGGCCCTGGAGCAGGCGGTCCGGGTCACCGACGCGTTCTTCGCGAGCGGAACGGGGTTGCGTACGCCGGTGTCGGTGCGGGTGGGGGACCTCGTCGACATACTGCTGACGCCGCCGATGGAGCGGGAGCATCTGGGTGCGGAGATGCCGGAGCCGGATCTCATCGCCACGCCGGACGACAGCCGGTTCAGCGAGGAGCAGTTGGCCTGCGCCATGGTGTTGCTCGATCTGCCGGCGGACGCGCCGCGCAGGCTTTCGGGGCTGCTCGCCGAGGCGCGGCGCCAGGATCCTGATCTGCCCTATCTCGTCGCGCTGTTGGCGGTGCACGCGGCCAGCCCGCCGGTCGGCACGGCGTACCGGCAGGGCGAGGAGAAGCTGTTGTTCGCCGTGGACGACGGGGTGGAGTTGGACGACCCCGAGTTCGGCGGGGCCGATTTGATCGTGGGGACGGCCTTGTTGGACGCGGTGGGGATGGCTGCGGGCAGGACGGAGGCCGCTTGATGTTGGGTTTCGGCTGCCGGCCGTCTGTGGCTGGTCGCGCAGTTCCCCGCGCCCCCAGGTGGGTAATCAGTCTCTCCGTTTTCGAGTCCAGGGAGTTGCAGTCGTGACTGAGCACGTCGAGTGGAGTGAGCCGGAGGCCGGTGCGCCGCCGGTGACCGCCGCCGTCACACCCGCCGACGCCGCCGACGCGGCGCGGCTCGTCGCCTTCGGGCTGCAGCCCAAACTGCAGCCCGCCCGGGACCAGGAGTACACGGAACTGCTGCGGCGCTACCGCGAGGATCCGCCGTTCGCACGGCTCGCCGACGCCGTGGCGGCCGGGCTGGGACTGGTGGTGCTGGAGGTGTCCCCGCGCGCGGGAATGGCCGTGACCGCCGCGGAGGACTCGGTGTTCGCCGTCCGGATGGGCGACTACGCGCGCCGGACGTCCGCCGACGGCGGCGACCGGTTCCTGCACGGGCTGGCGCACCTCGCCGTCGCCGCCATGGCGTTCCCGCGGCCGGAGGACCTCGCCGACGACGGCTACATCGGGCGCGTCTCGGTCAACGGCGTCGACGCGTTCGTCCGGCAGGCCTGCCGGCGTCTGGAGGAGCGTGCCGAGGAGCAGGGCGAGAACACCGACCCGGCGACCGACGCGCCCGGTCTGGAGGCCGCCTGGCGGATCTGGGTCAGACGCAGCGCGACCGGCGCCACCAAGGACGCGCGCCGGCTCGCCGGTTCGACGACCGGCATCGTCGGCAAGGCCGTCGCCTTCCTCACCGAGTCCGGGTTCTTGCAGCGGACCGGGGACGACAACGGCGGCACCTACCGGACCACGGCCCGCTACCAGCTCCAGGTGCGGGACATGGCGGGGAGCGCGGCGATGGCCGAGTTGCTGGAGCTGGGCGTCGTTCCCGTCACCGACGGGACGCCGACCCTGCTGCCCGCCGAGGACACCGACGACCTGGAACTGGTGGCCGACGCCGGGCTGCCGTTCCACGCGCCGGCCCGGTCCTGAAACCGTCCTGAATCCCCTCACCTGCCGAAGACTTACGAGAGTCCGCCATGTACGAGCTGTCCCGGGTCCGCCTCTACTCCATCGGGCCCGCCGGTGCGCGCTACGCCGACACCGTGCTTGACCTGCGCGGTGTGGGCCGGCCCGTGCCCGACCCCGCGCCCACCCAGGCGGAGTTCTTCGAGGAGGAGCCCGTCGGCCCGCCGCGCCGGCCGGCACCCGCCGGTGTGCTCTTCCTGGAGAACGGCGGCGGCAAGTCCGTGCTGCTCAAGCTGATCTTCTCCGTGATGCTGCCGGGCCACCGCAACACCCTCGGCGGCGCCAGCTCCGGTGTGCTGCGCAAGTTCCTGCTCGCGGACGACTGCGGTCACGTGGCGCTGGAGTGGCAGCACGTGCTGACCGGCGAGAGCGTCGTCGTCGGCAAGGTGAGCGAGTGGCGCGGGCGCCAGGTGTCCAACGACCCGCGGAAGTTCGCCGAGGCCTGGTACTCCTTCCGGCCCGGGCCCGGTCTGAGCCTGGACAACCTGCCCGTCGCCGAGTCCACCGCCGTACGGTCGTCCGTCGAGGGCCAGTCGGGTGCGCAGGGCCGTCGGCGCACGATGAAGGGCTTCCGGGACGCCCTCACCGAGGCGGGAAAGGCCTACCCGCATCTGGAGGTGCACTGGGAGGAGATCCACGACCGGTGGATCGAGCACCTCGGCGAGCTCGGCCTGGACCCCGAACTCTTCCGCTACCAGCGGGAGATGAACGCCGACGAGGGCGAGGCCGCCGGCCTCTTCGCGGTCAAGAAGGACTCCGACTTCACCGACCTGCTGCTGCGCGCGGTGACCGACACCCGCGACACCGACGGCCTCGCCGACCTGGTCAGCGGCTTCGGCAACAAGCTGGGGCGACGCGCCGAGCTGATCGCCGAACGGGACTTCACCGCCGGGTCGGTGGACCTGCTCGGCCGGATCGTCGAGGCCGCCGAGGCCCGCTCCCGCGCCCGTGACATCCACACCGGGGCCGAGCGCCGCACGCGGACCCTGGCGCGGCGGCTGTCCGCGCGCGGCGCCCGGGAACGCGTACGAGCCGCCGACCTCGCCCAGGGGGTCACCGCCGCCATGGACGCCGTCACGCGGGCCGAGGGGGCCCGGGAGCGCAGCGCGCTGATCGCGGCCGAACTCGCCTACCAACACGCCTCCTTGGCGCTCGCCGCCGGCGAGAAGTCGGCCGCCGCGCAGAAGCGCGAACTCGCCGAAGCACGCACGCTGCACTCCGCCTGGCAGGCCGCCGAGGCCGTGCTGCGCCACCGCGCCGCCGCCGACCGGGTGGCCCGTGTGGCCGTCGCGATCCAGGAGGCCGAGCGGGACGCGGCCCCCGCGCTGGCCGCCCGGGCCCGGGCCGCCGTCGATCTCGTACGGGCTTTGCACGCGGCCGCGGCGGGCGCCGAAACCCTCGCAGACGAGGAGGAGGAGCGCTCCGCCGCCCTCCAGGAGATCAGCGACCGCGCGCATCGGGACTCCACCTCCGCCGCCACGGAGGCGCAGCGCGCCCGCAGCGAGGTCGGGCATCTGCGGCAGCGGCTGAGCGAGGTCGAGCAGGAGACCGCCGAAGCGGTGCGCGCGGGCTGGCTCGACGACAGCGCGCCCGACGCCGACCCCGCGCGCGCGGCCCTCGCCGCCAGCGACGCCGAGAAGGCCGCGGTCGCCGCCTGGGACACCGCACGGGAGGCCGCCGGCCGAGCCACCGAGCACGCGCGTGAAGCGGCGGCGGCCGAATCCCGCGCGGAACTGACCGCGGCCCGCGCGGAAGACGCGGCCGCCGCCGCCGAACGCTCCTACGCGGCCGAGCGACGCCTCGCCGAGGCGCTGGCCACCGAGGAACGACTGGCCGAGCTGCTGAGCCTGACCGGTGGCGGCCCCCGCTCCTCGGTGGTTCCGCAGCCCCGACAGGAGACGGACGACAAGGACCGGGGGGCGCTCACCCCCGAGGACCTCGACCGCTTCGCCGACGAGCTGCGCGAACTGCTCGACGACGCCGTCGCCTCCGCCGAACGGCAGCTCTTCGACCTGCGCACGGCCGCCGCCGACGACTCCCGCATCCTCGGCGCGCTCGGCGACGGCGGACTGCTGCCGCCCGGCCCGGACGTGCTGGCGACCGTCGAGTACCTCGGCGAGCACGGCATCCCCGCGCTGCCCGGCTGGCGCTATCTCGCGCAGGCCGTCGACCCGGCCGACCACGCGCGCGTGCTGGCCGCGCGGCCCGAACTGGTCGACGGTGTGATCATCACCGACCCCGGCACGCACGCGCGTGCCCGCGAGGCGCTGAGCGAGGCGGCGCTGCTGCCGCGGTCCGCCGTGGCGGTCGGCACGGCAGCCGCCCTCCTCGCGCCGACTCCGGCGCCCGACTCCGACAACGGCGACGTCTTCCTCGTCCCGCCCAACCCGGCCATGCACGACGAGCACGCCGCCGACGAGGAGCGGCAGGCGCTGCGCGCGCGGGCCACCGAGCGGGACGAGGAGATCCGGGACCTCGCGGCACGGCTCGGCAAGGACCGGGAGCTGGCGGCTCGGCTCGCCTCCTGGCGCACCGGCTGCCCGGCCGGGCACCTCGTCGAACTGGGCCGGGCCGCCCGCCAGACGCGGGAGTTCGCCGAGGAGACCGAGGCCGAACTCGCCGAGGCGCGGACCGTACGGGCCGAGGCCGACGAAGCCGCCGCCGAGGCCGCGCAGGTCCGTGACGAACGGCAGGACGCCGCCCAGAAGGCGCGGCGCGCCGCCGACGCCCTCGCCGGGCTCGCCTTCCGGCTCCGGGAGCGGGCCGGCTGGCAGGTCAAGGTGCGCGAACTCGCCGACGAGGCGTCCGAGTCGGAGGCCCGCGCCCAGACCTGCCTGGACCGTGCCCGCGCCGCCGACGAGGACCGGCGCGCCGCCCAGCGCGCGGCCGACGACGCCCGCCGCACCGCCCGCGCGCTGCGCGCCGAGCGCGCCGAGATCGCGGGCGCCCCCGACGACGTACCGCAGAACGACGCGGCGGATCCCACCGCATCCCTGCCGGCCCTGCGTGAGGCATACCGGGCCGCCTCCCAGGTCTACGAGAAGGTCGGCGTCGGCGCCGACCTGCGGGCCGAGCAGGCCCGGGCGGAGAGCGACGAGAGCGCGGCGCGCACCGATCTGGACCGGCTGAGCAACAAGGTCCGCACGCGCGCGGAGCAGCTGCTCCAGTCGCCCGACGGATCCGACGGCCCGTCCCGGCAGGCCGCCGTCGTACGCGCCGAGGAGCTGGTGCAGCTCCTGGAGACCCGGATGTCCGGCGCGAGCGAGCAGCTCGGGCGGCTGCGCGGCGAGGCCGAGCGGCACGCGCCCGAGGACGGCGAGACGCACACCGAACTGCCCGAGGAGGTCCAGCCGCGCGACGCCGAGCACGCACAGGCGCTGCTGCGGACGGCCACGTCCGAACTCGCCTCGCACACCGAGGCGTTGAGCCAGGCCCGGGAGACGCACGCCGGACTGCTCGACGCCCACCGCGCCGCCGAGGACGCGGCCGGCGGCTTCGACGAGATCGCCGCGATGCTCCGCGACCTGCTGCGCGAACCCGCCTCGGAGGAGGAGCCGGAGGAGACCGAGGCATACCCGGGCAGCCCGGAGGAGGCCCGGCAGTCGGCCGCCGAGGCCCGCCGGTCCCTGCGCGGCTGCGCCGCCGACCTGTCGGCCACCGAGGCCGCCGTGCGCGAGGCGAGCGACATCCTCGTCCGGCACGCCAACTCCACGCGCTACGAGCAGGTCCGCACACCCGCCCGGCAGCAGATCCGCGAGCTGCCCGCGTCCGCGCTGCCCGAGCACGCCCAGAAGTGGGCCGACGCCTTCGCGCCCCGACTGCGCGTCCTGACCGACGAGCTGGAGCAGCTGGAGCGCAACCGCGACTCGATCGTGGACCGGCTGCGCGGGCTCGTGGAGTCGGCACTGGCCACGCTCAGGTCCGCCCAGCGGCTGTCCCGGCTGCCCGAAGGACTCGGCGAGTGGTCCGGGCAGGAGTTCCTGCGCATCCGCTTCGAGGAGCCCGACCAGGCCACCCTCACCGAGCGGCTCGGCGAGGTCGTCGACGAGGCGACCAGGGCCGCCGTCAAGAAGAACTCCGACCTGCGCCGCGACGGCATGTCCCTGCTGCTGCGCGGGGTCGGCGCGGCACTCCACCCCAAGGGCGTCGCCGTCGAGATCCTCAAGCCGGACGCCGTCCTGCGCGCCGAGCGCGTGCCCGTCGGACAGATGGGTGACGTGTTCTCCGGCGGTCAGCTGCTGACGGCCGCCATCGCCCTGTACTGCACGATGGCGGCGCTGCGTTCGAACGACCGCGGACGCGACAAGCACCGCCACGCCGGCACGCTGTTCCTGGACAACCCGATCGGGCGCGCCAACGCGACCTATCTGCTGGAACTCCAGCGTGCCGTGTCGGACGCGCTCGGAGTCCAGCTCCTTTACACCACCGGCCTGTTCGACACGACCGCGCTCGCCGAGTTCCCGCTGGTCATCCGGTTGCGCAACGACGCCGACCTGAGGGCCGGGCTGAAGTACATCAGGGTGGAGGAACACCTCCGGCCGGGACTGCCCCGTGAGGCTCCCGCCGGGGAAGCCGGGCACAGCGAGATCACCGCGACGCGGATGTTCAAGCGCCCGGCGCCGAGCGCGCCGTAGCCGACGGCGGACGGGGAACTGCGGGACCGTCGTGGCTGGTCGCGCAGTTCCCCGCGCCCCTGACGGGGCACTTGTCTACGCGTCCTCCCTCACGAGGTCGGCGCACTTCTCGCCGATCATCATCGTCGTGATGCACGGATTGACCGTGACGAGGTCCGGCATGACGGACCCGTCGGCGACCCTGAGCCCGTCGATCCCCTTGACCCGCAGCCGCGCGTCGAGCGGGGCCGAGGGATCGTCGTCCGCGCCCATCTTCACAGTGCACGACGGGTGGTAGACGGTGTTGTGGGTCTTGTGGATGTAGTCGAGCAGTTCCTCGTCGGTGCGCACGTGCGGGCCGGGGGCCAGTTCCGCCCCCGCCCAGCCGCTCAGCGCCGGCTGCGAGGCGATGCGACGGGCCAGCTTCAGGCCGTACGTCATCACCCGCACGTCGTGCTCGTGGGTGAAGTACCGCGGATCGACCTTCGGCTTGTCCCGGTAGTCGAGGGTGCGCAACCGGACCGTCCCCCGCGACCTGGCCCGCGTGACGTTCGGCGTGAGGCAGAACGCGTTCTCGGACGTCGGATATCCCCAGCGGGCCGTGTTCATGTCGAACGGCACCGACCCGTAGTGGAACATCAGGTCGGGACGGTCCAGGCCCTCCTCGGTGTCGTAGAAGATGCCCGCCTCCCACCACTGGCTGGACGAGGTGGGCATGGGCTGCGCGGCCTCCCACATGATGACGCCCTCGGGGTGGTCCTGAAGGTTCTCGCCGACCCCGGCCGAGTCCACCACGACCTCGACGCCGACCTCGCGCAGGTGCTCGGCCGGTCCGATGCCGGACAGCATCAGCAGCTTCGGGGTGTCGATCGCCCCGCACGACACGATCACCTCGCGCCGGGCCCGTACGGTACGGGTGTGGATCAGGTCCGGGTCCAGGTACTCGGCGCCCACGCAGCGCCGGCCGTCGAGCACCAGCTTCTTCGCCCGCACCCCCGTCCGTACCTCCAGGTTCGGCCGCTTGCCCAGGACCGGGTGGAGGTAGGCGACCGAGGACGACTGGCGGATGTTGTTCTCGTCGGAGTTGATCTGGAACCAGCCGGCGCCCCGGACCACCGTCGAGCCCGTGTTGAAGGGCGTCGTCGGGATTCCGGCCTGGGCACACGCCTCCAGCAGGGCCGTGCCGCACGGGTCGTCGCTCTTGAGCGTGCGCAGCTTCACCGGGCCGGTGCGGCCGTGGTGGTCGCCGGGAGCGTCGTTGTTCTCCAGCCGCCGGTAGAGCGGGAAGAGGTCGGCGGCGCTCCAGCCCGTACAGCCCTGGGCGGCCCAGCCGTCGAGGTCCTCGGCCGGTGCCCAGAAGGCGATGCAGGAGTTGTGGGACGAACAGCCGCCCAGCACCTTCGCGCGGGCGTGCCGCATGAAGCTGTTGCCGCTCGCCTGCGGCTCGATGGGGTAGTCCCAGTCGTAGCCGGACTCCAGCAGGCCCATCCAGCGCTCGAGTCTGAGGACGTCGTCGTCGCCGACGTCGCTCGGACCCGCCTCCAGGACGCACACCGTGACCGAGGGATCCTCGGAGAGGCGGGCCGCCACCACGTTGCCCGCGGTGCCGCCGCCGACCACCACATAGTCGAACTCGTCGGTACTCATGAGTGGTGGACCTCCGTCAGTCGGCCGCCGGGGCGGCGAGGGGAGTCGTGGTGGCCTGCAGCTGGTGCTCGGCGAGCACACCGGTGCGGTGCCGCTGGACGAACCAGTAGTAGGCGAAGCCGCCGCCCATGATGACCGCGACGAACAGCACGGCACCCCAGCGCAGGTACCAGTGGTACGGAGCGGCCGCGTTGTAGACCTCGGCCCGCGGCCAGATCAGGTTGATCGTCATGGCCGTGCCCCAGACCACGGCGACGATGTTGACCAGCAGTCCCCAGCGGCCCAGCGAGAACTTGCCGTCGCCCGCGGGCTGCCACTTGCCGCGCAGCCGGGCCACCAGCATCGGCGCGGTGACGCCGAGGTAGGCGAGGTAGATCATGATGATGCCGATGCTGGTGACGACGGTGAAGATCTGCGGCTGACGGATGTTCACGACGAGGATCGCCACGGCGAGGACTCCGATGATCACCGCGGGCAGCACCGGCGTCTGGAAGCGCGGGCTGACCTTGGCCAGCTTCGAGGACCAGGGCAGGTTGTTGTCACGGGCCATCGCGAAGGTGAGGCGGATCGCCGCCGTGTGGACGGCCAGCGCGCACACCGTGACCGCGATCAGCACACACCACAGCATCGCCTTGCCGGCCGTCGAGCCGAGCACGTCGAGCACGATGTACTGCAGACCGTCCGTGGACAGCTTGTCGCCCTTCAGGCTGGAGACGCTCATCAGCGCGAGCAGCAGGATCAGGCCGCCCAGGACGAACGAGGCGACGATGGCGCGGATGATGGCGCGCGGCGCGTTGCGGGACGGGTCCAGGGACTCCTCGCCGAGCGAGGCGGCCGTGTCGAAGCCGTACATGACGTACGCGGACGCCAGCGAGGCCACCAGGAACGCCCCCATGTAGCCCGCCTGGTGCCCGGCGCCGGTGCCCGCCGTCTCGGTCACCACCTGCGGTCCTCGCGTGATGTGGACGGCGAACATGACGATGAGGACGACGGTGGCGATCAGCTCGATGAGCACGCCCGTGCTGTTGATGGTGGCCATCAGCTTCACACCGAAGGCGTTCACCAGGGTCGTGAACAGGATCAGCACGGTCGCGAGCACGACCGCGTTCGTCGCCACGTCGTACTTGCCGGAGCCGTCACCCACGAACTGGAACGCCGACGAGATCTGCGGGAGCGTCAACTGATAGGCGAGCGCCACCGCCGAGATCGACACGATCGAGGCGATCAACATCATCCAGCCGGCCAGCCAGCCCAGATGCGTATTGCCTATCTTCTTCGACCAGTTGTAGACGGAGCCGGCGACGGGATAGCGGGCGGCCAGTTCCGCGAAGCACAGGGCGACCATGAACTGGCCGACGAAGACCATCGGCCATGACCACCAGTAGGCGGGGCCGCCGCTGCCGTAGCCGAAGTAGAACAGCTGGAAGGTGCCGGTGAGGATCGAGATGTAGCTGATTCCGGCGGCGAAGGTGTGGAAGCTGCCGAGGGTGCGCTTGAGTTCGGGTTTGTATCCGAACTCGGCGAGCTCGGCGTCGTCTCTTTGTCCGGACGGTGGTTGCTCGGTCGTCGTCATGAGCGGACTCCTGGTGGGCCGGAGGAGGGGAGGAGCGGCTGCTGCGGGTGCCGGGATCAATGAGGGGGGTTATACGCGCACGCCATGTGCATGGTGTTACAGGAGAGTCAGGCGAACCAGCCCTGCGACACGGGGGCCGTGTTGCGCCAGATGTGCTTCGTCTCGCGGTACTCGGCGAGGCCCGACGGCCCGAGTTCGCGCCCGAAGCCGGACTGTTTGAAGCCGCCCCACTCCGCCTGCGGCACGTAGGGGTGGTAGTCGTTGATCCAGACCGTGCCGAGCCTCAGCCGCCCCGCGACCCGGGCCGCCTTGCCCTCGTCGGTCGTCCAGACGGCGCCGGCGAGGCCGTAGATGGTGTCGTTCGCGACGCGCACCACCTCGTCCTCGCCGGTGAAGCGCTCGACCGTGAGCACCGGTCCGAAGGACTCCTCCTGGACGACCGACATCTGGGCGGTGCACTCGTCCAGCACGGTCGGCGGATAGTAGAAACCGTCGTCGAGACCCGGTCCGGACGGGCGCGCACCCCCGCATCGCAGCACCGCTCCTTCCTCCAGGCCCTTGGCGACATACGCCTCGACCTTCGAGCGGTGCGCGGCCGAGATCAGCGGCCCGGTCTGCGCCTGTTCGTCGAACGGCCCGCCAAGGCGGATCAGTTGGGCCCGGCGTACGACCTCGTCCACGAACCGGTCGTGCAGGGAGTCCTCGACCAGCAGCCGGGCTCCCGCCGAGCAGACCTGCCCGGAGTGCAGGAACACGGCCGTCAGCGCCATGTCCACGGCCGCCTCGAAGTCGGCGTCGGCGAAGACGATGTTGGGATTCTTGCCGCCGAGTTCGAGTGCCACCTTCTTCACGGTCGCGGCCGCGGCCACCATCAGGCGGCGACCGGTCTGCAGACCTCCGGTGAAGGACACGAGGTCCACGTCCGGATGGTCGCCGAGCGGTGCACCCGCCTCCGGGCCGGCGCCGAGGACGAGGTTGCCGGCCCCGGCGGGCAGTCCGGCCTCCGTCAGGAGCCGCATGAGGTGGATCGCGGTGTGCGGGGTCAGCTCGCTCGGCTTCAGCACGAAGGTGTTGCCGGCGGCGATCGCCGGAGCGACCTTCCAGGCCGTCTGCAGGAGCGGGTAGTTCCACGGCGTGATCAGGGCGCAGACACCGACCGGCTCGTACACCACCCGGCTGTCGACGCCCTCCGTTCCCGTGTCCACGACCCGGCCGGTCTCGCTCGCGACCAGCCGCCCGAAGTAGCGGAAGCAGTTCGCGATGTCGTCGATGTCGTACTCGCTCTCGACGAGCCGCTTCCCGGTGTCCAGGGACTCGGCGCGGGCGAGTGCGTCCTTGTCCCGGATCAGGAGGCCGGCGACCCGCAGCAGCAGGTCACCGCGCTCGTTCGGGGACGTGCGCGGCCACGGCCCCTCGTCGAAGGCCCGGCGGGCGGCGGCGATCGCCTCCACCGTGTCCTTGCCGCCCGCCTCGTCCACGACCCCCACCAGGGAACCGTCGGCGGGACAGCGGATCTCGCGGGTGCGCTCGTCGACCGCACTGCGCCAGGTGCCGTCAATGAACAGGTCCGGCATGACTGCCTCCCAGTTTTTCCACGAGCCACTCGTGGAAGATCCCGATGTGGTGCTCGGTGGGGACCAGCACACCACCCCTGCGGTACGCACGCGACGCCATCGCCGGCTGCGTGCGTTCACAGGCCTCGAAGTCCTGCTCGTTCACCCGGTGGAACAGCTCCACCGACTTCGACACGTCCGCCCCGGACTCCACCACGTCCGGCGCGTACAGCCAGTCGCACTCTACGACCGTGCGGTCCTCGGCCAGGGGGAACATGCGGTGAAGGATCACATGGTCCGGTACGAGGTTGATGAAGACCGTCGGCTTCACCGTGATGGCGTAGTAGCGGCGGTCCTGGTCCTCGGAGACCGAGGGCAGCTTGGCGAACCCCTCGCTGCCGTCGACCGTGAAGCCCCTGATCTCCTCGCCGAACTCGGCGCCGTGGCCCACGTAGTACTGGGCCGCGTAACCGTCGGCGAACTCAGGGAGGACGTCGGTGAGTTCGGGGTGGATCGTCGCGCAGTGGTAGCACTCCATGAAGTTCTCGACGATCAGCTTCCAGTTCGCCTTCACGTCGTAGACGATCCGCTTGCCGAGCGCCAGGTTCTCGGTGCCGTAGTGGTCGATGGCGGCCACGTCGCCGAGCCGTTCCACGGCGGCGTGCATGACCGTCTGCTCGAAGGAGGGCGGTTCGTCGGCGAGGCACACCCAGGCGTAGCCGAGCCATTCACGCAGGGACACCTTGATCAATCCGTAGGCGACCCGGTCGACGTCGGGCATCTTGATCAGGTTGGGCGCGGCGATCAGCTTGCCGTCGAGGTCGTACGTCCATGCGTGGTACGGGCACTGGAGGTTGCGGCGCACCTCGCCGGACTCCTCCGTGCACAGCCGGGCACCGCGATGGCGGCAGACGTTCAGGAAGGCGCGCAGCTCGCCCTTGCGGCCACGCGTGATGAGGACGTTCTCGCGGCCGATCTGGACGGTGCGGAAGGCGCCCGGGGTGGCCAGGTCGGCGCCGCGGACCGCGCAGAACCACATGGACTCGAACAGGTGCTCCTGCTCCTGCCGGAAGATCTCGGGGTCGGTGTAGTAGTCCCCGGGGAGGGTGGCGATCAGGCTCGGGGAGATCCGGGGGGCCTCGGAGAGCGGGGTCTGGGGGGCGGGGGTCGTCGTCACGGGGCGGGCTCCTCAGGCGGGCGCGGCGGCGAGGCGGGAGGGGTCGAACAGGCCGATGGGGTGCTCGGTGGTGCCGGTGAGGGCCAGGTCCGCGAGGATCTCGCCGACGACGGGCACGAACTTGAAGCCGTGCCCGGAGAACCCGCAGGCCACGGTGACCGACTCCGGGTGCGCGGGGTGCCGGGCGATGACGAAGTGCTCGTCGGGGGTGTTGGAGTACATGCAGGTCGCGGCCTTGAGGAAGGTGCCGGGCAGGTCCGGGATGCAGCCGGCCATGTGGTCGGCCATCGCCTTGATCTCGTCCTCGTGGACCGTCCGGTCGATGGTCTCCGGTGTGGTGACCTCGCCCTTGCGGAAGAAGGCGACTTTGGCGCCGAGGCCGGGGCCGTCGATGGACGGGAAGCCGTAGACCTGGACGCCGGCGGCGTCCTCCCAGATGTAGATGGGGTGGTTCTCGGGGACGAACCGCTGGACACCGCCGGCCGGCTGGAACCAGTACATGACCTGCCGCTCGATGGTGAACGGCACCCCGATGTCCGTGAGCAGTTGCGGCGCCCACGCGCCCGGGCAGATCACCAGCTGGGAGGCGGTGTAGGTGTTCTCCGCCGTGTGGACGCGGACACCGTCCCTGTACGGCTCCCAGCGGGTCATCGGCTCTTCGAAGTGCAGGTCGGCGCCCTGCCGGGTGGCGAGCTGGAGGTGCGCGGCGACGGTGTTCTCGGGCCGCAGAAGACCGGCCTTCTTCTCGAACAGCGCCACCTCCTCGTCCTTGGGCGAGAGCGTCGGGAAGCGGCGGCGGATCTCCTTGGCGTCCAGCATCTCGTGCGGCAGGTCCCACTGCTGGGCCGAGAGCAGCGAACCGGAGACGGTCCGGGAGTCGGGGTGGCCGATCATCACGCCACCGGGGAGGATCGCGATCTCGCGCCCGGTGGCCCGCTCCAGGTCTTCGTAAAGTTCGTAGGCGCGCAGCAACAGCGGGACGTACGCCGGGTCCTCGAAGTACGACTGGCGGGTGATCCGCGAACCGCCGTGGCTGGAGCCGCGGTTGTGCACCGGGCCGAACTTCTCCAGGCCCAGCACACGGGCACCGCGCGCGGAGAGGTGGTGGGCGGCGGCGCTGCCCATACCGCCGAGACCGATGACGATCACGTCGTAAGTGGGGGACACTCCATGCCTCCTGGGGGTGCGTCAGTCATCGACAGCGATGGTCAGCGGTGATCACCGGTCGTCATCGGCGGATGCGGGTCATCTTCGGGTCGAAGAGGGGCTCTTCGGCGACCGTCGCCGGGACCTTCTCGCCGAAGTACTCGATGTGGACGCCGGTGCCGGTGGTGAGCCCGGCCGGCAGCCAGGCGTACGCGACGCAGCGGCCGAGCGTGTAGCCGTACGAGGCACTTGTCACGTAGCCGGCGGGGGTGCCGTCGACGTAGACCGGTTCCTTGCCGAGGACCACGGCGGCGGGGTCGTCGAGAAGGAGGGGCGTGAGTTTGCGGGTCAGGGGCGCGTCGGTGAGTGCCGCGCGCCCCACGAACTCCTTGTCCGTGCGGACCGCGAAGCCGACGCCCGCCTCATAGGGGGAGTGCTCGTCGGTCATGTCGGTGCCCCAGGCCCGGTAACCCTTCTCCAGACGCAGGGAGTTGAAGGCGGAGCGGCCGGCGGCGACCACGCCGAGCTCCTGGCCGGCCTCCCACAGCGTGTCCCACAGACGCAGGCCCAGGTCGGCGGTGGTGTACAGCTCCCAGCCGAGCTCGCCGACGTAACTCAGACGCATCGCCGTCACCGGGACATGCCCGAGGTAGGTCTCCTTCGCGCGGAAGTAGCCGAAGGCCTCGTGCGAGAAGTCGTCGCGGGTCAGCGGCTGGACGAGGTCCCGGGCGAGGGGCCCCCAGACGCCGATGCAGCAGGTGCCGGAGGTGATGTCCTTGATGTGGACGTCGTCCGGGGCATACCGGGTGAGCCAGTCGAGGTCGGCGGGGGAGTTGGCACCGACCTGGAAGCGGTCGGGGGCGAGGCGGGCGACGGTGAGGTCGGAGCGGACGCCGCCGGTCTCGTCCAGGAGGAGCGTGTAGGTGACCGCGCCGGGCTTCTTGCGGAGGTTGTTGGTGGTCATGCGGTGCAGGAAGTCCAGGGCCCCGGGGCCGGTCACTTCGAGACGCCGCAGGGGGGTCATGTCGTAAAGGGCGACCTTCTCGCGGGTGACCTTGGCCTCGGCGGCGGCGAGGGGGGACCAGTGGCGGGCCGACCAGGCGTCGCGCTCGGGGAGCGGGCCGAGCGAGTCGACCAGGGGGGCGTTCGCCTCGTACCAGTGCGGACGCTCCCAGCCGCCGCCCTCCAGGAAGTACGCGCCCAGCTGTTGCTGCCGGGCGTAGAAGGGGCTGACGCGCAGAGGACGCGGCTGCTCCATCGGCTGGAGCGGGTGGAGGACGTCGTACACCTCGACGAACTGCTGTGAACCGCGTTCACGGATGTACGACGGTGAACGCTGCGCTTCCTCGAAACGCGTGAGGTCGCACTCGTGCAGGTCGAGGGCGGGCCGCCCGTCGACCATCCACTCGGCGACGGCCTTCGCCACACCGGCGGAGTGGGTGACCCACACGGCCTCGGCCAGCCAGAACCCGCGCAGTTGCCGTGACTCGCCGAGGACGGGCATGCCGTCCGGGGTGAAGGAGAAGACACCGTTGAAGCCGGCCTCGATCTCGGCGTCCCGCAGGGCCGGGACCAGGCGGCGGCAGTCGTCCCAGCTGGGCGCCCAGTCCTCCTCCGTGAAGGGGAGCGAGGAGGGCATGTCCAGGTTCCGGGCGCGGGCCTCGTCGTACGGCAGGACGGCGAACGGGTCGACCAGCATGGGCCGGTGGGCGTAGGAGCCGATGCCCAAGCGGTCGGTGTGCTCGCGGAAGTACAGGTCGCGGTCCTGGAAGCGGAGGATCGGCCTGGAGGCCTCCGCCTGGTGGTCCCGGAGTTCGGGGAGCGGCTTGGTCTTCGCGTACTGGTGGGCGAGCGGCTGCAGGGGGACGTCGATGCCCGCCATGCGGCCGATGACCGGGCCCCAGAAACCGGCCGCGGAGACGACGTGGTCGGCGGGGAACGTGCCCTGGTCGGTGACGACGGCGGTGACCCTGCCGCCCTCCTGCTCGATCCCGGTGACCGTGTGGCGTTCCAGGAAGCGGGCGCCCCTCCCGGTGGCCCGTGCGATCTGGGCGCGGGACGCGAGCAGGGCGCGGGCGAGGCCGTCGTCGGGGGTGTGGAAGCCGCCGAGCACCACGGACTCGTCGAGGAGCGGCCAGAGTTCCTTGCAGCGGGCAGCACTGACGACCTCGCCGCGGATTCCCCAGGCGGCGGCGTAACCGGCCCTGCGGTGCAGTTCGGCCAGGCGCTCCGGGGTGGTGGCCAGCTCCAGGCCGCCGACCTGGTTGAAGCAGGGGAGACCGTCCACTTCGAGGGAGACGAACTTCTCGACGGTGTACTTGGCGAACTCGGCGAGCGTCTTCGACGGGCTGGTCTGGAAGACGAGGCCGGGGGCGTGCGAGGTGGAGCCGCCGGGGGCGGGCAGCGGGCCCTGTTCCAGGACGGTGACGTCGCTCCAGCCGCGGGAGGTGAGTTCGTCGGCGAGGGAGCAGCCGACGATGCCGGCGCCGACGATGACCACGCGGGGGAAGTGAGGGTGGTTTTCGGGCGTGCTGGACATGCCCCTCCTTGCCGGGGACGGAGGTGAACGCGCTTGAGGCGGAGCGAAGGCGCTTGAGGGGACGTGCTCAGAGGGCGGGCACGTTGGGCCGCTCGGCGGCGATCGTCGTGTCCTGGCCGTGCCCGGTGTGGACGATTGTGTCGCCGGGCAGGGTGAGCAGCCGGTTGCGGAGGGACGCCTCGATGGTGGGGCGGTCCGAGTAGGAGCGGCCGGTGGCGCCGGGGCCGCCGTGGAAGAGGGTGTCGCCGGTGAACACGGCGTCGAGGAACGGGACGTACAGCGAGCAACTGCCCCAGGTGTGCCCGGGGCTGTGGATGACGTGGACCTCGATGCCGGCGACGGTGAGGATCCGGCCGTCGGTCAGCTCGCCGTCCGGTTTGCGGCGGGGGTGGATGCGGGACCAGAGCTCGTGGTCGCCGGCGTGGAGCAGGACCGGCGCCCCGGTGAGGAGGGAGAGTTCCGCCGCCGCGTCGACGTGGTCGTCGTGGGCGTGGGTGCAGGCGATGGCGGTGACATGACGGCCCGCGACCGCCTCGTGGATGGCGTGGGCGTCATGGGCGGCGTCCACGATCAGCACTTCCTCGTCGTCGCCGACGAGCCAGACGTTGTTGTCGACGTCGAAGGTCTCGCCGTCCAGGCTGAAGGTGCCCTTGGTGACGACCCGGTCGACGCGTACCGCGTGGCCCCTGTCGCTCATCGGACCACCAGCCGGGTGGCCCTCGTCGCTCACAGGACCACCACCGAGCGCAGTACCTCGCCGCGGTGCATCTTGGCGAAGGCCTCCTCGACCTGGTCGAGCGCGATGGTCTCGCTGACGAAGGCGTTGAGGTCCAGCAGCCCGTACAGGTACTGGTCGATCAGGAAGGGGAAGTCGCGGCTCGGCAGGCAGTCGCCGTACCAGGACGACTTGATGGCGCCGCCGCGCGAGAAGACGTCGATCAGCGGGAGCTCGACCTTCATCTCGGGGGAGGGCACGCCCACCTGGACCAGCAGGCCCGCGTGGTCGCGCATGTAGAAGGCCTGCTTGAAGGTCTCCGGACGGCCCACCGCGTCGATCGCGATGTCCACGCCGTGGCCGTCGGTGAGCGCGCGGACCGCCTCGACCGGGTCAGTGCCGCGGGAGTTGACGGTGTGCGTGGCGCCGAACTTCTCCGCCTGGTCGAGCTTCTTGTCGTCGATGTCGACGGCGATGACCTTCATGGCGCCGTTGAGGCAGGCGCCCGCGATGGCCGCGTTGCCGACGCCGCCGCAGCCGATGACGGCCACCGAGTCGCCGCGGCCGACCTTGCCGGTGTTGACCGCGGCGCCGTAACCGGCCATCACGCCGCAGCCGATCAGGCCCGCGGCCTCGGGGCGGGCGGCCGGGTCGATCTTCACCGCCTGGCCCGCCGCGACCAGGGTCTTCTCGGCGAAGGCGCCGATGCCCAGGGCGTTGCTGAGCGGGGTGCCGTCCAGCAGGGTCATCGGCTGGACGGCGTTGCGGGAGTCGAAGCAGTACCAGGGGCGGCCGCGGCGACAGGAACGGCAGGAGCCGCAGGGCGCGCGCCACGCGAGGACCACGTAGTCGCCGGGTGTGAGGTCGGTGACGCCCTCTCCGACCGCCTCGATCGTGCCGGCCGCCTCATGGCCGAGCAGGAACGGGAAGTCGTCGTTGATCGCGCCCTCCCGGTAGTGCAGGTCCGTGTGGCAGACCCCGCAGGCCTGCACGGCGACAAGTACCTCTCCGGGGCCCGGGTCGGGGACGACGATCGTCTGCACCTCGACGGGTGCGCCCTTCTTCACAGCGACTACGGCACGGACCTCGTGTGGCACGACCAAGCTCCTCTGCTGTTGCGCAATGCACGATGGGTTGCGCTATGAGGAACATACTGAGAACGCCTCGGGGGGCCGTCAAGAGGTGCGAGTTAACCCTTGGCAAAAGGAACGTGAGGGGCGAAACGTGCCGGACACACGGCGGCGCGGGACCTGGGGGATTCCCGGTCCCGCGCCGCGGTTCGCGCCGTGCGCCACCTGGTCGTGCGTATCCGTCTCGCTGGTCTGATGTTGCGGGTCTGGTCCTTGCGGGTCTGGTCCTGTCCGTCTGTTCAGGGGTCCGTCAGAAGCCGTATCCCATACGGCGCGACAGCTCGGACCCGGCCGCCACCGTGCGTTTGGCCAGCTCCGGCAGCCGGTCGCTGTTCAGGCGGTACACCGGTCCCGAGACGCTGAGGGCGGCGATGACCTTGCCGTCGTGCGAGCGGACCGGGGCGGCCACGGCGGCCAGGCCCAGCTCCAGTTCCTCGATGGTGAGGGCGTAGCCCTGTTCCACCACGGCCTCCAGTTCGGACCGCAGCACGGAGGCGCCGGTGATCGTCCGCTCGGTGAAGCGCGGCAGGGAGCGCGCGAGCAGGCCCTCGCGCAGGGTGGGCGGCATGTGCGCGAGCAGCACCTTGCCGCTGGAGGTGGCGTGCAGCGGGGTGCGTCTGCCCAGCCAGTTCTGCGCGGTCACGGACGCGGTGCCGCGGGCCTGCATGATGTTGACCGCCGCGTCGTCGTCCAGGACCGCGATGTTCACCGTCTCGCCCAGCTCGTCGGCGAGTTCCCGGCAGACCGGGACGCCCTCCTGCGAGATGTCCAGCCGTACCGCCGCCGCCCCCGCCAGCCGGAGGACGCCGGCACCCAGGTAGTACTTGCCGCGGTCCTTGGCCTGGGCCACCAGGCCGCGGTTCTCCAGGACGCCGAGCAACCGGAACGCGGTGGACTTGTGCACGTCCAGCTCGTCTGCGAGCTCGGTGACCCCCGCCTCACCGAGCCGGGCCAGGATCTCCAGCACGCTCACGGCGCGGTCCACCGACTGGACGGCGCTGGCCGCTCCTCTGCCGTTCTTCTCCGGGTTCGCGGCCTTCTCCTCGCTACGGTCGGACTGCTTCTGCGTGCGGGTCATGGCTCAACTCTCACCACCTGTGGGCCCTATTCGGGCCGCATCTGCGGGAAACCCTTGACGCGACGGTCGTCCCGCCCGGATTCTGTTGCGCATGACGCTCTTCCGTGCGTCATGCGAAACATCATGTTACCCAAGGGTCCGGCGCCCGGGAGGGTGCCGAACGGTACCGATCAGCGCGGACCCGACGCGGACCGAAGAAGATCCGACGAGGGCCCGGCGAGCTCCGACGGGTCCGAGGAGGTCCGACCGGGTCCCACGAGATCCGACAAGGATCCGCGACGCCCCGACATAGTTCGCCGAAGATCCGGCGTTGAGTGAACCACCCGCTCGAGCAGAACTCCTCACTTGAGCAGATCTCCTCGCTTGCGCAGTTCTCGTTTTCGCACTCTCTGCTGCCGGACCAATGGCGGTCCGCACTCCCTGATCAACCTGGACCAGACAGGTCCGGACCGAGCGTCCCGGACCGAGAGGGGGGCCCGTGATTCCCGTCTGCCGCTTCGAGAACCTCCCCGAAGGCGAGTCCGTCCGCGTCGCGACGACACCGCCCATCGCCGTGTTCCGCACCGAGGGCGGCGAGCTGTACGCCATCGACGACACCTGCACCCATCAGGACGCCTCCCTCTCCGAGGGCTGGCTGGAGGGCTGTCTGGTCGAATGCCCGCTGCACGCGGCTTCATTCGATCTCCGTACCGGACAACCGACCTGCCTCCCGGCCCGGCGGCCGGTCCGCACCCACCGGGTCAGCGTCGACGACGGCATGATCCATGTCCACCTCGCCGCGGAGGAGGGCACCGCCGCATGAGGACCGTGACCGTCGTCGGCGCCTCCCTGGCCGGTCTGTACGCGGCCCGGGAACTACGCTCCCAGGGCTTCGACGGACGCCTGGTGATCGTCGGCGACGAACCCCACCGCCCGTACGACCGGCCTCCCCTCTCCAAGGACTTCCTCACCGGCCGCGTGGGCGAGGACCAGCTCGCTCTCACCGACGCCGAGGAGAGCACCGAGCTCGACGCCGAGTGGCTGCTCGGCACCCGGGCCCGCGGCCTCGACGCCCGCGGCCGGACCGTACTGCTCGACGACGGCCGTACGGTGTCCACCGACGGCGTCGTCATCGCCACCGGCGCCTCGGCCCGCCGCCTTCCCGGCTCCGGCCTCACCGGGGTCCACACCCTGCGCACCCTCGACGACGCGCGCGCCCTGCGGGACGAACTCGGCGGCGGCCCACGTCAGGTCGTCGTCATCGGAGGAGGCTTCATCGGAGCCGAGACCGCGTCCTCCTGCGCCGCGCTCGGCCACAGCGTCACCGTCGTGGAGGCCGCTCCGCTCCCGCTCGTGCCCCAACTCGGTCCCGAGATGGCCGCCGTGTGCGCCGCACTGCACCGGCGGGGCGGCGCTGTCCTGGTCGCGGGCATCGGGGTGGCCGCACTGCGCGGCACGGGCGCCGTCACCGGCGTCGAACTGTCCGACGGCCGTGTCCTGCCCGCCGACACGGTGATCGTCGGCATCGGCGCCACTCCCAACACCGCCTGGCTGGCGGGCTCGACGCTCGCCCTGCACGACGGCGTGCTGTGCGACGACGGCTGTGCGACGGCCCTGCCGCAGGTGGTCGCCGTCGGCGATGTCGCCCGCGTCGGCGGCACCCGCGCCGAACACTGGACGTCCGCGACGGAACAACCCCGGGTAGCCGTGGCCAACCTGCTCGCCGGACGCACGCGGGAGACCGCCGGCTCGCTGCCGTACTTCTGGTCGGACCAGTACGGCGCGCGCATCCAGTTCGCCGGCCGCCGGCAGGACGGGGACGGTGTCCGCATCGCCGAGGGCGAACTCACCGACGGCGCACCCGGGGAGGGCGGCTTCCTCGCCCTGTACGAGCGGGACGGCCGTACGACCGCGGTGCTCTCCGTGAACCGGCCGCGCCCCTTCATGCGGGCGCGACGGGAACTCGCACGCGGAGGGAGCAGGCCCCAGCCGGCCGCACTCTGAACGCCACCGGGCTCGGAGGCCGGGGCCGTTCGCCGGACTGCCGGACCGGCCTTCCAGATCGTCAGGAGTGCGACAGCCGCCCCGCGCCGTCCTGCCTGCGTATCCGCTCCTGGGCCCGCTCGGCGCCCCGTGCCTGTCGCCGTGCCTTGCGCCGCTCGCGTCGCAGGGCACGCGCACTGCTGCTGGGCGTCGACACCACGCCGTGGCGCTGGTTCCACACCTGACGGGTCACCCAGACGTCCAGGGCGCCCCAGGTGGCCACCACCGTGCTGGCGACGCTGCTGAGCACCATCGGGAACGCCAGCCAGGAACCGGCCACGGTGCACAGGAAGGCCACCATGGCCTGGATCAGCGTCACGGCGATGATCAGCACCGCCCGCACCGCCGAGGTCCGCACGGGATCGGGCAACCGGCGCCGCTGCGCAGGCTCCTCGATCCACAACGGCCGGTAGGAGGACTGTTCCTGTGCCGCGCGGCCCTCGGCGCGCTCGACGGGCTCGGCCGGCTCGGCCGCGCTCGGGTACGCCACCGCCCCGCCCTTGTCCGTCGGAATGTCGTGATCCGGCGCCTCGGTGGCGCGTTGCGCCACCACGTGCGCCACCCTGCTGTCCGGCAGCGTCTCTTGTCGCTCCGCCGTGCCCATCACCGTGTCACTCCCCACCGCCTGCAGACCGCTCGCCCCGGATCCGAACACCCGGCTCTCCAGTGGCTGCCCGGCTTGCGCTGATTTACGCCGCCCGGGTGCGGGTCGCGGCTCCTGTGGCCGATTCCGTCCCGACTCCCATGGAGAAGACGAACGAATCCCCTCCAAGATTCCCAACGAAAGCAAAATTCCGGCCAACTGGCCGGGAGGGCCGATCGCGTCCGCACCGGCAGCTGCCTGGGAAAGACAGGAGGCAATCTCCTGTCATGAGCGGACTTCTCACCATGTCTCGCCCACGGCGCGGAAGTTCAGCTTCCGGACGGGTCTTCGAGTTACCCGTGCGTCAGTAGTAGGCTCGCGCCGTTTGTTGACGCACATCTGTACCCCTGCCGGTGGGGGTCGAGCTGGGGGAGGCCATGCGCTTTCGCGGGAAGTCGATCCGCCGGAAGATCGTGGCGCTGCTCCTCGTGCCGCTGGTGTCCCTGATCGCGATCTGGGGCTTCGCCACGGTACTGACGGGCCGGGAAGTCGCCCAGCTCTTCCAGGTGTCGTCCATCGTCGAGAAGCTCGGCTACCCCACCGAGGACACCGTCCGGGTCCTCCAGCAGGAACGCCGGCAGACCCTCGTCTACCTCGCCGACCCCCGGGCCTCGGACGCGCTGTCCGCGCTGCGCAGCACGCGCAGTGCCACCGACGAGGCCATCGTCAAGATCCGCCAGAACGCGAAGGACCCCGACGTCCGCGACGGACTCGACCCGGACGACGACGAACACCTCACCGCCGTCCTCGACGCGTTCGACGGCATCGACTCCCTGCGCCGCAGCGTCGAGGAGGGCACGGTCGACCGGTCCTATGCCCTCGACCAGTACAACCGTCTCGTCGACCCCTGCTACGCACTGCTCGCCTCCGTCGACGGAGTCGACAGCGTGGAGCTGGACAAGCAGGCCAGGGCCCTGGTGAACATCACCCGGGCCCGCGAACTGCTGTCCCGCGAGGACGCCTTGCTGGGATCCGCCCTGGTGGTCGGGAAGCTCACCCGCGACGAGGTCCGCGAGGTCTCCGACCTCTCCGCCCAGCGCACGCTGCTGTACGACATCAGCCTGCCGGTCCTGCCCGCGGCGGAGCGCGAACGCTACGAACGCTTCTGGAAGAACGCCACGACCGCCCCTTTGCGGTCGGCGGAACAGGCCGTCATCTCCGCAGGACCCGGCACCACCCCCGGCGCGGTGAGCGCCAAGAGCTGGGACGCCGCCGCGGGCAGCGCCCTCGACGAGCTCGCCACGCTCAACGACCAGGCCGGCGACCGCTACCAGGACCGCGTCCGCCCCGACGCCATGGGTGTCATCGTCAAGGCGGCCGTCGCCGGCGTCCTCGGCCTCGTCGCCCTGCTCTTCTCCCTTCTCCTGTCCGTGCGGGTCGGCCGCAGCCTCATCCGCGACCTGCGGCAACTGCGCCTGGAGGCCCACGAGGCGTCCGGCGTACGACTGCCCAGCGTGATGCGCCGCCTGTCCACGGGCGAACACGTCGACGTGGAGACCGAGGTCCCGCGCCTGGAATACGACAAGAACGAGATCGGCGAGGTCGGCCAGGCCCTCAACACGCTGCAGCGCGCCGCCGTCGAGGCCGCCGTCAAACAGGCCGAACTCCGGGCCGGTGTCTCCGAGGTCTTCGTGAACCTCGCCCGCCGCAGCCAGGTCCTCCTGCACAAGCAGCTCACCCTGCTCGACGCCATGGAGCGGCGGACCGAGGACACCGACGAACTCGCCGACCTCTTCCGCCTCGACCACCTGACCACCCGGATGCGCCGCCACGCCGAGGGCCTGGTGATCCTCTCCGGCGCCGCGCCCTCCCGGCAGTGGCGCAAACCCGTCCAGCTGATGGACGTCGTACGCGCCGCCGTCGCCGAGGTCGAGGACTACGAGCGCATCGAGGTCCGCCGGCTGCCCCGCGTCGCCGTCACCGGCCCGGCGGTCGCGGACCTCACGCACCTGGTCGCCGAACTCCTCGAGAACGCCACGGTGTTCTCCCCGCCGCACACCGCCGTCCAGGTGCTCGGCGAGCGCGTCGCCAACGGCTTCACCCTGGAGATCCACGACCGCGGCCTCGGCATGGCCGCCGACGCCCTCCTGGACGCCAACCTCCGGCTCGCCGAGACACCGGAGTTCGAGCTTTCCGACACCGACCGGCTGGGCCTGTTCGTGATCAGCCGGCTCGCCCAGCGGCAGCACGTCCGGGTCTCCCTGCAGCCGTCCCCGTACGGCGGCACCACGGCCGTCGTCTTCATCCCCGACACCCTGCTGACGGACGACGTCCCGGACACCAACGGCCTCGGCTTCCGCCTCGACCGGCCCCGGCCCTCCAAGGAGGCCGAGCTGGCGGAGGCCCGCCGCACCCCCCTCTCCCAGGCGCCGGCGCAGCTGCCCGGCCTGCCGGCCGCACTCCTGGACGGCCCGGTCGAACTGGAGGCGCCGGTCGACCTCGACGACCTCGCCGGCTTCCCGGGTGTCCTGGACGACGAGGACAGCGAACGCGGCGGACTGTTCCGCCCGCGCCGCTCCCTCACCGGTACGGACGACGAGCCGGCCTCCCGGCCCGGCGAGCAGCAGCACGCGTCCGCCGAGCCGCGCGACGCCGGCCGGGCCGACGACGATCACAACGCCCCGGTCCCGCTGCCCGCCCGCCGCGCACCCAAGCTGGTCAGCTCCCACGGACGCCCGGTCACCGACCAGCGCGGCCGGCGCGAAGAGGCGGACGGGGAACAGCCGGCCGGCCCGAGCCGTTCGCGCCCCCAGCCGGCCGTCCCCCTGGGCCCGGCCCCCCTGCCCACCCGCCACCGCGGCGCGAGCGCACTGCGCCGGAACCCCGGCACGACGGACCGCCTCGACGACCAGCACACCGCTTCCCCGACGGGCGCGGGCCCCGGCTTCGACGACCGCCGCACGGGGTCCGCGACCGGCGCGGGCCGTGAACGCGACGACCACCGCACCGGAGCACCGACCGACTTCGGCCGCGAAACCGGCGGACACCACACCGACTCTCCGTCCGCCGAGCGTCCCGAGCCCTCCGGCCTCCCCAGGCGCACCCGGCGCGCCGAGATCACGTCGAGCGGTCCGAGCACGTCCGCCGGGCGCCCCGGCACCGCGGCACGGGGAACCGGATCCGGCCCTGGCACGGACTCCGGCTCCAGCCCGGATTCCGGCTCCAGCACCGCTCCGCTGCCCCGCCGAGTACGCCAGGCCAGCCTCGCCCCGCAGCTGAAGCAGAGCGCCGGGCGGCGCACCGACGTCAGGGCGGAGCCGGAGGAGCGGGACGCCGACGAGGTACGCAGCCGTATGGCCTCGCTCCAGCGTGGCTGGCAGCGCGGCCGCGAGGAGAACGCCGCGGGCGACGACGCCCACAGCGGCACAGCACCACAAGGAACAAAGGGGGACGGTCGATGACCGCACCGAAGGCGACCGGCCACACCGCGGGCAACAACGGCGAGCTCAACTGGCTCCTCGACGACCTGGTGGACCGCGTCGCGAGCATCCGCAAGGCCCTCGTGCTCTCCGGAGACGGCCTGCCGACCGGCGTGTCCCAAGACCTGACCCGGGAGGACAGCGAGCACCTGGCCGCCGTCGCCTCCGGCTTCCACAGCCTCGCCAAGGGCGTGGGCCGCCACTTCGAGGCGGGCAGCGTCCGGCAGACGGTCGTCGAGCTCGACGACGCCTTCCTGTTCGTCACGGCGGCCGGCGACGGCAGCTGCCTGGCCGTCCTCTCGGACGCGGATTCGGACGTGGGCCTGGTGGCGTACGAGATGACGCTCCTGGTGAAGCGGGTCGGCGTGCATCTGGGTGCCGCTCCGCGCACCGATCTGCCTCAGAGCGGGTAGTGGGATGACATGAGCTCAGACGGTCAGGGAAGAAGTCACTGGTTCGACGACGAGGCCGGACCGGTCGTCCGTCCGTACGCCATGACGCGCGGCCGCACCACCAGTACGGGGCAGCACCGCCTCGACCTCATCGCGGTGGTCGTCACGGAACCCCAGGCGGACGACCCCGAAGGCGATCACACGCTGTCCCCCGAACACGTGGACATCGTCGACCTGTGCCGTGACACCCCTCAGTCGGTCGCCGAACTCGCCGCCGAACTCAACCTGCCCATCGGCGTGGTGCGGGTCCTCGTGGGAGACCTCGTGACCGGGGAGTTCGTTCACGTCAACCGGCCCGTGCCCCCTGCCGAACTGCCGGACGAAGGCATTCTGCGGGATGTGATCAACGGCCTCAGGGCGCTGTGACCGACCGCCCCGCCCACGAGGAAGCCGGTTCCGTCAGCGCCGCGAGGCGCTCACGGACGGCGTCGGGGAAGGGAGTCGCACGGCCGGCGGGTGCGGACCGGAGCCGGCCGGTGGTGCGCAGGACCGCTCTGATGCCCCGGTCGCGTTCGGCGCCCGTTCCGTCGGGTCACCCTCCGCCCAGCCACCGCGCCACGTGACCCCCCGTTATCTTCTTCGCGGTCCTGCAAGAGGGCCGCTGGCCTCCGGGCCCGGCATGACTGGTCCCCCCTGTCGAACGTATGACCTGGGGGGTGGTGTCACCGGGCCCGGGAGGTGCCGTCCGAGACGCTGATGAGAGGCCCGGCCACCGCCCGGTCCGGCGCAATGCCGGACAGCTCGCGGGCGGCAGGTCTGCATAACGTGGATGCGCGAGTACGACACCGCTGCCAAGGCCAGCACGTACAACTCTTCCGAAAGGGCGCGATGTTCGACACCGAAGACGTGGGCGTGTTCCTCGGCCTGGACGTCGGCAAGACCGCTCACCACGGCCACGGACTCACCCCGGCCGGCAAGAAGGTCTTCGACAAGCAGCTGCCCAACAGCGAGCCGAAGCTGCGGGCCGTCATCGACAAGCTCGCTGCGAAGTTCGGCACCGTCCTGGTGATCGTGGACCAGCCCGCCTCGATCGGCGCCCTGCCCCTGACAGTCGCCCGCGACGCCGGCTGCAAGATCGCCTACCTGCCCGGACTCTCGATGCGGCGGATCGCCGATCTCTACCCGGGTGAGGCGAAGACCGACGCCAAGGACGCCGCCGTGATCGCCGACGCCGCCCGGACGATGCCGCACACACTGCGCTCGCTGGAACTGACCGACGAGATCACCGCCGAACTGACCGTGCTGGTCGGCTTCGACCAGGACCTCGCGGCCGAGGCCACCCGCACCTCCAACCGGATACGCGGCCTGCTCACCCAGTTCCACCCCAGCCTGGAACGCGTCCTCGGCCCCCGCCTGGACCACCCCGCCGTGACCTGGCTGCTGGAACGCTACGGATCCCCGGCCGCACTGCGGAAAGCCGGCCGCCGCCGGCTCGTCGAGGTGACCCGGCCCAGGGCCCCGCGCATGGCCCAGCGGCTGATCGACGAGGTCTTCGACGCGCTCGACGAACAGACCGTGGTCGTCCCCGGGACCGGCACCCTCGACGTCGTGATCCCGTCGCTGGCCCGCTCGCTCGCCGCCGTCCACGAGCAACGACGAGCTCTGGAAGCGCAGATCGGGCAGCTGCTGGAGGCTCACCCTCTTTCCCCGGTCCTGACCTCGATTCCGGGAGTCGCGGTCAGGACCGCCGCCACCTTGCTGGTCACCGTCGGCGACGGCACCAGCTTCCCCACCGCCGCCCACCTGGCCTCCTACGCCGGCCTCGCCCCTACGACGAAGTCCTCGGGCACCTCCATCCACGGCGAACACGCACCCAGAGGCGGAAACCGGCAACTCAAACGGGCGATGTTCCTGTCCGCGTTCGCCGCCCTGCATGACCCCGCCTCCCGCACCTACTACGACAAATGCCGAGCCCGCGGAAAGACCCACACCCAAGCCCTCCTCCGCCTGGCCCGCCAGCGGATCAACGTGCTGTTCGCGATGCTCCGCGACGGCGCCTTCTACGAGCCCCGAACCCCACGCCTCGCTTGACGAAAGACATAGAGGCACCCCCCCGCGTCTCGAGGTGAAGGCACGACCAGCCCTGCCCGAGGCGCTCGGCCACCGGATGCGGACCGGCCACCGGATACAGGGCGGGCACCGCACAGGGCGGGGCACGGAAACCGCACTCCCGTTATGATCTGACCGATCGTCGACGACCATCCGCAGCAGTTCCCCCACCGGCCTGCGGACACGGTGCCGAGCAGTGCCATCGGAGAGACAGACGTGACGAGAGGCTGGCAGTTCCGGGTCGACCGAGGCGGCACCTTCACCGCCCGGGAGCCTGTCGAGGCCGTTCGCATGGGGACGACCGTCGCCACCAGCGCCCTCGGCCGACCCGGTGCGGTGGGCGCCAACGGCGTGGAACGCGCGGCCGGTTCGGCCGGCGGCGGCCTCGCCGGAGGCGACGCGGCGGACGTCGGCCCGGCGATGCGCTCGTCATCGCAACCCCCGGCGGCGGAGGCTACGGCCCTCTGCCGCCCGACCCCCATCAAGCAGGAGTAGAGATCGATGATCTTCGGGCGTTCTGAGCGCGGCAAGCCCCCGGTCGAGCCCGTCACGTTCAAGATCCTGGTGGCCGGCGGATTCGGCGTGGGCAAGACCACCCTCGTCGGTGCGGTCAGCGAGATCAGGCCGCTGCGCACCGAGGAACTGCTCACCGAGGCAGGACGCCCGGTCGACGACACGAGCGGCGTGGAGGGCAAGAACACCACCACCGTGGCCATGGACTTCGGCCGCATCACGCTGCGCGAGGACCTGGTGCTGTACCTCTTCGGCACGCCCGGCCAGGAGCGGTTCTGGTTCATGTGGGACGAGCTGTCCGAAGGCGCCCTGGGAGCCGTCGTGCTCGCCGACACCCGCCGCCTGGAGGACTGCTTCGCCGCCGTCGACTACTTCGAGCGGCGCTCCATACCCTTCGTCGTCGGCGTCAACTGCTTCGAGGGAGCGGCCCGCTATCCGGCCCAGGACGTACGCCAGGCCCTCGACCTCGACGACGGCGTACCGCTCCTGCTGTGCGACGCCCGCGACCGGGAGTCCGTCAAGCAGATCCTCATCGGAGTGGTCCAGCACGCGATGGCGTACGCGGCGGAGCGCCGCCAGGCCGTCACGACGTGACACGGGCGCGGCCCGTACCCCCGCCGACCGGGGTACGAGCCGCTGTCCGTGGGCCGCGTATGGGGGCGACGCACGCGCGTGTGTGCCTCGTCGTCGTCCACGCGCGGGTGCCGTCAGTTCTCGTCCTCCAGCCAGCCGAAGCTCTTCTCAACGGCCTTGCGCCAGTTGTGGTATTCACGGTCGCGGGCCGACGCCTCCATGGCGGGCGTCCACTCGACGTCCTTCCGCCAGTGCGTCTTGAGCTCGTCCAGGTCGTTCCACACACCGGTGGCGAGGCCGGCCGCGTACGCGGCGCCCAGACAGGTCGTCTCGGACACCATGGGCCGGATCACCGGCACGCCGAGCACGTCCGCCTGGTGCTGCATGAGCAGGTTGTTCTTCGTCATGCCACCGTCCACCTTCAGGGTGGTGATCTGCACCCCGGAGTCCTGGAACATGGCGTCCACGACCTCCCGCGTCTGCCAGCTCGTCGCCTCCAGCACCGCGCGGGCCAGGTGCGCCTTGGTGACGTACCGGGTGAGCCCGGTGACGACACCGCGGGCGTCGGACCGCCAGTACGGCGCGTACAGGCCGGAGAAGGCGGGCACGATGTACGCGCCGCCGTTGTCCTCGACGCTCGCCGCCAGCGGCTCGATCTCGTCGGCGGTACGGATGATGCCGAGCTGGTCCCGGAACCACTGAACCAGCGCACCCGTGATGGCGATCGACCCCTCCAGGCAGTACACCGGCGCCTCACTGCCGATCTTGTACCCCATCGTCGTCAGCAGGCCGTTCTTCGAGGGCACCGGCCGGTTGCCCGTGTTGAGCAGCAGGAAGCTGCCCGTGCCGTACGTGTTCTTCGCCGTGCCCACGTCGTAGCAGGCCTGACCGAACACCGCCGCCTGCTGGTCGCCGAGCGCCGAGGCGACCGGCACGCCCGCGAGCTGGCCGACGGCCGTGCCGTACACCTCGGCGGACGACCTGATCTCGGGCAGGACGGCCTCGGGCACGTTCATCGCGGACAGGATGGAGGCGTCCCACTGAAGGGTCTCCAGGTTCATCAGCATGGTCCGCCCGGCGTTGGTCACGTCGGTGACGTGCTGTCCGCCGTCCGTGCCGCCGGTGAGGTTCCAGATCAGCCAGGAGTCGATCGTGCCGAAGGCGATCTCACCGCGCTCGGCACGTGTCCTGAGGCCGGGCACGTTGTCGAGCAGCCAGGCCGCCTTGGGCCCGGAGAAGTAGCTGGCCAGCGGCAGCCCCGTCTGCTCGCGGAAACGGTCCTGCCCGTCCGGGCCGCCCAGTTGGCTGCACAGCGCGGCCGTACGCGTGTCCTGCCACACGATCGCGTTGTGCACCGGCTTGCCGGTGGCGCGGTCCCACAGGACCGTCGTCTCGCGCTGGTTGGTGATTCCCAGCGCACTGAGCTGGTCGGCGCGCAGACCGGCCTTGGCGATCGCCCCGGCGACCACCGCCTGCACCTTGGACCAGATCTCGGTGGCGTCGTGCTCCACCCAGCCCGGCTTGGGGAAGATCTGGCGGTGCTCACGCTGGTCGACGGCGACGATCGCGCCGTCGTGGTCGAAGACGATGCAGCGGCTGGAGGTGGTGCCCTGGTCGATTGCGGCGACGTACTTCGCGGCGTTGTCCGTCATGGCTACCCCTTGGGCTGGGATTCAGGATGCTGCTCGAAGCTGTTCGGTGGTTGCTGGTTCGGAAGCTGCTCCATCCGGAAACCGCTCAGAAGGCTGCGTTGTAGATGAGGCCCGCGAGCGCTCCGCCGATCAGCGGGCCGACGACCGGGATCCAGGCGTAACCCCAGTCGGAGCCGCCCTTGTTCGGGATCGGCAGGAAGGTGTGCACGAGGCGCGGGCCGAGGTCGCGCGCCGGGTTGATGGCATAGCCGGTGGGCCCGCCGAGGGACAGACCGATGCCGACGACCAGCAGCGAGACGATCAGCACGAGGGTCCCGGACTCACCGAGCCCCGTGGTCAGCCCGAACGCGAGGATCGGCAGGACGAGCGCGACCGTCGCGATGATCTCCGTGACCAGGTTGGCGACCGGGTTCCGGATCTCCGGGATGGTGGAGAAGATGCCGAGCGTCGGCAGCGGTTCCTCCGCCGTGCCCTCGGTGGTCCCCGTCTCCCGGACGTTGGCCTGGAACTGGGCGAAGTACGTGAGATAGCACAGGACGGCGCCGAGCATGGCGCCCGCCATCTGGCCCAGCAGATAGACCCAGACCTTGCCCCACTCGCCGGTGTCCACGGCGATGCCGAGCGTGACGGCCGGGTTGAGGTGCCCGCCGGACAGGGGAGCGGCGGTGTACGCGCCCGCCAGCACACCGAATCCCCAGCCGAAGGCGATCACGATCCATCCCGAGGCTCTCGCCTTGGAATATCTCAGGGTGACGGCGGCGCAGACGCCGGCACCGAACAGGATCAGGATCGCGGTACCGATGGTCTCGCCGACGAAAATGTCTCCGTTGCTCATGGCGGCTCCTAGGCCCTGGGCCGTGGGCCCGTGACGAGCGGCCCCGGCCCTCCGTGCAGGATGCGGTTCCCTTGGCGAACTGCCGAGGGCAGGGAGAGTCCCGCGCCCCGCCCGGCGTCCGCGACGAGCGTGCCGTCGCAGCCGAATCGCCCACGGGGTTCGGGCCTCGGCTCGGATGGGCCCGCGCAGCGCAGTGCCTGAATACGCCGAGAATGTACGGCGATGTCGACTGACACCGGAAGTGTTCACCGGAGCCCAGAGAGCGTCAAGGTCGCCGACGACAACGGTTGAGGGGGCATGCGGCCACCGACTGCCGGCCGCCTCCCACGCGCCGCCGACCGTCCCCGCTCCCCCTCACCTACACCGCTCGCACAGCCGTCACACCCGCCCCCCGACGGATCTCGTGCCCCGGCATCCCGGCGCGCCCCACCACCCAACTCGCCCCGTCCAGCGACTTCGCGGCCCGTTTCAGCGGTGCCAGACAGGCCGCCGCTTCCCGGTGGTCCGTCACACTGCCCGGCACGCACAGCACCGTGGCCAGGGACAGCGTGACGGCACGCCCGCCCGCCGACCAGGGGACGTCCAGCACGGAGGCGGCCAGCGGTTCCAGCCCGTCCGGATCGGCGAGCACCAGGAAGTCGTCGCCGCCGATGTGGCCCACCCGGGCACTGCCGGACACGGCGTGCAGCAGCGCCCGGCCCACGGACCGGATCAGCTCGTCGCCGGCCGCGAAGCCGGCCCCGTCGTTGACCTGCTTGAAGTGGTCCACGTCCAGCCAACTCAGCGCGACCGTCCGCCCGTCCGCGATCCGCCGGTCCACCTCGCCGGTGATCGCGTCCGAACCGGGCAGCCGGGTCAGCGGATTGAGCCCGGCCGCCTCCTCGACCCGGCTCTCGGCCAGCGCCCGGACCAGGTCCGCGAGCCGTACGACGCCCACGCACCGGCCGTACCGGTCGACGACCGCCACGTCGTCCGACGTACGGTCCCGGTCGCCGACCGCCAGCACGTCCAGGACCTCCCACGCGGTGGCGTCCACGCCCACCGTCCTGGGCGGGTCGCCGAGCTTGGCGGCGGGCCGGTCGGCGTACAGGGCATGACCGTAGCGCCCCGACATGGACAGCAGGAAGCGGGACCTGTGCACCGACCGCACCGGCACCCCGTCCTGGTCCACGAGCAGCACCCCGGACACGTCCGGCGACCCCGTCAGCAGCGCCCGCACCCGGCTCGCGGACGCGGTGACGGGCAGCAGTGCGGCGGGCCGTACGAACTCCCGAACCGTCGGCCCCGAACGCGGCGCCCCGACGACCTCGGGGGAGCGGGGCGGGACGTAGACCTCCGCGACGGGCAGCCTGGACGGCGGCGCGAACAACTCGCCCTGCGCGAGCTGCGCACCGGCCGCCAGCGCCCCGGCGCACTGCAGTTCGGTCTCCACCCCCTCGACGCACAGCAACGCACCCACCTCGTCGCACAGGGTCCGCATCGCCCGCACCGCCGCCGGCCGCGCCAGCAGTGACGCGTCGAGTTTCACCAGGTCGGGCCCCATGTCGGTGAGCAGCCGCAGGGGTACGTCCCCGTCACCGACGCCGTCCGCGCTGATCCGGAACCCCTGCCGGCGCAGCCCGGCCACCGCCTCCAGCAGCGCTCGCTGCGGTACGTGGATGTACGGCGGGCCGACGTCGATCGTCACCTCCCACGGCAGCCGCCCCGCCTGGCGCACGGCGTCGTGCAGCGGCGTGAGTCCGCCGAGGTCGGCGAGCGTGCCGGCGAACACGTTGACGTGCAGCGGCAGCAGTGTCTCCCTGCGAACCGCCGAACGCATCGCCAACACCGCGAGCCGGCCGTCGAGTTCGGGGTCACGACGGGCCTCGGCCAGAACGTCCCCGGACTCCGGGCGGGCGAGTATCTCCAGCCCCGCGACCCCGCCTGTCGTCAGATTGACCACCGGCTGGAAGGCGAAGCGGAGAGTATCCGTCCAGGAGTGCACGGGAGCATGATGGCGCCGCCGGCGCACGCCCAGGCCCAGTTCATGAGACGTTCACACAGCATTCCCGGCCGGTCACGCAGCGTACGGGAAAGCCCTTGCACCCACCGTGGCCCGCTGACGGCCGCCCGGACTCCGGCCGCTCGCCGCTCACCGCACCGCGATCACCGCCGAACCGTGCCCGAACAAGCCCTGGTTCGCCGTGATCCCCACCCGTGCGCCCG
The DNA here is from genome assembly GCF_055578365.1 of Streptomyces sp. NPDC033131. NCBI lineage: Bacteria > Bacillati > Actinomycetota > Actinomycetes > Kitasatosporales > Streptomycetaceae > Streptomyces > Streptomyces sp. NPDC033131. The sequence continues at coordinate 39,735 of NZ_JBVIPA010000051.1, forward strand.
CGACCTGCCGGTCACCCGCCACCCCCCTCAACTGCCAGGTCACCTCGCAGACCTGGGCGATCGCCTGCGCCGGCACGGCCTCTCCGAAGGAGGCCAGCCCACCGCTCGTGTTGACCGGTATACGCCCGCCCAGGGCCGTCGTCCCCTCCCGCAGCAGCTTCGCCCCCTCACCCTCTCCACACAGCCCCAGATCCTCGTACCACTGCAACTCCAGCGCGGTGGAAAGGTCGTACACCTCGGCGAGGGAGACGTCCTCGGGCCCGATGCCGGCCTCCTCGTAGGCCGCCCGGGCGAGGGACGACCGGAAGGTCTCGGCGTCGGGTCCTGCGGCCGGCGCGGAGTCCGTCGCGATATCCGGCAGGTCCAGCACGGTCTGGGGGTAGCGCGGCGTCACCGTGGACACGGCCCGGATCCGCACCGGATCGGCCGCCCCGTGACGGCGCGCGAAATCCATGCTGGACAGCACCACGGCTGCGCCGCCGTCGGAGGTCGCGCAGATGTCGAGCAGCCGCAGCGGATCGGCGACCACGGCGGAGACGGCGACCTCCTCGGCGGTGACCCGCTTGCGGTAGCGGGCATGCGGATTGAGTGCGCCCAGGGCGGAGTTCTTCACCTTGACCTGCGCGAAGTCCTGCGTGGTGTCGCCGTGCACGGCCATCCGTCGGCGCGCGTACAGCCCGAAGTAGGTGGGGTTGGTCGCTCCGAGGACCCGGAAGCGCAGCCAGTCCGGATCATCGGGCCGGTCTCCGCCCGCCGGCCGGAAGAACCCCTTCGGTGCGGCATCGGCGCCGACCACGAGCACCACGTCCGCGAGACCGGACAGTATCTGCCCGCGCGCGACGTCGACGGCCTGCGCCCCGGACGCGCACGCCGCGTACACGCTCGTGACCCGCGCCCCCTGCCAGCCCAGCGCCTTCGCGAACGTCGCCCCCGCCACATATCCCGGGTAGCCCCCGCGCACGGTGTCCGCGCCGACGATCGAGCCGACGTCCCGCCACTCCAGCCCGGCGTCGGCAAGCGCCGCGCGGGCCGCCACCACTCCGTACCCGACGAAGCCGCGCCCCCATTTGCCCCACGGGTGCATGCCCGCGCCGAGCACCGCCACCTCACCTGTCACTCCGTCACCCCCGTCGGCCGCCACTTCCAGGTCGTCCAGATGGTCTCCGCGTCCTCATGGAGCACCCCGGGCACGACCTCCACCTCCATACCCACCGCCAGATCACCGACGGTGATCCCGGGGACCGCCTGTCCCAGCACCACCATCCGCTCTGCCTCCAGCTCCACAGCGATCAACGTGCACGGCTCCCACGGAAGTTCCGGATCGGTCACATAGGGTGACGGAGGTCGGTACTGGCTGTCCGTGTACGACCAGATGCGTCCGCGCCGGGAGAGCGGAACCGCCTCCAGGTCGCCGCCGGGACACCCGGGATTGCGGCAGTGGTCGTCCTCGCGGGGGAAGAACACCGAGGCACATGCGCGGCAACGCGTGCCGAGCAGCCTGAAGTCGTCCCCGTCGCCGGCGAACCACCCCTCGACCACCGGCGTATGAGTGCGCGACAAGGTCCCTCCCCGACACCGAATCTGACGGAACGTCAGAAGTGTGCCACGGGCGGCGCCGCATGGGCAGGGGCGCCGTCGCAGTGCTCCCTTCGAGGCGGACTGCATCCGATCGCTTCCCCCACGGAACACACTCCTGATAGACGCAGGAGACATGACACGACTGACGAGCACACTGCGCGGGCTGGTCACCCTGTGCACCGCCCTGCTGGCCGTGGCCACCGCGTCCGCCACAGCCCGGGCGAGCACCGACCCGAAGGCGCCGGACACCTTCGTGGCCCTGCGAACCGTGGACCCGACGATCCTCCAGGAGATGCGTTACTTCACCCCGCACAACTTCGTCGGCGAGCGCATCGACGGCTACCGCCAACCGCTGTGCATCCTCACCCGCCCCGCCGCCGAGGCACTCCACCGGGCACAGGTGAACCTCCTGCGCCAGGGCTACACCCTCAAGGTGTACGACTGCTACCGGCCGCAGCACGCCGTGGACCACTTCGTGCGCTGGGCGAAGGACCTCGACGACCAGGCCATGAAGAGCGAGTTCTACCCGGACGTCGACAAGACCCGGCTGTTCGAGGACGGTTACATCGCCGAGAAATCCGGTCACAGCCGCGGCTCGACCATGGACCTCACGATCGTGAAGCTCCCCGCGAAGCCGACCAGGCCGTACGTCCCGGGGGAGCCCCTGGCGCCCTGTTACGCCCCCAAGAGCGAGCGTTTCCCGGACAACTCCGTCGACATGGGCACCGGCTTCGACTGCTTCGACACCCTCTCGCACACCCTCGACCCGCGCATCCAGGGCGAACAGCGGACCAACCGGCTGCTCCTCAAGAGCACCCTGGAGAGCCTCGGCTTCGTGAACCTCGCCGAGGAGTGGTGGCACTACACCTACAAGCCCGAGCCCTATCCGGACACCTACTTCGACTTCCCGGTGTCCGCGAAGTCGCTGACCAACAGCCGTTGAACCCGGACCGACCGCAATGAGGCCACCTCCGGAAGACGCCCTTCCGATGATCGGATACAGTCCGCCGCGTGTCCGAAACTCAGCACTCCATCCCCAACTCCCCGCCCGGCTCCCACTGTTCCGCCTGTGGAGCTCCCTACGGAGCGGGCGTCTCCGGCTGGCCCCGCACCTGTCCGGCCTGCAAGACCGTCGCCTACCGCAACCCGCTCCCCGTCGCGGTGGCCCTCCAGCCCGTGTACGACACCCAGGGCTCCGCTCTGGTGGTCATCACCCGGACCGTCGCCCCCGCGCGCGGAGGCATCGCGTTGCCCGGCGGCTACATCGACGACCGCGAGGACTGGCGGCACGCCCTCGTCCGTGAACTCAAGGAGGAGACCGGCATCGACGCGGCGAGCCGCGACGTACGACTCGTCGACGCGCTGAGCTCGCCCGACGGGCACCTCCTGCTGTTCGGTGCTCTGCCGGACCGCCCGGCCGACAGCCTCGCGCCCTCCGAGGCCACGGACGAGACAGAAGGCTGGCACCTCCTGCGGCGGCCGGAGGAGCTCGCCTTCCCCCTGCACACGCTGGCCGTCCGGGCCTGGTTCGAGGGCCGGTACCTCTGACCTCAGCCGGTCTGCAGCCCGCGTACGCGCACCGGGTGAGGCGGCTCGCTCACGCCGTCCTCACCCTCCCGCTCGACGACCACCCGTGAGCCCTCCCAGCGAGTGACATAGCGCTCGATCTCCGGCTCCTCCCAGCCGTCACCCCCGTCCGGCACCACCAGCCCGCCCCCGGTACGTCCCCGGGCGGGCGCCCAGACCTCCAGTTCCAGCCCGCCGTCGTCGCCGCGCACCGGAATGACGGCGCCCGCCCGCGCGAGCACGGGTATCCGAGACAGCGGAGCGTCCACCAGGACCTGCGCCGGCCCCTCGTAGGCCCGCCCCGTAGCCGTGTCGTACCAGCGGCCCCGCGGCAACCGCACGGCACGCCGGTCCGCGCCCGGATCGAGCACCGGCGCCACCAGCAGGCAGTCGCCCAGCACGAACGCGTCCTCACAGTCCCGCAGCGCGCGGTCCTCGGGCGCCGACCACCACAGGGGACGCACATAGGGAGCCCCCGTATGGCGGGCCAGATGCGCGAGCGTCACGAAATACGGCAACAGGCGACGGCGTTCGACCAGCGCCACGCGCGCGTGCTCCAGCACCTCCGCACCGAACTCCCACGGCTCCCGGCGCCCGGCCCGCAGACTCGCATGCGTGCGGAAGAGCGGCAGATACGCGCCCAGTTGGAACCATCTCAGATACAGCTCGGGCGACGGGCTCCCGTCGAAGCCGCCCACGTCCGGCCCGGAATACGGCACCCCGCACAGCCCCAGCCCCACGACCAGCGACAGCGACGCGCGCAGCCCCGGCCAGCCCGTGGCGACATCGCCGGACCACGCCCCGCCGTAGCGCTGCATCCCCGCCCAGCCGGAGCGCGAGAAGACAAAAGGACGCTTCTGGGGGGCCAGTTCGCGCAACCCCTCGTATCCCGCCCGGGCCATGCACAGCGCGTACACGTTGTGCGCCTCACGATGGTCCCCGCCCCGCCCCTCCAGGAAATGCCTGGCCGACCGCGGCAACGTGGACTCGCCGAAGGCCGTGAACGAGGTGGGTTCGTTCATGTCGTGCCAGAACCCCGAAAAGCCCTGCGCGAGCCGCTCCTCGTAGAGGCGCCCCCACCACTGACGCACGCGCGCGTGCGTGAAGTCCGGATGGGCGGCCTCCCCGGGCCACACGACACTCCGCACGAGCCGTCCGCCCGCGTCCCGCACGAACGCGTCCTCGGCCGTCCCACTGTCGAACACGGTGCTGCCCGGCTCGGCCTTGACGGCGGGATCGACGATCGACACCAGCCGGATCCCGTCCCGCCCCAACTCATCGGCCAGCACCGGCAACTTGGGGAAACGATCCTGATCGACGGTGAACACCTGGTGCGCGTCGTAGTGGTCGATGTCCAGATGGACCGCGTCGAGGGGCAGCCCCCGCTCCTGATAGCCCGAAACGATCCGTCGGACCTCCTGCTCATCACCGAAGCCCCACCGCGCGTGATGATGACCGAGCGCCCAGGCCGGCGGCAGCGCCGGCGCCCCGGTGAGCGAGGCCCAGGCGAGCAGCACGCGCGCGGGGGTGCCCACCACCACCCAGGAACGCAGCGGCCCCCCGTCCATCCGCAGCTCGCACGTGCCTGCCCGGTCATGACCGGACCCGGCGCCCTCCTCGCCCTCCCGCAGCGTCACCGTGCCGTCCCACGAGGTGTCGTGGAACACCAGATGCGTCCCCGCGTCGGCCACCACCAGCTGCACCGGCATCGTCACGTACAGCGGATCGTCGTCCGGGCCGAACGGCCGGCCCGGATCCGTGTTCCAGAGCCGGTACGCCCCGTCCCGCAGCCGGGGCCCCGAAGCACGCCCGCCGAGTCCGAAGAACCGCGCGTCCGAGGCGACCTCCGAGCGCTGCATCCACCGCGCCGGCCCGCCGCCGACCGGATCCCACCACCGGGGCGGCAGATCCCGGCGCAGCGTCACTCCTCCGGGCGTGAGCACCTCGATCGCGCCGTGCCGCGAGACGACGACCGTCACCCGCTCGGCCACGACCCGCCAGCCGCCGTCCTTGTCCGGTTCCAGCAGCGCCCGCGGGTCCGGCTCCGGACACCGGTCGGCGAGCGCGTACGACGGCTCGGGACCGGCCCCGTCCCAGCCCCAGAACACGGCTCCGTTCACCGCGACGGTGATCCGCAGCTCGGAACGGCTGAACCGGAGAAGACCGCCTCCCGGACCCGGCTCCACGTCCCGCACGGGGCCGGGCACCCGAGCCCGTTCGGCCCCGCGCGGCGGCAGCCCGGAGGCATCGGCACGCCTCCTGCGCCACGCGGCTCGCACGGTACGCAACCCCTGGGCCGCCCCCGCCGAACCGACTGCCTTCACCGAACGCACCAGGTCACGACCGTCCATGCTGCTCAGCCTGCCATCGACCGGCCCACATATGCGTCTCGTTCAACTGCCGTTCACCCGTGCCGGGACCACATCTTCACGACACGGACTATGTGCGGCGCCCCCTGGTGTTGGAATTGATCACATGGCATCGTCCGTGTCAGCCGCGTCACGCGCACACCCAGCCCGTGCGCGGAGGACGCACACGACGCGCACAGTCCGGGAGCCGCCCCATGCCGACCATGAACCCGCAGCCGCTCTGGCAGCCCGATCCGGAACGCATCGCCCAGGCCCAGGTCACCAGATTCCAGACCTGGGCGGCGGAACGCCACGGCGCCCCTTCAGACGGCGGCTACCCCGCACTGCACCGCTGGTCCGTCGACGAGCTCGACACGTTCTGGAAAGCCGTCACGGAGTGGTTCGACGTACGGTTCTCGACCCCCTACGCGCGCGTACTCGGGGACCGCTCGATGCCCGGCGCCCGGTGGTTCCCCGGAGCGACCGTGAACTACGCCGAGCACGCCCTGCGGGCCGCCGAGACCCGCGCGGACGAACCGGCCCTCCTCCACGTCGACGAAACCCACGACCCGGTCCCCGTGACCTGGTCCGAACTGCGCCGTCAGGTCGGCGCCCTGGCCGCCGAGCTGCGCACGCTCGGCGTTCGCCCCGGTGACCGCGTCAGCGGCTACCTCCCCAACATCCCGCAGGCCGTCGTCGCCCTCCTGGCCACCGCCGCCGTAGGCGGGGTGTGGACCTCCTGTGCCCCCGACTTCGGCGCCCGGAGCGTCCTGGACCGCTTCCAGCAGGTGGAACCGGTGATCCTCTTCACCGTCGACGGCTACCGCTACGGCGGCAAGGAGCACGACCGCCGCGACACGGTCGCCGAGCTGCGCCGCGAACTGCCCACCCTGCGCGCCGTCGTCCACATCCCCCTCCTCGGCACCGAGGCTCCCGAAGGCGCCCTGGAGTGGTCGGCCCTGACGGCCGCCGACACGGAGCCCGTCTTCGAGCAGGTCCCCTTCGACCACCCCCTCTGGGTGCTCTACTCCTCGGGCACGACCGGCCTGCCCAAGGCCATCGTCCAGTCCCAGGGCGGCATCCTCGTGGAGCACCTCAAGCAGCTCGGCCTGCACTGCGACCTGGGCCCTGAGGACCGCTTCTTCTGGTACACGTCCACCGGCTGGATGATGTGGAACTTCCTCGTCTCCGGCCTCCTCACGGGCACCACGATCGTGCTCTACGACGGCAGCCCCGGCTACCCGGACACAGGCGCCCAGTGGCGGGTCGCCGAACGCACGCAGGCCACCCTCTACGGCACCTCGGCCGCGTACGTCATGGCCTGCCGCAAGGCCGGCGTGCACCCCGGCCGCGACCACGACCTCTCCAGGGTGCGGTGCGTCGCCACCACCGGCTCGCCCCTGCCGCCCGACGGCTTCCGCTGGCTGCACGACGAGGTCCGCGAGGACCTGTGGATCGCGTCCGTCAGCGGCGGCACGGACGTCTGCTCCTGCTTCGCCGGAGCCGTACCGACCCTCCCCGTGTACATCGGCGAGCTCCAGGCCCCCGGACTGGGCACGGACCTGCAGTCCTGGGACCCCAGCGGACAGCCCCTGACCGACGAGGTCGGCGAGCTCGTCGTCACCAATCCCATGCCGTCCATGCCGATCCGCTTCTGGAACGACCCGGACGGCAGCCGGTACCACGACAGCTACTTCGACACCTATCCCGGAGTGTGGCGCCACGGCGACTGGATCACCGTCACCTCGCGCGGCTCGGTCGTCATCCACGGCCGCTCCGACTCGACGCTCAACCGCCAGGGCGTCCGCATGGGCTCGGCCGACATCTACGAAGCCGTCGAACGTCTGCCCGAGATCAAGGAATCGCTCGTCATCGGCATCGAACAGCCCGACGGCGGCTACTGGATGCCTCTCTTCGTACACCTGATCCCGGAAGCCACCCTCGACGAGACCCTACTGAACCGCATCAAGCAGACCATCCGCGAACAGCTCTCCCCCCGCCACGTCCCCGACGAGGTCATCGAGGTGCCCGGCATCCCGCACACCCTCACCGGCAAACGCATCGAGGTCCCCGTGAAGCGCCTGCTCCAGGGGACCCCCTTGGAAAAGGCCATCAACCCAGGCTCCATCGACAACCTCGACCTGCTCCGCTTCTACGAGGACCTGGCCCACAAACACGCCTGATCCACACATCCCCAGCCCGAGACCGTCCACGACCGCCCCGACGCGGACACCGTTGTCAGTGCCGCCGATTACTGTGAGTGAGCATTGATCGACCGCACACAGGGGGAACCATGGCGCACACCGACCACCAGACCATGCGACGCGTCCTGCGCCGCGAAATCGCCGGCACCATCGGCCTGCTGACCGACGAGCACGACTTCCACGCCATGCGGCGCTACCCCAGCTTCACCTTCGACGACCACAGGACCTACCTGCGACAAGTCGAAGACCTCCTCCAAACCCGCGCCGCGCAGGGCAGCCACACCACCGTCGCCCTCTTCGACCCACAGGAGTACGCCGAGTTCTGCACGGCCGCAGGCCTCGACCCGGACGTCCAGTCCAGCCGCACCCGCTTCACAGCGGACCTCGCGGCAACGGGCCCGACCATCCCCTACGACGGCCGGCCCTTGGCCGACCTCGTACCGGCCCTCGTCGACGAAGCCGTCCGGCAGGCGACCTGGGAGTACGCGAGCACCCTGCTGGCGCGCCTCGGCGCCTGTGCCGCCTGCGGCGAGGACATCGGCCGGGCAGCCTTCGTCCGCGCCTCCCATCTCCTCGTCCGCATCCTCGAAACAGCCGAGAGCGGAGACCGCCACCTCGTCTGCAACGTCACGGGCGCCCCGGAAGCACTCGTGTCCGTTCTCCGCACAGAGAAGGAGAGCGACGGCACCACGCACCTCGACGAGGCCGAAGCCCTCGAATTCACCACCGTCCTTGCCCTCGGCCTCGCCACCCACGGACCTGGCGGCCTCGTCATGCGCACCAGCACCCCCGGCGCCCCGGACCGCATCTACGGCTGGCGCATGCGCGGAGAGGGCCTCGAACCCCTCACTGCCGGAGAAGTCTTCGACGCCTACTGCACCGACATCGACTCCGGTGACCTCATCTCCCCCGAATCGGACGTCGACTACTGCGTGCCGCCCGAGCTCGGTGACATGGGGCAGACGCCGGGACACCACCACTGAACGCAGGAGGGGCGCCCCACCCGCAGGTGGAGCGCCCCTCACGACACGGCCAGGATGGCCGGGCCGACTGTTACTCGCCGGACAACACGGCCTGTGCCGCGGTGCGCGCTTCCTCAGCACTGTCCGAAGCCCGCGCGGCAGCCGCGGCCCGCTCACACTGCGCCAGCGTGTACTTCGCCAGCGTCCCCCGAACGTAAGGGATCGACGCCGCACCCATGGAAAGAGAGGTGACGCCCAGACCGGTCAGCACACAGGCGAGCAGCGGGTCGGACGCGGCCTCGCCGCAGACCCCACAGCTCTTGCCCTCGGCCTTCGCCGCGTCGGCGGACAGCGCGACCAGGTCGAGCAGCGCGGGCTGCCAGGGATCCTGCAGACGGGACACCGCACCCACCTGACGGTCAGCGGCGAAGGTGTACTGCGCGAGGTCGTTGGTCCCCAGGGACAGGAACTCGACCTCCTGCAGAATCGAGCGCGCCCGCAGCGCGGCCGACGGGATCTCCACCATCGCGCCGAACTTCGCCCGCAGCCCGGCTTCACGGCACGCGTCCGCGAACGCCCTCGCGTCGGCACGGTCCGCCACCATCGGAGCCATGACCTCGAGGTACACCGGCAGCCCCTCGGCAGCCTTGGCGAGCGCGGTCAGCTGCGTGCGGAGCACATCGGGGTGGTCGAGCAGCGACCGCAGGCCACGCACGCCCAACGCCGGGTTCGGCTCATCGGCCGGCGTGAGAAAGTCCAGCGGCTTGTCCGCCCCCGCGTCCAGCACACGCACCACGACACGTCCCTCAGGGAACGCCTCGAGCACCTGACGGTAGGCGTCGACCTGCTTCTCCTCCGACGGAGCGTTCTTGCTGTCGTCGAGGAACAGGAACTCGGTACGGAACAGACCGACACCCTCCGCCCCGGCCTCGACGGCCGCCGGCACGTCGGCCGGACCGCCGATGTTCGCGAGCAGCGGCACCTTGTGACCGTCGGAGGTGACGCCCGGCCCCGTGGAGGCGGCCAGCGCGGCCTTGCGCTGGGCAGCCTCGGCCGCCATCTGCGTCTTCCGTTCCCCAGTGGGGTTCACGAAGATCTCGCCGGTGCTCCCATCCACCGCGATCATCGTGCCCTCGGCCAGCTCACTCGCTCCGGGCAGCGCCACCACTGCCGGGACGCCGAGCGCCCGGGCGAGAATCGCACTGTGGCTCGTCGGCCCGCCCTCCTCGGTGACGAAGCCGAGGACCAGCGTCGGGTCCAGAAGCGCGGTGTCGGCCGGCGCGAGGTCCCGCGCAATGAGGACGTACGGCTCGTCGCTGTCCGGGACACCCGGCATAGGCACCCCGAGCAAGCGTGCGACGATACGATTCCGCACGTCATCGAGGTCGGCCACACGACCGGCCAGGTACTCACCAGCTCCGGCGAGCAGGGCCCGGTAAGCGGCGAAAGCGTCGTACACCGCACGCTCGGCCGTGCTCCCGACGGTGATACGCCGCTCCACGTCCGCCATCAGCTCGGGGTCCTGAGCCATCATGGCCTGCGCCTCGAGCACCGCCTGGGCTTCACCCCCGGCCAGGTTCCCGCGTGCCATCAGGTCGGCCGCCACAGCCTCGACGGCTTTGCGGGCGCGCCCCTGTTCACGCCCCGCGTCCTCCGGTGGGCTCTGCTTGGCAGGCGGTTCCAGCACCGCCGTTCCCATGTGCCGAACCTCGCCGATCGCCACACCATGGCTCACGCCGACGCCTCGCAGCGTTGTCTCCATCTCACCCGTCCCGATAGTGCGGCGGGTCCCGCCGCCGCGGTGGTTGTCCCCTACTTGCCGTCATCGGACGGCGCCGACGTCACTTCCAGACGAAGAGACTGTCGCCGGACTTCACGTCGCCGTCCTCGCGGAGCTCGGCGAGCGCCTCGGCCGTGGCCTCGAGTGCCACGATCGGGCAGACCGGAGACTTGCCGGCGGCCTCGACCGCCGCCGGATTCCAGCGCACCACGCTCTGGCCACGCGTGACGGTGTCGCCCTTGTTCACGAGCAACTCGAAGCCCTGACCGTTGAGCTGCACCGTGTCGATACCGAGGTGGGTGAGTACGCCGTGTCCTGTCTCGTCGACGACGACGAAAGCGTGCGGATGCAGCGAGACGATGACTCCGTCCATGGGCGCGACAGCCTCGGAAGGCTCACGCACGGGGTCGATGGCCGTGCCGGGGCCGACCATGGCCCCGGAGAAGACCGGATCGGGCACCGCTGCCAGTCCGATGGCGCGTCCAGCAAGAGGGGACGTCACGGTGGTCATGGGAAGCCTCCCAGGGGTGGAGATCTATATGGACACCGTCACTGCCTGTCCCGGACGGCGCGCTGATCAGCAGGGTAGCTCCCGATTAGAGGTCTAGACCACACCTCCAAATCGATTTGCACCTGCTCCGCGGCCCCGTGTACAGTCGTACTCCTGCTCGGGGCTGAGCGACGCACACTTAGCGTCCTTGCCTGGCAGCACCCAACTTGGCAGATCCTATCTCGGGGTCACCTTCTGCATGCCTGCAGGACGGTGGTCAGAGGGCCGGAAAATCACTGCTAGAGTTGGAAACGCAAGACCGAAGGGAAGCCCGGAGGAAAGCCCGAGAGGGTGAGTACAAAGGAAGCGTCCGTTCCTTGAGAACTCAACAGCGTGCCAAAA
>NZ_JBVIPA010000052.1:0-49239 GCF_055578365.1 Streptomyces sp. NPDC033131
GGGTGCACAAACACCCGGAGTGGTTCCACCACCGGCCGGACGGGACGATCGCCTACGCGGAGAACCCGCCCAAGAAGTACCAGGACATCTACCCGATCGCCTTCGACGCCGACATGGACGGCCTGATCGCCGAGACGTCGCGGGTGCTGCGGCACTGGATGGACCACGGCGTGCGGATCTTCCGCGTCGACAACCCGCACACCAAGCCGGTCGTGTTCTGGGAGCGGGTGATCGCGGACATCAACCGCACCGACCCCGACGTGATCTTCCTGGCCGAGGCGTTCACCCGCCCGGCGATGATGCACACCCTGGCCCAGAGCGGCTTCCAGCAGTCGTACACGTACTTCACCTGGCGCAACACCAAGGAGGAGCTGACCGAGTACCTGACCGAACTGTCGGGGGAGGCGGCCTCCTACATGCGGCCCAACTTCTTCGCCAACACCCCCGACATCCTGCACGAGTACCTGCAGCACGGCGGCCGGCCCGCCTTCGAGGTCCGCGCCGTGCTCGCCGCGACCCTCTCCCCGACCTGGGGCATCTACAGCGGCTACGAGCTGTGCGAGAACACCCCGGTGCGCGAGGGCAGCGAGGAGTACCACGACTCGGAGAAGTACCAGCTCAAGGCACGCGACTGGGAAGCCGCCGACCGCGAGGGCCGCTCCCTGACCCCGCTGATCACCCGGCTCAACACGATCCGCCGCGCACACCCCGCCCTGCGGCAACTGCGCGATCTCCACTTCCACCACGCGGATCAGGAGGCGGTGATCGCGTACTCGAAGCGGAGCGGCTCGAACACGGTTCTGGTGGTCGCCAACCTCGACCCCCACCACACCCAGGAGGCCACGGTCTCGTTGGACATGCCGCAACTCGGCCTGGAATGGCACGAGTCGGTGCCGGTGCGCGACGAGCTCACCGGTGAGACCTATCACTGGGGCAGGGCCAATTATGTGCGCCTCGAACCGGGCACCCGGCCCGCGCACATCTTTTCGGTTCTGCGACCGTCCACCCCGCAGATCGGAGGGTCACCCACCTAATGATCGTCAACGAGCCCGTCCACGACACCTTCGAGGACACCCCGGCCAAGGACCGGGATCCGGAGTGGTTCAAGCGCGCCGTCTTCTACGAGGTCCTCGTCCGCTCCTTCCAGGACAGCAACGGTGACGGCGTCGGCGACCTCAAGGGCCTGACCGCGAAACTCGACTACCTGCAGTGGCTGGGCGTCGACTGCCTGTGGCTGCCGCCGTTCTTCAAGTCACCCCTGAGGGACGGCGGATACGACGTCTCGGACTACACCGCCGTCCTGCCCGAGTTCGGCGACCTCGCCGACTTCGTGGAGTTCGTCGACGCCGCCCACCACCGCGGCATGCGCGTCATCATCGACTTCGTCATGAACCACACCAGCGACCAGCACCCCTGGTTCCAGGAGTCCAGGAAGGATCCGGACGGCCCCTACGGCGACTACTACGTGTGGGCCGACGACGACAAGCAGTACCAGGACGCGCGGATCATCTTCGTCGACACCGAGGCCTCCAACTGGACCTTCGACCCGGTCCGCAAGCAGTACTACTGGCACCGCTTCTTCTCCCACCAGCCCGACCTCAACTACGAGAACCCGGCGGTGCAGGAGGAGATCATCTCCGCCCTGCGGTTCTGGCTGGACCTGGGCATCGACGGCTTCCGGCTCGACGCGGTGCCGTACCTGTACCAGGAGGAGGGCACCAACTGCGAAAACCTTCCGGCGACCCACGAGTTCCTCAAGCGGGTCCGCAAGGAGATCGACGCCTCCTACCCGGACACGGTGCTGCTGGCGGAGGCGAACCAGTGGCCGGAGGACGTCGTCGACTACTTCGGCGACTACAGCTCCGGCGGCGACGAGTGCCACATGGCGTTCCACTTCCCGGTGATGCCGCGCATCTTCATGGCGGTGCGCAGGGAATCCCGGTATCCCGTCTCGGAAATCCTCGCCAAGACCCCGGCCATCCCGTCGAGCTGCCAGTGGGGCATCTTCCTGCGCAACCACGACGAGCTCACCCTCGAGATGGTCACCGACGAAGAGCGCGACTACATGTGGGCGGAGTACGCCAAGGATCCCCGCATGCGCGCCAACATCGGCATCCGGCGGCGGCTGGCACCGCTGCTGGACAACGACCGCAACCAGATCGAGCTGTTCACGGCTCTGCTGCTGTCCCTGCCGGGCTCGCCGATCCTCTACTACGGCGACGAGATCGGCATGGGCGACAACATCTGGCTCGGCGACCGGGACGCCGTACGCACGCCGATGCAGTGGACCCCGGACCGCAACGCGGGCTTCTCGTCCTGCGACCCGGGACGGCTCTACCTGCCCACGATCATGGACCCGGTGCACGGCTACCAGGTGACGAACGTCGAGGCGTCGATGGCCTCCCCGTCCTCCCTGCTGCACTGGACCCGCCGCATGATCGAGATCCGCAAGCAGAACCCCGCCTTCGGTCTGGGGTCCTACACGGAGCTGCCCTCCTCCAACCCGGCGGTGATCGCCTTCCTCCGGGAGTACGAGGACGACCTCGTGCTGTGCGTGAACAACTTCTCGCGGTTCGCGCAGCCGACGGAGCTGGATCTGAGCGCGTTCAACGGGCGGCATCCGGTCGAGCTGTTCGGCGGGGTCCGTTTTCCGGCCGTCGGTGAGCTGCCGTATCTGCTGACGCTCGGCGGGCATGGGTTCTACTGGTTCCGATTGCGCAAGGAACACGTTGAGTAGTGCTACGGTTACTCCGTTCTGGTGATCAGAACCCGAGCCCGCCGGGCGGGTGGCTCGGTCATCAACTGCGCGCGCTTGTCGTGCGAAACCGTTCCGAGCGATCGGAACGGACACGTCCCTGACTCGGGTGGCGTGAACGTCAATGGTTCCGGCTCCGCAACTCGCCGGTCGTGGCGCACAGCCACAATTGAGGGCAGGGCGGTTTTCACCGCCCTGCCCTGGGCACCCTTCACGCAACCCGACGCTCCTCCGCCACGCGCCGCGGAAAGGACGCTCACCATGTCGGAAGCCGTCACCCGTAACGCCACGACACATCCCGGCCTCCTTGCGTCACTGGACCCACTGCTGCGGGAGTGGCTGCCGCGGCAGCGCTGGTTCGCGGGCAAGGGCCGCCCGGTCACCGGGTTCTCCCTGGTGGCCGCCACCGAGCTGCTGCCGCCGACGGCGAAGCAGGGCCTGTACCACCTGCTGGTGCGTGCCCACCAGCCCCTCACCCTCGGCAGCCCGCCGCATCCGGGCGACTGCTACCAGCTCCTCATAGGCGTGCGCGAGGCGCTGCCGCCCCGGCTGGCGCCCGCGCTGATCGGCCACGTCGAGGAGGGCCCGCTCGCCGGACAGACGGTCTACGAGGCCCTGCACGACTCCCGGTCCGCCGAACTGCTCCTGGAGGCCGTGCGCAGGCGGGCCCGCATCGGCGGCCTGCGCTTCGACCGCGACCCGCACCAGGAGATCCGGGAAGGGCTCGTGCCCCGGGTGATGACCGCCGAGCAGTCGAACTCGTCGATCGTCTATGGAGATACGTTCATCCTGAAGCTGTTGCGCCGGATCGTGCCCGGCACCAACCCCGACCTCGAGCTGCCGCTGGCCCTCGCCCAGGAGGGCTGCCCCCGGGTGCCGGCACCCACGGGATGGCTGCGGGCCGAGCTGTCCGGTGAGTCGTACGTCCTCGGCGTCCTCCAGCCGTTCGTGCAGGGCGCCTCCGACGGCTGGGAGCTCGCGCTGCGGGAGCTGGCCAAGAGCGAGGACTTCAGCGCGGAGGCGCGGTCACTGGGGCGGGCCACGGCCGAGGTGCACACCGCGCTCGCCCGGGCGCTGCCCACGGCCACGATCGGTCACACCCAGCTACAGCCGCTGGTCGACGGCATGATCGAGCGCCTGGAGGCGGCCGCGCAGGCGGTGCCCGCGCTACGGCCGCACGCGCCGGGGTTGCGCTCCGCGTTCACCGCGCTGGCCGACCTGGCCGCCGAGGGCCGCACCTGGACCGCGCAGCGCATCCACGGCGACCTGCACCTCGGCCAGTGCCTGCGCTCGCCGGCCGGCCAGTGGTCGCTGATCGACTTCGAGGGCGAGCCGTCGAAACCGCTCGCCGAACGCCGGATGCCACAGCCGACCGCCCGGGACATCGCGGGCATGCTCCGCTCCTTCGACTACGCGGCGCACTCCGCCGACCAGCCGGTGCCT
Source organism: Streptomyces sp. NPDC033131 (assembly GCF_055578365.1). Classification (NCBI taxonomy): domain Bacteria; kingdom Bacillati; phylum Actinomycetota; class Actinomycetes; order Kitasatosporales; family Streptomycetaceae; genus Streptomyces; species Streptomyces sp. NPDC033131. Next base: position 4,199 of record NZ_JBVIPA010000052.1, read on the forward strand.
GGCTGGGCCGATGCGTGCAGGGCGGCGTACTGCTCCGGGTACGCGGAGGTCAGCGGCGTCGATCCGCGGACCGACCCGGTGCTGCTGCGCGCCTACGAGACGGACAAGGCGATCTACGAGGTCGTCTACGAGGCCCGCCACCGCCCCGACTGGCTCCCCGTGCCGATGGCGGCCATCGAGGGCTATGTGACCACCGACCTGATCTGACCTTCTGGCCGACCGGATCTGCCGACCGGATCCGCCGACCAGAACTTTTCGCCGAGGAGGCCTCGCCAGTGACCCCCCGCACCCCGTCCAGCGGTTCGGACCCGAAGAAGACCGCTGCGCAAGCCGCGAAGAGTGTGAAGAAGGCCGCGGAGAAGGCGACCGCGCCCAAGGAAGCGGTGAAGAAGGCGGCGGCGAAGAAGACCACCGCCGAGAAGACGGTGACGAAGAAGACCACGGCGAAGAAGGCGACTCCGACGGCCAAGAAGGCGACCACGAAGAAGGCCGGGACGAAGAAGACCACCCCGGCGAAGACCACCCCGGCGAAGATCACCGCGACGAAGGCCGCCCCGGCGAAGGCCACCACCAAGAAAGCCACCGCGAAGAAGGCCGTCACCAAGAAAGCCACCGCGAAGAAGGCTGTCGCGACGAAGGCCGTCACGGACAAGGTCACCGCCCCGGTCGCCGCCCCGGTCGCCCCCCCGCCGTCGGAGACAGCCGTGGCCGTCTCCCCCGCCGTGGACGCCGGTGACCGCGAGCGCCTGCTCGCCGGCACCCACCACGCCCCGCACTCCGTGCTCGGCGCCCATCCGGTGCCCGGCGGGGTCGCCTTCCGCGCGTTGCGGCCGTACGCGCTGGCCGTCACGGTCGTCGCCGGGGATCTGCGGGCCGAACTGCACAACGACGGGGACGGGTTCTTCTCGGGCCTGCTGCCGCTGCGGGACGTCCCGGCGTACCGCCTCCTGGTGGCGTACGAGGAGGCGGTCCAGGACACCGAGGACGCGTACCGCTTCCTGCCCGCGCTGGGCGACCTCGACCTGCACCTGATCGGCGAGGGCCGGCACGAGCAGCTGTGGACGGCGCTCGGCGCCGAGCCGATGACCCACCAGGGTGTGGCCGGCACCCGCTTCACGGTGTGGGCGCCGAACGCGCGGGGCGTGCGGGTGGCCGGCACCTTCAACTTCTGGGACCCGACCGCGTATCCGATGCGTTCGCTCGGCGGCACCGGTGTGTGGGAACTGTTCGTGCCCGGCGTCGGCGAGGGCGAGCTGTACAAGTTCGAGCTCACCCGGCAGGACGGCTCCCGGACCCTGCGGGCCGACCCGCTGGCCCGCCGTACGGAGGTCCCGCCCGCCACCTCCTCCGTGGTGCACGCCTCGCACCACGAGTGGCACGACGAGGAGTGGCTGGCGCGCCGCACGGACGCCCCCGCGCACGAGGTCCCGTTCTCGGTGTACGAGATCCATCTGCCGTCCTGGCGACCGGGACTGACGTACCGTCAGCTGGCCGAGCAGCTGCCGGCCTACGTCAAGGACCTCGGGTTCACCCATGTCGAGCTGATGCCGGTGGCCGAGCATCCCTTCGGCGGCTCCTGGGGCTACCAGGTCACCGGCTTCTACTCCCCCACCGCCCGCCTGGGCACTCCCGACGACTTCAAGTACCTGGTCGACGCGCTGCACCAGGCCGGGATCGGCGTCCTGATGGACTGGGTGCCGGCGCACTTCCCGCGCGACGCCTGGGCGCTGGCCGAGTTCGACGGACGCCCGCTGTACGAGCACGAGGATCCGCTGCGGGCCGCCCACCCCGACTGGGGCACCCTGGAGTTCGACTACGGCCGCCGCGAGGTGCGCAACTTCCTGGTCGCCAACGCCGTGTACTGGTGCGAGGAGTTCCACATCGACGGCCTGCGCGTGGACGCGGTCGCCTCGATGCTCTACCTCGACTACTCCCGCGAGGCCGGCCAGTGGACGCCGAACGAGCACGGCGGCCGGGAGAACCTGGACGCGGTGGCGTTCCTCCAGGAGATGAACGCGACCCTGTACCGGCGGGTGCCGGGCGTGGTGACGATCGCGGAGGAGTCCACGGCCTGGGACGGCGTCACGCGCGCCACCCACCACATGGGCCCGGGGGGCTTCGGCGGCCTCGGCTTCGGCCTGAAGTGGAACATGGGCTGGATGCACGACTCGCTGGACTACGTCAGCCACGAGCCCGTCCACCGCAAGTACCACCACGGCGAGATGACCTTCTCCATGGTGTACGCCTACAGCGAGAACTACGTGCTGCCCATCTCCCACGACGAGGTGGTCCACGGCAAGCGTTCGCTGGTGTCGAAGATGCCGGGCGACTGGTGGCAGCAACGCGCCAACACGCGCGCGTACCTGGGCTTCATGTGGTCCCACCCGGGCAAGCAGCTCCTCTTCATGGGGCAGGAGTTCGCCCAGGGCGCCGAATGGTCGGAGGCCCACGGCCCCGACTGGTGGCTCCTCGACCCGGCGTACGGGGCGGAGTCCGACCACCGGGGCGTCCGTGACCTGGTCCGCGACCTCAACACCGTCTACCGGCACACCCCGGCGCTGTGGCAGCGGGACACCGACCCCGCCGGTTTCCAGTGGGTCGTCGGTGACGCGGCCGAGGACAACGTCTTCGCGTTCCTGCGCTACGACGCGCAGGGCAACCCCCTGCTCGCGGTCTCCCACTTCTCCCCCGTCATCCGCCACGACTACCGTCTCGGCGTCCCGGACGACGTCCCGGCCTGGTACGAGGCCCTCAACACGGACGCCGGGAGGTACGGCGGCAGCGACGTCACCAACCCCGACGCCATCAAGCCGGAGGCCCAGGGCTGGCACGGTCGCCCGGCGAGCATCCGGCTGACGCTGCCGCCCCTGTCGACGGTGTGGCTGCGGCCGGCGTAGGGCCTCCTCGGCTGACCGGCGGCCGGTCCTCGTGTGCCACTCGGCCATGGCGGTCAGGCGGTCACGCCGGGGCCGTCCGTCAGTGCGACCGGCTGGCCCGTGCGCAGCGACTCATATGCGGCCAGCACGATCCTGAGGGCGCGCAGGCCCGACTCGCCGTCGGGGGACGGCCGCCGTCCGGTGCGTACGGCGTCGAGGAACTCGTCGAGCATGGCGGCGTCCAGATCCGCCCCGCCCGACTCCCACCGGTCGCGGCCGGTGGCGGAGTCGAAGCCGCCGAGCAGCGGGGGGAAGGCGTCGAACTCCACGATCGCCTTCTCGCCGACACAGGTCATGGCGAGCCCGCCCCAGGTCGGGTGGTCCGGTGGATGGCTCCAGCTGGCGTCCACGGCGGCGACGACCCCGCCGGGGTAGCGGATGGTGACCAGACCCGCGGTCTCGACGTCCGGTGCGGGGCCGCCGTCGTCCAGGATGCTGTTGGCCTGGGCGTACACCTCCGTCGCCTGCTCGCCGTCCAGCAGCGCGTCCACGAGGTCCGCGAGGTGGACGGTGTGGTCGGCCAGCGCTCCGCCGCCCGCCAGTTCCGGGTCGGCGAACCAGGGGCGCGAGCGGGCGGGGTTCGAGCCGTTGTTGGCTCCGTGGACGCTGACCAGTTGGCCGAGCAGGCCGTCGGCCAACGCGCTGCGCAGGGCGGTGAAGGCGGGGCTGAACCGTACGGGATAGGCGGTCATCAATCCGACCCCGGCGCGTGCGCAGGCGTCGATCATGGCCCGTGCGTCCGCCTCGGTCGTCGCGAGGGGCTTCTCGCACAGCACGTGCGCCCCGGCCGCGGCGGCCCGTTCGACCAGGTGCCGGTGCCGGGCGTTCTCGCTGGTGACCACCACGGCGTCGGGGGTCAGGGCGAACACCTCGTCCCAGGTGTCGGCGTAGGCCGCGCCCAGGCGTTCGGCGAGGTCCCGGCCACGGGTGGGGTCGTCCGGCGGGGCGTCGGGGTCCGCGGTGATCAGGTCGATGCCGTCGCGGTCGCGCAGCAGCCCGATGTAGGTCGCGGCGTGCACATGGGCGAAGGACAGTACGGCGACTCTCACTGGTCGATTCCCCCTGTGGGTGCGGTGGTTGTCTGCGGGGCGAGTTCGATGGTCCGCCCGGTACGGGCGGACTCCGCCGCGGCCTCGGCGATACGGACGGCCGCCACACCGTCCCGGCCGCTCACCCGTGGCTCGGGACCGCCCGCGAACGCCTCGGCGAACTCGCGGATCTGGGTGAGGTAGGGCGACTCCCCGAAGTCTCCGCCCGGTATGCCGTCCGCCGGGCCTCCGGACGCGGTGCCGGTGATCCGCAGACCGAGGTGCGCCTGGGAGTCGTGCTGGACGGTACCGCCGGTGCCCGACACATGGAACGTGGTGCGAAACGGCGTGGCCGGCGGCCCCCACACCCCTACGACCTGGGCGAGGATGCCGCCCGCGTGGGTGAGGACGGCGGTCCCGGTGGCGACCGCCCCTTCCGGGGCCGGGCTGGTGAGATGCCCCTGGGTCCGGGCGTGGACCCGGACGACCTCGCCGAAGAGCCAGCGGGCGATGTCGAAGTCGTGGATCATCTGGTCCGTCAGAATCCCGCCCGACCGTGCCGGATCGGCGAACCAGCCGCTCCAGGTGGGATAGCGGCCGGTGCGGGTGAACCGGGCGACCGCCACCCGGCCCAGGCTGCCTGCGGCGACCAGGTCGCGAAGGCGGGCGTAGGCGGGGAAGTAGCGCACGACGTGTCCCGGGTACAGGTGCAACCCGGCCGCTCGTGCCGCGTCGGCCATCTCGGCGGCCTCGGCCGCGCCGAGCGCCAGCGGCTTCTCGCACAGGACATGGGCCCCGGCCGCGACGGCCGCCAGGGTGATGTCCCGGTGGGTGTCGGTCGGCGTGCACACATCCACCACGGCCGCCCCGGCGATCGCCTCGGACAGGGAGCGCACTGCCGTCGCGCCGAACTCGCGGGCCAGGGCGGGGGCCTGGCCGTCGGGTGCGTAGAGGCGTACGCGCGCGCCGAGGGCGACCCACGCGGGCAGATGCGTGCGGGCGATGCCGCCCGCGCCGATCAGCGCGACTTCGAGTTCTGCCATGGAATTCTCCGACCTCCTGGATGTCCTGTGGGGTCAGCCCTTGAGGGCGCCGCTGAGTACGCCACTGATGAAGTGCCGCTGGAAGAACAGGTAGACGAGCACCACCGGGGCGATCACGATCAGGGTGGCCGCGGCGAGCAGTGGCACGTCGACGCCGTACTGCCCGGTGAAGAAGCCCAGTCCGGCGGGGGCCGTGCGACGGGCCGGGTCCTGGATGAGGATGAGCGGGAGCAGGAACTGGTTCCAGCTCCAGACGAAGTACAGGACGCCCAGCGTGGTCACTGCCGGGCGGGAGCTGGGCAGCAGGATCCGCCAGAGCGTCGCCCACGACGAGGCGCCGTCCAGCCGTGCCGCTTCGATCAGGCTGCGCGGCATGGTCGAGAAGTGGGCGCGCATCCAGAACACCCCGAACGGCATGAACGCGCCGATCTCCGCGAGGGCGAGGCCCGGCACCGTGTTGGTCAGTCCCAGGGCGCGCATGTCGTAGTAGAGCGGGATGATGGTGCCCTCGGTGGGGATGGACAGGCCGAGCAGCAGGTATGCGTAGAGCCGTCCCCGGCCGGGGACTTCGAGGGTCGCCAGCGCGTACCCGGCCAAGGTCGCGCACACCACCGCGGCCGGCACCACGCACAGCGCGATCACCACGCTCGACCGCAGCAGCGTGCCGAAGCCCGCCGCGGACCAGGCGCGGGAGAAGTTCTCGAAGTGCAGCCCGTCCGGCAGGGCGAAGCCGGTCAGCGGAGCGCCCGCCGGCTGGAGCGAGGCCAGCAGCAGGGAGGCGAACGGCACGAGGACGGCGGCCATGAACAGGGCGAGCACGAGGGGTGCCGTGAAGCGCCCGGTGACCGCTCTCGCCGATGTGTTCACGGTGCCTCCCTGGACAGCCGGTTGATCACCAGGACGGCGAGGGAGATGACCGCCGTCAGGACGACCGCCAGGGCGCTGGCCACGCCGACCGCGCCGCCCCCGAAGGCCAGGCGGTAGATGAGGATTCCGGGGACGACGGTGCTGTTGCCCGGGCCGCCCCCGGTGGTGATGTAGACGAGGTCGAAGCTGGACAGGGCGGCGATCACGGTGATGGACAGCGCGACGGCGAATTCCGGCCGCAGCAGCGGGACGGTGATCGCCGTGAACTCCCGTACGGGGCCGGCTCCGTCCATCCGTGCCGCCTCGTAGATCTCCTGGTCGATGCGCTGGGTCCCGGACAGGAACAGCACCATGCACAGGCCCGAGACGACCCAGGTCCCGATCAGTCCGACGGCCGGCAGGGCCCAGGTGAAGCTGCCCAGCCAGGCGTCGGTGAGGCCGCCGAGGCCGACCGCCCGCAGCGCCTGGTTGAGGGTGCCGTCCTCGCCGTACACCCAGCGCCACAGGATGCCGACCGCGACCAGCGGGATGACCTGGGGCAGGAACAGCACCGTGCGGACCAGGGCGGTGCCCCGGCGTCCGGCGCGCCGGGACACGATCGCCGCCGAGACCAGTCCCACGCAGATCGGCAGGACGGAGAAGAACAGGATCAGGGCGCCCGCGTGCCAGGCGGCGGCGCGCAGTTGGGGGTCGTCGGCGATACGGCGGTAGTTGTCGAGTCCGACGAAGGACGGGAGGGTCACCCCGTCCCAGTCGAACAGGGAGAGATACGCGGTGTGCAGCATGGGCAGCACGGCGAAGAGCGTGTAGGGCAGCAGCGCAGGCAGCAGGTACAGCAACGCCACGGCCCGGCGCCGCCGACGGCGGCCGGACGGTGGCGTACCGCGATGCCGGCGCACGGCGGGGCCGGATCCGCGCTTCGCCTCGGACGGGGCGCCCGGAGCGCGGACGGGGTCGCCGGTCAGTCGGTCGGCAGTGGTCATTTGTGGTAGTTCTCGAAGTCCGTCTGGAGGCCGGCCAGGAACTTCTCGGGGCTGACCTTGCCTCCGGCGAGCAGTTGCAGCTGGGTGGTGAGGGTGTCGCCCATCGTCGGGGTGGAGGCGTTCTGGATGAACGGCTGCAGGCCGGCGTCCTTGACGACCTGCTGCCAGCCCTTCTGGACATCGCCCAGCAGTCCGCTCTGGCTGGGCATGGCACCCGCGTCGGGAGCCATGAAGCCCGCCTTGGCGGTGATGGCGGCGGCCTGGGCACTGGCGGCGAAGTCGAGGAAGGCGGCGGCCGCGGCCGCGTTCTTCGACTTGCTGGACACGCAGTAGTACACCCCGGCGCCGGTGGTGCGGACCTTCCCGCCGGAGGCGACGGGCGGCATGGTGAAGTAGCCGGCGTTCTCGCCCAGGCCCTTGGCCACCGCGGCCGCGGCCCAGTTGCCGCTGATCCGGAAGACGCCTGCGCCCTTGGCGAACGCGGCGGTGGCGTCGTTGTCGCTGACGCCGTTGACCTTGGGGGTGACGTACCCCTTGTCCACCCATCGCTGAAGCGTCTCGGCCGCCTTCTCGGCCTCCGGCAGCACGATGCTGGCGCCCTTGTGGCCGAAGGCCCACGCCTCGCGGTCCTTGGGTGTCAGATAGGCCGAGAGCAGCACGTTGAAGGGGTGGTTGAGGCCGCCGTCGAGGTTGCCCGCGACCAGCGCCGTCTCACCGGCCGCCTTGGCCTTGGCGAACAGGGCTTCCAGGTCCTCCAGGGTGGCCGGGGGGACGTTCAGGCCCAGTTTCCGCGCCTTCGCCTTGTTGTAGTAGACGCCTTCGAACGACAGGCCCGCGCCCACTCCGTACAGGTCACCGGTGCCGACGGTCTTGCCGTCCGTGGTGAGGGTGATCTGGTCCAGGCCGGGGAACTTCTCCGCCCAGCCGTACGCCTTGCCGTACTCGCCGACCTTGAGCAACAGCCGCCCGGGCACGAGGTTCTGCATGCCGGAGGTGAACTGCGCGATGTCGGGGGCACTGTCGGCCGACATGGTGGTGTTGATGCTCTTGAGGTAGTCGTCCCAGCCCGTGTACTGGCGGTTGACGGTGATGTTGGGGTGCTTCTCGCGGAAGGCCGCGATGAGGCCCGGGGTCATGGTGGTGTCGTCGGCGTCGGCGACCACCAGCGTGATCTTGTCGGCCGGTACGGCGGTGGAGACCGGACCGGTGCTGCTGTTCTCGGACGAGGAGGCGCCCGGGGTCAGATCGCTGCACGCGGCCAGTGCCGCGGCGCCGAACGCGCCGGTGGCCGCGAGGAAGGTACGTCTGGACAGGGAAGACGGGCTGGGACTCATGGGGTCTCCTGGGCGTGACGGGACGCGGCGCGGCGGAGGCGGCGGAGGAGGGTGGGAAGACGCCGTCGAGTCGCCGTGGAGTGCAACTTGGTTCGATAACGCAGTTGCGTTTTATAATCGGAGTGAGCCTGGCACGCGTCAAGGACTCATGGCTGGATTGTTATCGTCGGGGCGTTCCGCAACAGGAGGTTGATCATTGGCCACGTCCAGGGACCGGTGGCCGCTCGGCGGCATGCCGCAGCCGCACTCCCCCGACCGCGAACCGCCCGCGGTGGTGGGCGTGGCGGACCTTCGTGCCACGAACGCCGCGGCCATCCTCGCCGCCGTCCGCTCGGCCGCCCCGCACCCACGGCTCTCCACCCTGGCCGCGGCGACCAAGCTCTCCCGCCCCACGGTGGAGGCGATCGTCGAGGAGCTCACCGACCGCGGACTCATCGAGGTCGCCCCGGCCGTCTCCGCCCGTGGTCAGCGGTCTCCCGGCCGCCCGGCCCGCCGGTTCCGCTTCCGCCCGCACGCGGGCTTCGTCGTCGGCGTGGACGTACGGGCCCGCTCGGTGAGCGCCTGCCTGGCCGATCTCGACGGCCAACCGGTGGCCGTCGAACGCAAGGCAGTGCGGGCCGACCTGGGCGGCCCGGCCCGCGCCCGCGCCGTCATCGCGGTGGTGCAGCGCGCGATCGACCGCGCCGGAGCCGACATGCGGCGGGTGTGGGCCGCGACGGTGGGCACCCCCGGTCTGGTGGACCGGAGCAACAGCCGTGTCCGGCAGGCCGACAACCTCAGGGGCTGGGCCGAGGCCGACATCGTCACCGTCCTCGGCGACACGCTCGGCTGCCCGGTCGCCGTGGAGAACGACGCCAACCTCGCCGCGCTCGGCGAGCAGTGGCGCGGGGTCGGCGGCGCGGCCGACGAGATGGTCTTCGTCCTGCTCGGGGAACGGCTCGGTGCCGGAGTCATCACCGGGGGACGCCTGCTGCGCGGACACCGCGGTGCGGCCGGTGAGATCGGCTTCATCCGCTTCCCCGGCAGCAGTTCGTCGCAGCCCGGCCTCGAACCCCTGGTCCCGGACGGCGCCGCCTCGGGGGATGCCGACGCGGTCGCGGCCGTCACGTCGTACGGGCGGAGACTGGCCGCCGGGATCGCCCCCGTGCTGCTCGCCCTCGACCCGGCGCTGGTCGTGCTCGGCACCAGCCTCTTCCCCGACCCCGGTCTGCTGCCGGCGGCGGAACTGCTCCTGGGCGCCGCCGAGGAGGAAGCCGGCAACCTCCTGGTCGACCTGCCGCAGTGGCGGTTGTCAGCCCTGGGCGACGAGGCCGTGATAACCGGCGCGGTCCGCTTCGCCCTCTCCTCCGTCGAAGAGGTGCTCCGCACCCGGCCCACGAGCCTCCCGGTGGAACGGCCACCCAGCAGTCCGACCGAGTCGGGTGGTGGGTGGGCATAGGTCCGGGGGCCTGGTGGCGGAGCCCTCAGCCACCCCCGAACATCAGCTTTCGCAAGGCCGCCAACAACCCCTTCGTCCGGCGGTCGGCAGCGTGGGAAGGGGGCGGCGCGGGCACCGAGCGGCTCCTCGCAGACCCCACCCCGCTCAGCTCGTACCGCACCGGCAGCAGCCGCAGCCCTCGCACCACCGGCCCCGACCGCCACGGCAACTGGTCGTGCGGCAGGGTGAGTTCGACCTTGGAGAAGTGGTCGAAGACCCGGCCCACCGCACTGGTGACGATCAGGCTGCCGAGGTCACGGGCCGCGCTCGGGCACTGGTGCTGTCCGGCGCCCCACGCCAGATGGGCACGCGTGCTGACCGCGGAGTCGACGAGGTGGGAGCGGCCGATCGCCAGCAGATCCCGATGGGCGGCCGCCGCCGACGGCGAGACGGCATCCCCGGAGCGCACCCAGAAGCCACCCAGCCGGACGTCCCGCGCGGCGAAGCGGAAGCACATGTTGGCGACCGGCGGGTTGGCGAGCGCGGCCCGGTTGACCGTCTCGCCGAGTTGTCCGGCCGACAGGCTGCTGCGGACCGTGGCGTTGCCGCGCAACACCTCCAGCAGGGTGTTGAGGACCATGTTGCCGGTGATGTCGTTCAGGTAGACGGCGTTCATGAACAGCTCCCGGCCGAGCTGTTCGTCGCTCAACTCCGGGTCGGCGAGCAGCATGTACGACGTGAGGTCGTCGCCGGGGCGGGCCCTGCGATGGGCGGCCAGCCGGGTGAACGCGGCCAGCGCGCGGCCGGTGGCGGGGCCCGCGCCCGGACCGCCGTCCAGCATCCGCCACAGGTCCATGACCAGTTCGTCGCCGAGCTCGACCGGGCAGCCGAACAACTGGGTGGTGACCATCAGCAGCAGCGGCCGGGTGTACTGCGCGCCCAGGTCCGCGAAACCCGCCGAACCCGTCTCCGAGGCGAGCATGGCGACGAGTTCGTCGGTGAAGCGCGCGACCGCGGCCCGCAACTCCCAGCCCTCCGGGCTGCGGGCGTCCTGGAAGGGGCCGAGGGCCGCGTGGTGGGTGCGGCGGGCCGCCCGGTGCTCCTCGTCGTCCACGAACATCATCTGCCGTACCTCGTAGCCCGCGAGCAGCGGCCACTCGTCCGGCAGCCGCCCCTCGGCCCGGGCCCGCCAGTACCGGATGTCCCGCCGCCACTGGCTCTCGTTCCTCAGCACCTCCATGACCTCGGGATAGCCGAGCGCCAGCCACACGGTTACGCCCGCCAGACCGACGGGTGCGACCGGCCCGTAGGTGCGCCGCAGCCGCTCGTACACCGCACCGGGGTCGGCGTCGAACTCGGAGGTGAGCAGCGGTTCGACGGGCAACTCCGCGAGGGTGGGGCTGCCGGCCGGTGCGGTGGGGTGCGACTGGGCTTCCATGCCGCCACGCTTACCGCACCGACCGTGCACGTGCAGTCACCACGTCACGAACTGTTACGGCTCCTACACGATCCGGTGCCCCGGAACCCGGTTCTGCCCGAGCGCCGCGGCCAGCGGCTGCGGCAGGTGCCCGGTGTGCAGAACCCCGAGCCGCTGGGTCGCCCGGGTCAGCGCGACGTACAGGTCGCTCGTGCCGTACCGCGCCGGCTCGACCACCAGCACCGAGTCGAACTCCAGGCCCTTCGACTGCCGGGGGTCGAGGAGGACGACGGTCCCGGTCAGGTCGGGCTCCGCGCCCGCCGTCACTCCGTCCAGCCGGGCGGCCAGCGCGCGGTGCAGGTCGCGCGGGGCGATGACCGCGAGGCGGCCCTCGGCCGGGGTGAGGTCCCCGACCGCCTTGGCCACGGCTCCGGGCAGGTCGTCGGTGGCGCGCGCCCAGGGCCGCACCCCTGTCGACCGCACGGAACTCGGGGGCTCGAAGCCGGGGTGCTCGGCGCGCACGACGGCGGCCGCCACGTCCATGATCTCCGCCGGTGTGCGGTAGTTGACGCCGAGCCGGGTGTGCTCCCAGCGGTCCTCGACGTACGGCTCCAGGATCCCGGACCATGAACCGACACCGCCCGCCTCCGACGTCTGGGCCGGGTCGCCGACCAGGGTCATCGAGCGGGTCGGGCTGCGCCGCATGAGCAGCCGCCAGGCCATCGGCGACAGCTCCTGCGCCTCGTCGACGATGATGTGCCCGAACGTCCAGGTGCGGTCGGCCGCCGCGCGCTCGGCGGCGCTGCGGTGGTCGTCCTCCTCGTGGCGTTCGGCGAAGCGCTCGGCGTCGATGATGTCGTGCGCGGACAGGATCTCGGAGTCCTCCTCGTCCTTGTCCTCGAACTCGTAGGTGCGAGAGGCGTACGAGACGTCAAGGACGCCCTGCGCATAGGCGACCTGCGTCTCCCGCTCCCGCTCGGCGCGCGCCCGCGCCACCCGGTCGTCCTCGCCGAGCAGTTCCGCCGCCTCGTCCAGCAGCGGTACGTCCGCCACGGTCCACGCCCGTGTCACCGGGCGGCGGATCGCGGCGGCGTCCTCCTCGCCGACGTACCCCTCGGGTGCCGCGAGGAAGTCCGCGACCAGGCGCTTGGGGGTCACCCTCGGCCACAACCGGTCGATCGCCGACCAGACTTCGGGGTTCTCTGCGAGGTCGTCGCGGATCTGGGTGATGTCGCTCGGGTCCAGCAGGTTGGAGCCGTCGTACGGGTCCGTGCCGATGCGCTCGGCGACCATGTCCGTGAGGGTGTTGAGGATGTGGCCCTCGAAGTGCTCGCGTGCCGCGTTGTGCTGGAGTCCGGCGGCCCGGGTGCGTTCGCGGGCCATGTTCACGAGGTCGTCGTCCAGCATCAGGATCTCGCGGTCGTGCTCGATCGCGATCACCGGGTCGGGCAGCGCCTGCCGGTCGCGTACGACGGCGGCGAGGACGTCCGCCATGTCGGCGCGGCCCTTCACGGCGGCCGCCTCGGGCGGGTCGGTAGCGCGCGCCTTCACGCCGGGGAACAACTCTCCGACCGTGGCCAGCAGTACGCCGGTCTCGCCGAGCGAGGGCAGGACCTCACCGATGTAGCCGAGGAAGGCAGGGTTGGGGCCGACAATGAGGACGGCCCGCTTGGCGAGCAGATCCCGGTGCTCGTAGAGGAGATAGGCGGCCCGGTGCAGGGCGACCGCCGTCTTGCCGGTGCCGGGCCCGCCCTCCACCACCAGCACGCCCCGGTGGGGCGCGCGGATGATCTCGTCCTGCGCGGCCTGGATGGTCTGCACGATGTCGCTCATCCGGCCGGTGCGCGCGGAGTTGAGCGCGGCGAGCAGCACGGCGTCGCCGCTCGGGTCCTCGTGGCCCGTGCGGGTGGCGTCGCCGAGGTCGAGGATCTCGTCGTGCAGGGCGGTGACCCGGCGGCCCTCGGTGGTGAGGTGCCGGCGCCTGCGCAGACCCATCGGGGTGTGGCCGGTGGCCAGGTAGAAGGGGCGGGCGACGTCCGCCCGCCAGTCGATCAGGATCGGCGTGCGCTCGGCGTCGTCGGTGCGCAGGCCGATCCGGCCGATGTGGTGGCTGACGCCCTTGGTGAGGTCGATCCGGCCGAAGCAGAGGGAGCCGTCCACCGCGTTGAGCGCGGCCAGCAGTCCCGAGCGTTCGGCGACCAGGATGTCCCGTTCGAGGCGGGCCTGCATGGGCGTGTTGCCCTGGGCGAGCGCGTCCGTGACGGAGCCCTCGGTGTCGCCGCGCAGGGCGTCGACGCGCACATACAGCCCGTCGACGAATTGCTGTTCCTGCCGCAATTCGTTGTCTTCACTGTGGGGAAAACCGGTGTTTGACAATTCCGCTCCCGCCCGGATATACTGTGTTCACTGAACTTCTTTGCGACTCAATTATGTGAACTCGCGAACCATTCAATATACGCAAAGAAATCCCCCGAGCGCAATTGCTCAGGGGATTTCTTCATGCCGTAGGGCTCAGAGCACGTCGGCCAGCTCTTCCAGCAGGCGCCGCTTGGGCCGGGCCCCCACCATCGCCTTCACGGGCTCGCCGCCCCGGAACACCATGAAGGTCGGCATCGACAGCACCTTGTACGCGTTCGTGGTCTCCGGGTTGTGGTCCACGTCCAGCTGGACCACCTTGAGCCGTTCCCCCTCCTCCGCGGCGAGGGCACTGAGCACCGGCCCCATCTGCCGGCACGGCGGGCACCAGTCGGCGGTGAACTCCACCAGCACCGGCAGCTCCGCCCCGATCACCTCCGCCTCGAAGTCCGCGTCCGTCACCTCGGCCACACCCGCCGCCTTGATCACTCGAGGTTCCTCCCCAGTTCGCACACCGGCTCCGGACCCCCCGGAACCTCCGCCTCGGCCGCCAGCTCGTCCCGCGCCCGCTCGGCCCTGTCCAGCTGCGCCCCGACCTGAGCGCGCACCGCCTGCAGCTCACCGATCAGCTCGTCGAGCTCCGACAGCTTGCGCCGGTAGACGGCGAGCGACGCCGGGCACGAGTCGCCCTCCGGGTGCCCGGCCCGCAGGCACTCCACGAACGGCCGCGTCTCCTCCAGGTCGAACCCGAAGTCCTGCAGCGTCCGGATCTGCCTCAGCAGCCTCAGGTCGTTCTCGTCGTACGTCCGGTATCCGTTGCCGCCCCGCCGCGCGGGCAGCAGGCCGCGCGACTCGTAGTAGCGCAGCGTCCGGGTCGTGGTCCCGGCCCGTGCGGCCAGCTCGCCGATTCGCATGGGGACGACCGTAAGCCTTGACGCCGACGTCAAGGCAACAGCGGTTTGCGCTCCACCGGGGAGGTCAGCACGATCGACGTCGTCGTACGGCCCAGGGCGGAGATCTCCTCCAGGACCCCCTCCAGGTGGACGGTGTCCCTGACGGCGACCTTGAGGAACCAGCAGTCCTCCCCGACCACGTGGTGCACCTCGGTGATCTCGGGACGCTCCATCAGCTCCAGGGTCCTGGGGTGCTTCAGGGTGTACCCGCCGTGCGGGTCGACGCGGATGAACGCCTGGATGCCGTAACCGAGCCGGGCCGGGACGACCCGGGCGCCGTACCCGCTGATCACGCCCGAGCCCTCCAGCCGCCGCACCCGCTCGGTGACCGCCGCCGGGCTGAGGCGGACCCGGCGGCCCAGCTCGCTGAGCTTGATCCGGCCGTCGGTCTGGAGGAGCTCCAGGATCTGCCGGTCCAGCGCGTCGAAGGCCACCGACGTTTCGTCGGCGGCGGCGCGCAGATGCCGTGGTTCTTTCGGTGTGGCGGCCGGAACTCCCATGGTTCCCCCTTCAGTGCGTGCGTGTACCCCGGGAGAATTATGGTCATGGAAAAGGCACGAGAGGTATTGGTCATCGGCGGCAACCGCTATTTCGGCAAGCGGCTGATCGCGCGTCTGCTGGCCGCCGGAGACCGGGTCACGGTCCTCAACCGCGGCTCTTCCCCTCCTCCTCCCGGAGCGATTCATCTGGTCGCCGACCGCAATGACGAGATGTCCCTCACCGAAGCACTCGGTTCCCGCACCTTCGACGTCGTCGTCGACCAGGTCTGCTACACCCCGCGCCAGGCGGCGACCGCCCGCCGGGTCTTCGCCGGCCGGACCAACCGCTACGTGATGACCTCGACGGTCGAGGTGTACGAGTACGAAGACTCGGCCACGCTCGTACGCGAGGACGCCGTCGACCCGACGACCGTCCCCGTCGACCTCGAACTCCCCTGGGAGGAGCCGGAGTTCCAGGAATCCCACTACGGCGAGGGCAAGCGGCAGGCGGAGGCGGTCTTCGCGGCCGGCCCGGACTTCCCGTACGTGTCCGTGCGCGTGGCCCATGTTCTGGGCGGCGCCGACGACTTCACCGGACGGCTCCAGCACTACGCCGACCGCATCCGCACCGGCGAGCCGATCGCCGTGCCGACCGGGAACCGGCCCGCCACCTACGTCCACGTCGAGGAGATCGCCGACTTCCTGGCCTGGGCGGCGGGCGCGGACTTCACCGGGCCGGTCAACGCGGCCTCCGACGGCGTGCTGACCACCGAGGAGCTGTGCGAGGCGGTGGCCGCGCACTTCCCGGACGGGAAGACGCTCTGGCACCCCGTCGAGGTCGGCGAGGTCTCCCCGTTCTCCTTCGCCCGCTCCTACGGCATGGACAACTCCCGGGCCGCCCGGCTCGGTTTCGCCTTCGGCGACGTACGGCGGTGGCTGCCGGGGGCCGTGGCCGACACCCTCGGAAAGGGCGGCAACTGACATGCGGTACCGCACACTTGGCGACCTGCGCGTGAGCGCCGTCGGGCTGGGCGCGATGCCCCTGTCCATCGAGGGCCACCCGGACGAGACGCGCGCCCTGGCCACCGTGCACGCGGCGCTCGACGCGGGCGTGACCCTTCTGGACACGGCGGACTCCTACCACCTGCCCGGGGCGGCGCCCGGCCACAACGAACTGCTGGTGGCTCGCGCACTCGCCGCGTACGGCGGTGACACGTCCGGCGTGCTGGTGGCCACGAAGGGCGGCCGGGGCAGACCGTCCCCCAGAGCATTGAAGCCTGGGGGGACCCCCACCGGCGACTGGACGGTGAGCGGCGGCGCACGGCATCTGAAGTCGGCCGCCGAGGCCTCCCTCAAACGGCTCGGCGTGGACGCGATCGGCCTCTACCAGCTGCACAAACCCGACCCGGCGGTGCCCTTCGAGGAGTCGGTCGGCGCCCTGCGCGAACTGTTCGACGAGGGCAAGATCCGGCTGGCGGGGGTGTCCAACACGGACGCCGGGCAGATCCGGACGGCCCGCGACATCCTCGGGGACCGGCTGGTCGCGGTGCAGAACCGGTACTCGCCGGCCGTACGGGACAGCGAGGCGGAGCTCGCGCTGTGCGCGGAGCTGGGGCTGGCGTTCCTGCCGTGGAGTCCGCTCGGCGGCATCTCGCGCAGCTCCCTGGACGGGCCGTCGCGGCTTGCGGGCCCCCGGCGATTCGGCGCCTTCCACGACGTGGCGGCCGAGCGCGGCGTCAGTCCCCAACGGGTCTGCCTGGCCTGGCTGCTGGCGAAGTCGCCGGTCGTGATCCCGATCCCGGGAGCGAGCCGCCCGGAGACGATCCGGGACTCGGCGGCCGCGGCGGACCTGGTGCTGGACGCGGCGGAACTGGCCCGCCTGGACGAGGCCGCCCGCCGCCCGTGACACGGCTCAGCCCGGCGGGGAGCCGCCCCGTGCCCGCCGGGGTCGGTGGCGGACGGCTTGCGGCTGCGCCCGGTTCAGCGAAGGCCCTCCACACCGGACAGCTCGCACCACTCCCGGGCGGCGTCCGGGCGCCCGGTCAACAGCAGGAGCAGTGCGGCGATCGGGCCGCGGACCTCTTCGCCCTCCCCGCGCGTCCACACGACGTCGGTGGCGACGAGCCGGGCCTTCGGCAGCGGCCACGGGCGGGGCGGCACCCGCATGGTCCACACCCGGTCGGCGGCGTCACGGGCGGCCGCCGGGGGCATCTCGCGCCGGCGGCCGAGGGCGAGCGCGATGTCCTGGCCGTGCACGAGGAGGTCGAGGAGGGGCTCGCGGGGCGAGGTGGTCGGCGCGAGGCGGCGGGAGCCGACGATCGCGCGGAGGTTGGCGGCGATCTCGGCGACGGGCAGCCGGGCCTCGCGGACCGCCGAGTCGTGGATCATCCGGTCGAAGTCGCCTCGGGCGCGTACGAACTCCCTCAGGGCGGCCCGGTAGCTGAAGCGCGCCGCGAGGGTCAGATGCGCGGCCACGTCCCGCACCCGCCAGTCCCCGCATCGCGTGGGCGTCTCCCACTCCTCGGGGCTGAGCCCCTCCAGCAGGTCGGCCAGGCTCGCCCGCTCCCGGTCGACGATCTGCCAGCGCTCGTCGGTCCCCAGCACTGCACTCATGGGCATCACCCAATCAAGTGGTAAGCTTCTCTGACTAAATTAGTCAGAGGCTCTGACCAAAGTCAAGCAGATGGGCGGGAGGCGTCGGCCATGGTGGCGGAGAGCGAGCTCAACACGGGCGTGCTCCTGTTCCTTCCTTACCGGGCCCTGGAGAACCGGGTCTTCACCGCGCTCGCCGAGGCCGGCTTCGACGACTTCACGCCCGCCCAGGCCCGGGTCATGCAGCGCATCGGTCCGAACGGCACGAGGCTGACCGAGCTGGCCGAGCAGGCCCAGATCACCAAGCAGACCGCGGGCTTCCTGGTCGACCAGCTGGAGAAGGCGGGGTACGTCACCCGCGAACCGGACCCCACGGACAAGCGAGCCCGGCTGGTGTGCGGGGCGGCGAAGGCACGGGCGGCCAAGGAGGTCGCCGACGCCGTGGTCGCCGAGGTCGAGCGGGAGTGGGAGTCACACCTCGGCAAGCGCCGCATGAAGCAGCTGCGGGAGGCGTTGACGGCGTTGCGGGAGATCACGGATCCGTGGGCGTGACCGCGCGCGATGGGCACGGGAGCTGCGGTGGCACGGGAGGTACCGGCCCGCTCCTGCGGGCGTCGGCGGCGGTCGGTGGCGTCGGTGGCGTCGGTGGCGGTTACCCGCCTGGGTCTGCCGCATCCCGCTCGTCCAGCTCAGGGCCGCCGTGCAGGGCACGCAGAGCGCCGGCCTCCGCCTCACGGCCGTGCACCGGGCCCACGTAGGGCTGCCTGCTGCGGCAGGGCCCTGAGGTGGGCGCTCAGGCTCGACGCGGCCGGCGGCGGCAGCGGAAGAGGCGGGCCCGCTCGGCCGCGGGCACCGTGGTGCCGCGGCGAGCGGGCCCGCCTCAGGGCCACCGGGCAGGTGGCGGAAACTGATCTACTGCGAAAAACCGACCGGGCGGCTGAGCTACGGGGGAGTACTCAGCCGCCCGGAGGCGTTGGGGCGGGCCCGGGTTCAGGCGCCGGGCCCGCCCCGGCCGTGGGGCGCCGTCAGGCCTTGGCCAGTTCCTTCTCGCCGCCCTGCTCGGGGATCTCCGCGTGGCCGGCCTCGGGGTCGCCGCCCCCGTGGCCGTCGTCGAGGAGGGTCTTCTCGTCGAAGGGGATCTGTCCGGCGAGCACCTGGTCGACGCGGCCGCGGTCGATCTCCTTGGTCCAGGTTCCGATCAGGACCGTGGCGACGGCGTTGCCCGCGAAGTTCGTCAGGGCGCGGGCCTCGCTCATGAAGCGGTCGATGCCGACGATCAGGCCGATGCCGTCGACCAGGGCCGGCTTGTGCGACTGGAGACCGCCCGCCAGCGTGGCCAGACCCGCACCGGTGACACCCGCCGCGCCCTTGGAGGCGACCAGCAGGAAGAGCAGCAGCGGAATCTGCTCGCCGATCGACATCGGCGTACCCATGGCGTCGGCGATGAACAGGGACGCCATGGTCATGTAGATCATGGTGCCGTCGAGGTTGAAGGAGTAGCCGGTCGGGACGGTGATGCCGACGACCGGCTTGCTGATGCCGAGGTGCTCCATCTTCGCGATGAGCCGCGGCAGCGCCGACTCGGAAGACGACGTCGACAGGATCAGCAGGAACTCACGGCCCAGGTACTTGAAGAGCGTGAGGATGTTCAGGCCGGCGACCGCCCGCAGCAGGATGCCGAGCACGATGAAGACGAACAGGAAACAGGTGACGTAGAAGCCGAGCATCAGGACGGCGAGGCTCTTGAGGGCGTCGACGCCCGCGGAGCCGGTGACCGCGGCGATCGCGCCGAAGGCACCGATCGGGGCGGCCCACATCACCATCGCCAGGATGCGGAAGACGAGCCGCTGGATGTGCTCGACACCGCGCAGGATCGGGGCTCCGGCCGAGCCCATGGCCTGCAGCGCGAACCCGGCGAGCAGGGCGATCAGCAGGGTCTGCAGGACCTCGCCGCCGGTGAAGGCGGAGACCATCGTGGTCGGGATGATCCCGAGCAGGAACTCGGTGGTGTCCTTGGCCTCCGGCGCCACCTGCGCCTGGCCGACCTCCTTGACCGCGTCGGTCACCGCGAGGCCCGTGCCGGGCTCCAGGATGTTGCCGACGACCAGGCCGATGCCCAGCGCGACCAGCGACATGATCGTGAAGTAGACGAGCGCGATGCCGCCGACGGCGCCGACCTTGGCGGCCTTCCGCACGGAGCCGATACCCAGCACGATCGTGCAGAAGATGATCGGCGAGATCATCATCTTGATCAGGTTCACGAAGCCGGTGCCGATGGGCTTCAGCTCGACCGCGAAGTCGGGGGCGACCAGACCGACGGTGATGCCGAGGGCAACCGCGACGATCACTGCGATGTAGAGGTAGTGGGTGCGGTCCCGTTTGGCTTTGGGTGCGGTTGCTGCCGTATTGGCTGCGCTGCTCACGGCGGCCCTCCTTGACGACTTCGTCGGCATCACCGGCGTGCGGCTCACGTCCGGGGGATCTGCATGGGGATGTGCAGGGGGTTGTGCATCGTGGTTCTGCATGGGGGGATGCGGTGACTATCCCCCGCCGTGTGAGGGCGGTCACCCTTCCGTTCATTTAGTTCACAATCAGCCAAGAGGCAGACTGACCGCATGCACGTCCGTGTCCCGAGACCCCGCAGCCTGGCCGGCCAGCTCTTCGCCATGCAGGCCGTGCTCATAGCGGTGCTCGTCGCCGGGTACGCGCTCTTCACCTACATCAGCGACCGCGGCCAGGCCGAGGACGCGGCGCGCCGGCAGGCCCTGGCGGTGGCGCGATCCGTCGCCGACTCCCCCTCCGTGCGGGAGGCGATCGGCACCTCCGACCCGACGGCCGAGCTCCAGCCGTACGCGCTGCGGGTCATGCGGGACACCCAGGTCGACTTCGTCACGATCATGAACCCGCGGGGCATCCGCTGGACGCACCCCGACGAGAACGAGATCGGCCAGCGCTTCCGCGGCCACATCGACCGGGCGCTGAAGGGCGAGCCCTTCACCGAGACGTACACCGGCACGCTCGGCCCGTCGGTCCGCGCGGTCGCTCCGGTCCAGGACGACGACGAACGGGTCGTCGGCCTGGTCAGCGCCGGCATCCGGGTCGACGAGATCAGCAAGCGGGTGCAGGGCCAGCTCACGGCCCTGCTCGGCGTCGCGGGCGGCGCGCTCGCGCTCGGCGCGGTCGGTACCTACGTCGTCAACGCCCGGCTGCGCCGCCACACCCACAACATGAACGCGGCCGAACTCAGCGCCATGCACGACTACCACCAGGCCGCACTGCACGCCGTACGGGAGGGGCTGCTCATGCTCGACGGGCAGTACCGTGTGGCGCTGATCAACGACGGCGGACGGGAGCTGTTGGGTGTGTCGGACGATGTGGTGGGCCGGTCCGTCGCCGATCTCGGGCTGCCGGTACCGCTGACGGGCGCGCTGCTGGCGTCGGAGCCGCGGGTGGACGAGGTGCACCTGACGGCGGACCGGGTGCTGGTGGTGAACACGTCGCCGGTGTCGGGAGGCGAACATCGGGGCACGGTGGTGACCTTGCGCGATGTCACCGAACTCCAGTCGCTGATGGGCGAGTTGGACTCCGAACGCGGTTTCACCCAGGCCCTGCGCTCCCAGGCCCACGAGGCGGCGAACCGACTGCACACCGTCGTCTCGCTGATCGAGCTGGGGCGGGCGGAGGAGGCGGTGGACTTCGCGACCGCCGAACTGGAACTGGCCCAGGCGCTGACCGACCAGGTCGTGGCGGCGGTGAGCGAGCCGGTGCTGGCGGCGCTGCTGCTGGGCAAGACGGCTCAGGCCAACGAGCGGGGCGTGGAGCTGGTGGTCTCGGAGGAGAGCCGGCTGGACGACGGTCTGCTGCCGCCGTCGCTCCCCTCGCGGGACCTGGTGACCATCCTCGGCAACCTCATCGACAACGCGGTGGACGCGGCCCAGGGCAGTGTGCCGGGCCGGGTGACCGTGACCGCGTACACGGCGGACGGCGAGCTGGTGCTGCGTGTGTCGGACACCGGCGCGGGCGTCGACCCGGCCCACGCGGACGCGGTCTTCCAGCGGGGCTTCTCGACGAAGCCGTCGGGGCCGGGGGGCCGGGGGCTGGGGCTGGCCCTCGTACGCCAGGCGGTGAACCGGCACGAGGGGGCGCTGACGGTGGCGGCGGCCGACGGGGGCGGGGCGGAGTTCGAGGTGCGGCTGCCGCTGGGCGGAAGGGCCGAGCGGGACGCGTTCGAGCGGGGAACCTCTGAGCCGGCGTCACAGGGGGCCGTGCCGGGGAGCGCGGTTTCCGGGGACAGGGCGGCGGTTGCCGGGGGCAGTGCGGTTTCCGGGGGCAGTGCGGTTTCCGGGGGCAGTGCGGTTTCTGGAGGCGACGTATGACGACAGCCGAGCAGCACCCCATCCGTGTCCTGGTCGTCGAGGACGACCCCGTCGCCGCCGACGCGCACGTCATGTACGTCAACCGGGTCCTGGGCTTCACGGCCGTCGGCAAGGCGCACACCGGTGCGGAGGCGCGCCGGGCGCTGGAGCGCACGGCGGTGGATCTGCTGCTGCTGGACCTGCACCTGCCGGACGTGCACGGACTGCAGCTGGCCCGGTCGCTGCGTGCGGCCGGGCACCACGCGGACGTCATAGCGGTGACGTCGGCGCGGGATCTGACGGTGGTGCGGGAGGGGGTCTCGCTGGGCGTCGTGCAGTACGTGCTGAAGCCCTTCACCTTCGCCACACTGCGGGACCGCCTGGTGAGGTACGCCGAGTTCCACGCGGCGGCCGGTGAGGCCAGCGGACAGGACGAGGTGGACAGAGCCCTGGCAACGCTGCGGGCACCCGGTCCGGCGGCGTTGCCGAAAGGGCTGAGCGGCCCGACGCTGGAGCGGGTGACCGTGGCCCTGCGGGACTGCGCCGACGGACTCACGGCCACGGGGGTCGCGGAGGCGGTGGGGATCTCGCGGATAACGGCCCGGCGCTACCTGGAGCATCTCGTCGACTCGGGTCGGGCCGCTCGGAGTCCGCAGTACGGCGCCGTGGGCAGGCCGGAGTTGCAGTACCGGTGGGTCAAGGACGAGCGAGGGGACATGGAGCGGGGGCGGTAGGCGCATCGCCCCCGAATCCCGCCCCGCACGCGGACCTCGGACGGTGCGTCAGTCTCCCACCGGCGGCACCGGCGGCACCGAGGGATCGGGCGTCACCGGCAACACCCCCGCCCGGAACGGCTCCACCCCCACCACCCTGCGCACCCGCACCGGCTCGATCAGGAGCATCACCCGCCGCTCCCCCGGCAGCAGCCACGGATACCGCTCCTGCCCGATGTACTTCCGCGTGAGCCGGTCCATCGACCGCTCCGCCTCCTCTCCCTCCACGAACCGGACGACCCGCCCCCGGATCTCCACCCGGTCGTAGGGGTTCTCGGGGTCGTGATGGGAGAGCGAAACGTTCGGATTGCGCCGCAGGTTCTCCTCCTTCACACGGCCGATCGCCGTGTTGACCATGACGTACTCGTCTTCGATGTCCGCCCACATGGGCGAGACCTGCGGAGTGCCGTCCGGGCCGACGGTCGCGAGATGCCAGAAGTTCGGCGCCCGCAGACGCTCACGAATATGCCCCTCTACCTTGCCATTCACCTCGTACACGAACCTCACACTCCTCCCGGGCGCCCGGGATAGCGGCCCGCCGCCATCCTCGCGACCGCCCCCGCCCAGCCGACAGACGATCTTCGGCCACCCCGAACACACGGCCGGAACCGTACGTTCCTACGATCCGTGATCCTGGCCGAACAGACCGTAGTCAGCGCAGCCCCGCGCCCCTACGTTGTGGCCCGTGCGCCGACCCCCAGCTCTTCCGAACCAGCCCGGTCCCCCGTTCAACGCCCCCGCCGCCCGCAGACTCAGGGCCGCGCTCGGCATGGGCCCCGAGCACGTCGCCTACGGCATGCGTGCCTCGTTCGGACTGCCCTACGTGATGCCGGACCTCGTCATGGCCTGGGAACGCGGGACCGCCTCGCCCACCAGTCCCGAACTCACCGCCCTGGCGGCCGTGTTGTGGTGCTCCCCCGGTGAACTCATCGACCGCCCGCGGACCTTGCGCGAGCACCGCATCACCCACGGCCTCGCGCCCGAGGACGTGGCGCGCGCGGTCGGGCTCGAACTCCTCGCGTACCTCGACATGGAGGAGCGCGAAGAATGGCGCGGCACCGACCGTCAGGCGACCGCGCTGGCCGACCTGCTCGACCTGTCGCTCCCGGACTTCGTCACCGTCACGGGGCGCGAGCCGCGGCTGGCCGAGCACCTGCGCAGCGCCGTCACCACCCGTTGGCAGGCCTACGCCCGCCTGGTCGCCAAGCTCGTGCCCCTGGACCGGCGCCTGGTCGAGGACACCCTCCAGGAACTGCACCGGGAGTACCAGGGGCAGATGGTCGCCACGCTCAGCTGGGGCGGCGACAGCGGTCGCTCGGTCGCGGCCGGCCACGACTTCCTCGACCGGATCGTCGACCGGTTCTGGACGACGGTCCGCGACAGCACCGGCTGACACCGACCGGCACCGGCCGGATCCGCCGGAGGGCCTAGGGCCTCCGGCGGATCATGCCGCAGACGCGGGGCCTGGCACGCCGATCTGCGGCGTTGTCGTCGGTTGCCGACTCCCCCACTCTCGACTCCGCTCGAGCGGGGGGACCCCCATCGCGTCGACGCCCTCCTCCGCCTTGCAGCTCGACGCACCAGGCCCCACTCACCTGCGTCGACGAGGCGCCGCGCATTTCCTGCGACCTGATCCGCCGGACAGGCCCTAGAAGACCGACTCGGCCTCGTCCATCCGGTCCTTCGGCACCGTCTTCAGCTCGGTCACGGCCTCCGCCAGCGGCACCATCACCACGTCGGTACCCCTGAGCGCGGTCATCCGGCCGAAGTCCCCCCGGTGCGCGGCCTCCACCGCGTGCCAGCCGAAGCGGGTGGCGAGGACGCGGTCGAAGGCGGTCGGCGTGCCGCCGCGCTGGACGTGGCCGAGGATGACCGGCTTGGCCTCCTTGCCGAGGCGGCGCTCCAGCTCGAAGGCCAGGGCCGTGCCGATGCCCTGGAAGCGCTCGTGGCCGAACTGGTCGATCGCGCCCTTGCCGTAGTTCATGGTGCCGTCGGCGGGGTGGGCGCCCTCGGCGACGCAGATCACGGCGAACTTCTTGCCGCGGGAGAAGCGCTCCTCGACCATCTTGACCAGGTCGGCCGGGTCGAAGGGGCGCTCGGGCAGGCAGATGCCGTGGGCGCCGGCGGCCATGCCGGACTCCAGGGCGATCCAGCCCGCGTGCCGGCCCATGACCTCGACGACCATCACGCGCTGGTGGGACTCGGCGGTGGTCTTGAGGCGGTCCATCGCCTCCGTGGCGACGCCCACCGCGGTGTCGAAACCGAAGGTGCGGTCGGTGGAGGAGATGTCGTTGTCGATGGTCTTCGGGACGCCGACCACCGGCAGACCGGCGTCGGACAGCATCCGGGCGGCGGTCAGTGTGCCCTCGCCGCCGATCGGGATCAGGGCGTCGATGCCGAAGTCGCGGGCCTCCTCGGCAAGGTGCTCGCAGGCCTCCCGCAGCCGGTCGCGTTCCAGCCGGGAGGAGCCGAGGATGGTGCCGCCGCGGGCGAGGATGCCGCTGACGCCGTTCAGGTCGAGGGAACGGTAGCGGCCGTCGAGCAGACCCGCGAAGCCGTCCTCGAAGCCGATGACCTCGTCGTCGTAGTTGTCGACCGCTCGGTGCACGACCGACCGGATCACGGCGTTCAGGCCGGGGCAGTCGCCGCCTGCGGTGAGCACTCCGATGCGCATCGTGCTGTGTCTCCTGCTCGCTGTTGATACCGGTGAGCCAGGTTCGATTCTTTCACGTCCGGCAGGTCGGTGCCGCATCCCGTGCTGACGGGCGCCTTATCTATCGTGAGAGGTATTGTCAAGAGGGTTCTGCTCACCTCGGTGGGCGATTTTTATGGACAAGGTTCCTGGACGCCAGACGAAACGGAGAGCACGCGTGACCCGCAGCGTGTACGTGACCGGTATCGACCGCGGCGACGGCCGCCAGGTCGTCGAACTGGGGGTCATGGAACTCCTGACCCGGCAGGTCGACCGGGTGGGTGTGTTCCGTCCACTCGTCCACGACGGCCCCGATCGGCTGTTCGAGCTACTGAGGGCGCGATACCGGCTCACCCAGGACCCGGGCACGGTCTACGGCATGGACTACCACGAGGCGTCCGCCCTCCAGGCCGAGCAGGGCGCCGACGAGCTGGTGTCGACGCTGGTCGACCGCTTCCACCGGGTCGCCCGGGACTACGACGTCGTCCTGGTCCTCGGCACCGACTACGCCGACACCCAGTTCCCCGACGAGCTGTCCCTCAACGCCCGCCTGGCGAACGAGTTCGGCGCCTCCGTGATCCCGGTGGTCGGCGGCCGGGGGCAGACCGCCGAGTCCATGCTCGCCGAGACCCGCAACGCCTTCCGGGCCTACGAGGGCCTCGGCTGCGACGTCCTCGCCATGGTCGCCAACCGGGTCACCCGCGACGACCGGGACAAGATCGCCGAGCAGCTCGACACCCGGCTTCCCGTGCCCTGCTACGTCCTGCCGGACGAGCCCGCCCTCTCCTCGCCGACCGTCGCCCAGGTCGCCCACGCCCTCGGCGCCAAGGTCGTCCTCGGCGACGACTCCGGGCTCGCGCGGGACGCGCTGGACTTCGTCTTCGGCGGCGCGATGCTGCCGAACTTCCTGGGCGCCCTGACCCCGGGCTGTCTGGTCGTCACCCCCGGAGACCGCGCCGACCTGGTCGTCGGCTCGCTGGCCGCGCACAGCGCCGGCACCCCGCCGATAGCGGGCGTCCTGCTCACCCTGAACGAGGTGCCGAGCGACGCCGTCCTCACCCTCGCCGCCCGCCTCGCCCCTGGCACCCCGGTGCTCTCGGTGCCCGGCAACAGCTTTCCCACCGCCGCCGAACTCTTCGCCCTGGAGGGGAAGCTGAACGCGGCGACCCCGCGCAAGGCGGAGACCGCGCTCGGCCTCTTCGAGCGGCACGTCGACACGGCCGAACTCAACCGCCGCGTCTCCGCGCCGAGCAGCGACCGCCTCACCCCGATGATGTTCGAGCACAAGCTCCTCGAGCAGGCCCGCTCCGACCGGCGGCGGGTCGTGCTGCCCGAGGGCACCGAACCGCGCGTCCTGCACGCCGCCGAGGTCCTGCTGCGCCGCGGGGTCTGCGACCTCACCCTGCTCGGCCCGGTCGACCAGATCCGCAAGAACGCCGCCGACATCGGCATCGACCTGGGCGAGGCCCAGCTGATCGACCCGGCCACCAGCGAGCTGCGCGACTCCTTCGCCGAGAAGTACGCCCGATTCCGCGCCCACAAGGGCGTGACGGTCGAGCTGGCGTACGACGTCGTCTCCGACGTGAACTACTTCGGCACGCTGATGGTCCAGGAGGGCCTGGCCGACGGCATGGTGTCGGGCTCGGTGCATTCCACCGCCGCGACCATCCGCCCGGCCTTCGAGATCATCAAGACGAAGCCGGACGCCGACATCGTCTCCTCCGTGTTCTTCATGTGCCTGGCCGACAAGGTCCTCGTCTACGGCGACTGCGCGGTGAACCCCGACCCGAACGCCGAGCAGCTCGCCGACATCGCCATCCAGTCGGCCGCCACCGCCGAGCAGTTCGGCGTGGAGCCGCGGATCGCGATGCTGTCGTACTCGACGGGTACGTCCGGCTCGGGCGCCGACGTCGACAAGGTGCGCGAGGCGACCGAGCTGGTGCGCTCGCGGCGTCCCGACCTGAAGACCGAGGGGCCGATCCAGTACGACGCGGCCGTCGAGCCGACGGTCGCCGCGACCAAGCTGCCGGGCTCCGAAGTGGCCGGCCAGGCCAGCGTGTTGATCTTCCCCGACCTGAACACCGGCAACAACACCTACAAGGCCGTGCAGCGGTCGGCCGGGGCGATCGCCGTCGGGCCGGTGCTGCAGGGTCTGCGCAAGCCGGTCAACGACCTGTCCCGGGGCGCGCTCGTCCAGGACATCGTCAACACGGTCGCCATCACGGCCATCCAGGCCCAGTCCCCCGCTCCGTCCCCGATCGAGAAGGCCACCGCCCAGTGAGCTCCACGCGCGTCCTCGTCCTCAACTCCGGTTCCTCGTCGGTGAAGTACCAGCTGCTCGACATGCGGGACAGCAGCCGGCTGGCCGTCGGGCTCGTCGAGCGCATCGGCGAGGAGACCTCCCGGCTGAAGCACACGCCGCTGACCACGGGCACCCCCCGCGAGTGGACCGGGCCGATCGCCGACCACGAGGCCGCGCTGAAGGCCGTGGCGGAGGAGCTGTCGAAGGACGGGCTGGGGCTGGACTCACCGGAACTGGCCGCGATCGGGCACCGGGTCGTGCACGGCGGGAAGACCTTCACCGAGCCGACGGTCATCGACGACGCGGTGCTCGCCGAGATCGAGCGGCTGATCCCGGTGGCCCCGCTGCACAACCCGGCCAACCTGACGGGCATCCGCACCGCGCGGGCCCTGCGCCCCGATCTCCCTCAGGTCGCCGTCTTCGACACCGCCTTCCACACCACGATGCCGGAGTCGGCCGCCCGCTACGCGATCGACGTGAAGACCGCCGACGAGCACCGCATCCGGCGCTACGGCTTCCACGGGACCTCGCACGCGTACGTCTCCCGGGCGACGGCGAAGCTGCTGGGCAAGGACCCTTCGGACGTCAACGTGATCGTGCTGCACCTGGGCAACGGGGCGTCCGCCTCGGCGGTCAGGGGCGGCCGGTGCGTGGACACCTCCATGGGGCTGACGCCTTTGGAGGGGCTCGTGATGGGTACGCGCTCCGGAGACATGGACCCGGCCGTCATCTTCCATTTGATGCGCGTTGGCAAAATGTCCACGGACGAGATCGACACTCTTCTCAACAAGAAGAGCGGATTGACCGGTCTGTGCGGGGACAACGACATGCGGGAGATCCGCCGCAGGGTCGACGCGGGTGACGAACAGGCACAGCTGGCCTTCGACATCTACATTCACCGCTTGAAGAAGTACATCGGCGCCTATTACGCGGTGCTCGGCCGGGTGGACGCGATCGCGTTCACGGCCGGGGTCGGCGAGAACGCGGCGCCGGTGCGGGAGGCCGCCGTGGCGGGCCTGGAGGAGCTGGGCCTGATGGTGGACGGCGAGCTGAACGCGATACGCGGCGACGAGCCGCGGCTGATCTCGCCCGCCCACGCGCGCGTGGCGGTCGCCGTGGTGCCGACCGACGAAGAACTGGAAATCGCCACTCAGACTTATGCACTCGTTGCACTGGTCGAAAAGAACAACTGAGCGACCGTCCGCCCATTTGTATCTTCCGCCAGACGGAATATTCCGCAGCGAAACAAACCGATAGGATCGCCCCATGCGCCGTTCGAAAATCGTCTGTACTCTCGGCCCCGCGGTCGACTCCCACGAGCAGTTGGTGTCACTGATCGAGGCCGGCATGAATGTGGCCCGCTTCAACTTCAGCCACGGCACCCACGCCGAGCACCAGGGGCGGTACGACCGCGTCCGCGCCGCCTCCAAGGAGACCGGCCGCCCCATCGGCGTCCTCGCCGACCTGCAGGGCCCGAAGATCCGCCTGGAGACCTTCGCCGAAGGCCCGGTCGAGCTGGAGCGTGGTGACGAGTTCGTCATCACCACCGAGGACGTGCCCGGCGACAAGCAGATCTGCGGCACGACCTACAAGGGCCTGCCCGCCGACGTGACCAAGGGCGACCAGATCCTCATCAACGACGGCAACGTCGAGCTGAAGGTCACCGCGGTCGAAGGCCACCGGGTGAAGACGATCGTCATCGAGGGCGGTGTCGTCTCCGACCACAAGGGCATCAACCTGCCCGGCGCGGCCGTGAACGTCCCGGCGCTGTCCGAGAAGGACGTCGAGGACCTGCGCTTCGCGCTGCGCATGGGCTGCGACATGGTCGCGCTGTCCTTCGTGCGGGACGCCAAGGACGTCGCGGACGTCCACAAGGTGATGGACGAGGAGGGCCGCCGGGTCCCCGTCATCGCCAAGGTGGAGAAGCCGCAGGCGGTGGAGAACATGGAGGACGTCGTCGCGGCGTTCGACGCCGTGATGGTGGCCCGTGGCGACCTGGCCGTCGAGTACCCGCTCGAGAAGGTCCCCATGGTGCAGAAGCGCCTCATCGAGCTGTGCCGGCGCAACGCCAAGCCGGTGATCGTGGCGACCCAGATGATGGAGTCGATGATCACCAACTCCCGCCCCACCCGCGCCGAGGCCTCCGACGTCGCCAACGCGATCCTGGACGGCGCGGACGCGGTCATGCTGTCGGCGGAGTCGAGCGTGGGCGCGTACCCGATCGAGACGGTCAAGACGATGTCGAA
The DNA here is from genome assembly GCF_055578365.1 of Streptomyces sp. NPDC033131. Lineage (NCBI taxonomy): Bacteria > Bacillati > Actinomycetota > Actinomycetes > Kitasatosporales > Streptomycetaceae > Streptomyces > Streptomyces sp. NPDC033131. The sequence continues at coordinate 33,971 of NZ_JBVIPA010000052.1, forward strand.
GATCGTCACCGCGGCCGAGCAGGAGCTGATGTCCAAGGGCCTGCAGCCGCTCGTCCCGGGCAAGAAGCCGCGCACCCAGGGCGGTTCGGTCGCCCGTGCCGCCTGCGAGATCGCCGACTTCCTCGGCGGCCGGGGCCTGGTGGCCTTCACCCAGTCCGGCGACACCGCCCGCCGCCTCTCGCGCTACCGCGCGGTCCAGCCGATCATCGCCTTCACCACCGACGAGAGCACCCGCAACCAGCTCACACTCAGCTGGGGCGTCGAGTCGCACGTCGTGCCGTTCGTGAACAGCACCGACGAGATGGTCGACCTGGTCGACCAGGAGATCACCAAGACCAAGCGCTTCAACCCGGGCGACATCTGCATCATCACCGCGGGCTCGCCCCCCGGCGTCGCCGGCACGACCAACATGCTGCGGGTGCACCACCTCAGCGAGGGCGCCCGCGACTGACGCTCCTCACGAGGGCCTTGCGGCCCGGCCCGTGAAGGGCCTTGAACGGCGCTGAGGGCGCCCCCTGTGACAGGGGGCGCCCTCAGCTGTGTGCGGCTCCCGGAAGGGCTTGTGGGGCTCCTACTCGGTCACGTACTGCTGCATCCCGGGGACGTGCAGGGTTCCGCCGAACTGGGCGGCCTGCGTGATCTTCACCTTGGTGAAGTAGATCAGCGGGATGTTCAGCGGCGGCGGGTGCTCCGGGTCGAACGTGATCGGGATCAGCCCGAGGAGGTTGCCGGAGATGCTCTCGGTGTACATCACCGTGTCGCCGTCGGTGATCGTGGACGTGGAGCCCTTGGCCGCCTGCACGTGGTAGGTCTTGCCGTGCTCCTTGACCAGTTGGTGCAGGTCGCCGATGTCGGTGCCGCCGGATATGACGTACTTGAGGACCTTCTTGGTCTTGCCGCCGGCCGTCTTCACCTCGACGATGCCCTGGTAGTCCGCGCCCTTCAGGGTCAGCGAACTGGCCTCCAGGTACCAGGGGTTGTCCGCCACCAGCACCTTGTTGTCGACGTCGCCCACGGCGTCGGTGGCGACCGGGCAGTCCTCGGGGTCCGTGGTGGAGCTCGCGGAGGGGCTGGGCGTGGCCGTGGCGTCCGCGGCGTCCTCGGCCGCGTCCTCCACCGCCTTCGTGGTGTCCTCGGCCGCCTTCGACGCCGCGTCGGTCGTGTCCTTCACGGTGTCGTCGACCGTGCCGGTGACCTTGTCGGCCGTGTCCTCGACCGCGTCGGAGGTGTCCTTGGCGGCGCTCTCCGTCTCCGTGCTCTCCGTGCTCTCCGTGCTCTCCGTGGCGGACGGGGACGCGGTCGGTGTCGGGCTCGCGCCCTCCGCCGCCTTACCGCCCGTGAAGATGCCGGTGATCGCGTCGCCGATGTCCTCCAGCAGGTTGCCGCCGTCACTCGCGGACGGCGAGGGGCTCGCCGTGGCGGTGTCGTCCGAGGAGTTGCTCTCCTTGCTCGGCGAGGCCGAGGGGGACGGGGTGGGATCGGCCTTGTCGTCGGAACCTGAATCCGGCGAAGAGGAGTCACCCGAACCCGAGTTGCCCGAGCCCGCGTCGGAGTCCGAGGAGGACGTCGCCGAGGGGCTCGGCTCCGCCGCGTCGTCCTTGTCGTCGTCCGCCGAGGCGTCGTCGCTCGTCGAGGCCGACGGGGACGGCGTGGGCGACGCGGACGCGCCCTCCAGGGCCGCCAGGCAGTCCTTGTACTCGTCGGCCTTCAGGCTGTTGGAGGCCGGCTGCTCGTCGGCGAGGGCGAGCGTCGGCGTGAACCCGATGCCCATCAGTACCGCCGTCGGCATCGCCGCCATGGCTATCGCCTTGCCGGCCGGCATGTGGAACCTGGTGAACAGCGGCTTCTTGGGCGCCGCGTGACGAGGGCCCGTTCTCGCCTGCGCCGGAATCACGGGGCTCTCGCCACGGATCTCATCAGCCGACACGGTACCCCCCGTTCGATTCCTCGGCCCAGGCGCCTTCGGGCGTCCGGTCCGCCGGTCCGCCGGTCGCGGGGTCCTGCGCTGGGTACGCCGCACCCGGCTCACCGAGGGCACCCCCCGAAGCGGGCTCAACGGCACCCTCGTCAGAGGGGCCCTTCTCCGCCTCGAGCGGTCCGGCGCCCGCCGCCTGCGCCTTGCCCGGCACCCACGACACGGCGAGCGCGCCGCCGAGCATCGAGAGCAGGAAGCCGACGACGAAGCCGCCTATGTTGGAGACCACGAGTGACACCAGCGCCAGGACGATCGCCGCGACACCGGCGAAGATGCGCGTGGCGTGCTGGAACCACATGGTCAGACCGAGGGTCACCAGCAGGACGCCGATGATGAGGGAGCCGGCACCCGCCGTGGTCGCCATGGCGAGCGACATGTTGCCCAACTTGAAGGTCGCGTACGGGAAGTAGGCGATCGGCACCCCGCCGAGCAGGGTGAAGAGGCCTGCCCAGAAAGGCCGGGTGCCCCGCCAGTCACGGAATCGCAGACGCAACCGGGTGAACCTCCCGGCGCTCTGGACCGGAGTCTCGGCACTCATGGAAAACAGCTCCCTGGGTCCGGTTGAAGTACGTACCGGCTCGGCCGTAGGCATGGAGAAGCCGGAAGTCTGGGTATGTGCACGTGCCCGGCGCGATGCGTCGAGCCGGACGTGCGGGGCGGAGAAGCGGCGAACTCCCCCGCCCCCATGGGCAGCTCAGCTGTCCAAGGACGCCCCTGCGGCGTGAGCCGTCAGAAACACTCCATCTTGGCGTCGGTGCCGAGACGCATCTTCAGGCCACTGAGCTTGAAGGTGCCGGCCGTGGTCGCCCACGCCGTCTGCTCGACCTTCGTGAGGTCGGCCGACTCCGCCTGCTGGGCGAAACCGCCCGGCAGGGACTTGCCGTCCTGCTTCACCGGAGCGTTCCTGGTCTTGTCCAGGTCCTGCACCGCGACACCGATGTCGATGTTCTTGAACGTCGCGTCGGCGTCGAGCTGAGCGACGTCGATGTAGAGGTTCTCGGCCTCGACCTTGTGCTTCGCGTCCGGGCCGGCGTCGAGACGGAGGTAGATCGTCTTCCCTATGAGGGGAATCTCCGTCTTGACGGACTGGCACATGTCCGTGATCTGAGCGGTCTTGAACGACGAGATCGCGACGGGACGAACCGTCTTGGTCTTGCCGTCGGTCGACGTGTAACCGGTGTCGACACCGCCGTACTGGGCAAAGCCCTGGCCCTCGAGATGCCCGGCCGACACCTTGAACTCCTGGCCCGACACGCTGAACGACGCGGCCAGCGCACCCTGCGCCAGCCCGACACCCACAGCCGCGGCCGCGGCAACGCTGGGCACCATCACCACAGCGAACCGCTTCCATCTGGTCCCGCCACGCACCTGGGACTCCATATTTCCTCCTTCTCGGACGTACATCTCCTGGCCCTGACTGCTCCTGTCGAAGCGACGGCTCAGCCGGGCAGGGATGGGAGAAGTGCTACGTCCTCGGGAAGGGGAGCGCCCGCGCTCGGAGGCGCGAACCGCACCCGAATCACCGGCGATCACCCCCGAGCGACAACCACTGGTCGCGCCTGACACGCATCACGCACAACCTTGCTGGACAGGCTTCGCCGAACGGCGAAGACCCCCCTGCCCAAGGGCCGACGCCACTGCCGTCGACCCTGCTCGGTGGGGACCCAGGGATTCCCGTTCGCCCAACCGGCTGTCGGGGTACGGGAAGGGACCGAGCGTGGCCGATCGTGGTGCATTCTCGCCGCCGACACAAGGGGGTTCGTTACTCGCTAGTAACGGCCGGATAACCGAACAACGACCCACTGGTCTCGGCCGACAACGCTCGGTGTCAGAGGGGTGCTGGACAAAAATATTGATCGTTGGACAGATTCCGACAGATCAACGCCTCTGACTTACTCCAAGTAACAGCGGCCGCGATTACCAAGATTTGGTAAAGCGCGGCCGCAGTGGCCCCCTGTTGGCCAATCTTTCACTCGGGCATCACATGCCTCGGCGTTTAGGGACTGGTCAGAACCGGCCCCACGCCCCGGTCAGAAGAGGGCGCGTGCCAGCGCCCTGCGCGCCGCCGCCACTCGCGGATCATCGCCGCCGACCACCTCGAACAACTCCAGCAGCCGAAGCCGTACCGCGTCCCGGTCGTCGCCCGCGGTGCGCTGCACGGTCTCGATGAGCCGCCCGAACGCGTCCTCCACGTGTCCGCCCACCAGATCCAGGTCGGCGGCGGCGATCTGCGCCTCGGCGTCGGCGGGCCTGTCGGCGGCGTCCTTGCGCACCTGCTGCGGGTCGAGCCCCTGCACGCGATGGAGCAACTCGGCCTGGGCCAGGCCGAGTTTGGCCTCGCTGTTGCCCGGGTCGTCGCTCAGTACGTTCTTGTACGCCTGGACCGCACCGCCGAAGTCCCCCGCGTCCAGGGCGCGTACGGCGGCTTCGAGGAGCGTGTCGTACGGCCCCTCGGGCATCGCGGGAGCGGTCTGGACGGCACCGCCCGCCTCGGCGTCGGGGTCGACGGCCAGGCCGGTGAGGCCGAAGCGCTGCTCGGCCACCTGCACCAGCTGGTCCAGGGTCTCCCGGATCTGCGTCTCGGGTGCTGCCCCCTGGAAGAGCGGCAGGGCCTGTCCGGCGACCACCGCGAAGACGGCCGGGATCCCCTGGATCCCGAACTGCTGCATCAGCATCTGGTTGGCGTCGACGTCGATCTTGGCGAGGACGAAGCGTCCGTTGTACTCGACGGCCAGCCGCTCCAGGACGGGGCTCAGCTGCTTGCAGGGCTGGCACCACTCGGCCCAGAAGTCGAGGACGACGGGCACTTCGGCGGACCGCTGCAGGACGTCCTGCTCGAACTCTGCTTCATCGACGTCGATGACGAGATCGGCCGGGGAGACGGCACCGGCAGCGGCGCCACCGCCCTGCCGGGCGGCTTCGGCGCGAGCCTGCTCCGCCTTCGCCTTGGCCTCCTGGGCCGCCTTCACCGCGGCGAGGTCGACGACTCCGCTCATGGACATGTTCCGTGGCTGCATGCGTACATCCTCCCCCGTTCCCGCGCCCATGTGAAAAGCGTTGTGAAAGCCGGTCGTGCCCTCGGGTGTTCGGCGCCGGGTCCCCACCCCGCGCCGTGCGTGTGTGCGTCGCTCGCGTACGTCCGTCGCGTGCTTTCGCTACGAGTCGTAGCGTAATGGCACCCAGTGCCCACGGAACAGCGGAGTCCGGTGATCTCCCTCACGGGTGGCCAGGAAACGGCCGGTTATCGTCGTGAGATGCAGAGCCGCACCCCCGCCAGCCGTACCGGGCGTCCGCGCAGCGCCGCCGCGGACACCGCGATCCTGGCCGCGACGCGGGAGGCGCTGGTCGAGCTGGGCTGGTCGAAACTCACCCTGGGTGACGTGGCGACCAGGGCCGGGGTCGCCAAGACGACCCTCTACCGCCGCTGGGCCGGCAAGAACGAACTCGTCGTCGACGCGGTGGCCGAACTCTTCGACGAACTGGAACTCCCCGACCGCGGCACCCTCGCCGCCGACATCGAGGGCGTGGTCCTCCAGTTCGCTGCGATCCTGGCCCGCCCCGAGGCCAAGAGCGGCCTGATGGCGGTGGTCGCCGAGTCGATACGGGACGACGCGCTGCGCGAACGGATCCGGGCGTCGATCGTGGAGCGCCAGAAGCGGTTGGTCCTGGAGGGCCGGGCACGGGCGCAGGCGCGCGGCGAGCTCCCCCCCGAGGCGAGCCCGGAGGAAGCCGCCCGCACGGTGGACCTGATCTTCGACATCGTCGCGGGTGCGGTGGTCCACCGCACCCTGGTGAGCGCGGAGCCGGCGGACGAGGAGTGGGTGCGCGGCTTCACCAGGGTGCTGCTGCTGGGCCTGGCCGGCGCGGCGTAGCGGTCATGTCCCCGTGCGTTCGGTGTACGCGGTGTACGCCCCGCGGCGTGGTTGTCATATCCCCGCGGGTTCGGTGTACGCCCTGCGGCGTAGTGGTCAGAACCCCGCGGGCTCTGTGTACACCCCCCACTCGTCCCGCAGTACGCCGCAGATCTCCCCGAGGGTCGCCTCCGCCCGTACGGCGTCCAGCATCGGCCCGATCATGTTGCCGCCGTCCCGGGCGGCCGCGAGCATCGCGTCCAGAGCGGTCCGCACGCCCGCCTGGTCCCGGGCGGCCTTCCGCGCCCCCAGGACGCGCACCTGCTCCCGCTCCACCTCGTGGCTGACCCGCAGGATCTCCAGGTCTCCGGTCACCGAGCCGTGGTGGACGTTCACCCCCACGACCCGCTTGTCGCCCTTCTCCAGGGCGCGCTGGTACTGGAAGGCCGACTCGGCGATCTCGCCGGTGAACCAGCCGTCCTCGATGCCGCGCAGGATCCCGGAGGTGATCGGCCCGATGGGGTGCTGCCCGTCCGGGTGCGCCCTCAGGCCCCGCTCCCTGATCTGCTCGAAGATCTTCTCGGCGTCCGCCTCGATCCGGTCCGTCAGCTGCTCGACGTACCACGAACCGCCCAGCGGATCCGCCACGTTGGCGACGCCGGTCTCCTCCATCAGTACCTGCTGCGTGCGCAGGGCGATCTCCGCCGCCTGCTCGGAGGGGAGCGCCAGGGTCTCGTCCAGGGCGTTGGTGTGCAGCGAGTTGGTGCCGCCCAGCACGGCCGCCAGCGCCTCCACCGCCGTCCGCACCACGTTGTTGTACGGCTGCTGGGCCGTCAGCGAGACGCCGGCGGTCTGGGTGTGGAAGCGCAGCCACTGGGCCTTGTCGGTCTGTGCGCCGTACACGTCCCGCAGCCAGCGCGCCCAGATCCTGCGCGCCGCGCGGAACTTGGCGATCTCCTCGAAGAAGTCGAGGTGCGCGTCGAAGAAGAAGGACAGGCCCGGTGCGAAGACGTCCACGTCGAGGCCGCGGCTGAGCCCCAGCTCCACGTACCCGAAGCCGTCCGCCAGCGTGTACGCCAGTTCCTGCGCGGCCGTCGAGCCGGCCTCGCGGATGTGGTAACCGGAGACGGACAGCGGCTTGTAGGCGGGGATGCCGGCCGCGCAGTACTCCATCAGGTCGCCGATGAGGCGCAGGTGCGGCTCGGGCTGGAAGAGCCACTCCTTCTGGGCGATGTACTCCTTGAAGATGTCGGTCTGCAGCGTGCCGTTGAGCAGGGCCGGGTCGACGCCCTGTCGCTCGGCGGCGACGAGGTACATGCAGAAGACGGGCACGGCGGGCCCGGAGATCGTCATGGAGGTGGTGACATCGCCCAGCGGGATGTCCTGGAACAGGACCTCCATGTCGGCGGCAGAGTCGATGGCGACACCGCAGTGGCCGACCTCGCCGAGCGAGCGCGGGTCGTCGGAGTCGCGGCCCATCAGCGTCGGCATGTCGAAGGCCACGGACAGTCCGCCGCCGCCGTTGGCGAGGATCATCTTGTAGCGCTCGTTGGTCTGCTCGGCGTTGCCGAACCCGGCGAACTGCCGGATGGTCCAGGTGCGCCCCCGGTAGCCGGTCGCGTACAGCCCGCGGGTGAAGGGGTACTCCCCCGGCCAGCCGATCCGCTCGAAGCCCTGGTAGCTGTCCCCTGGCCTCGGCCCGTACACCGGCTCCACGGGATCACCGGAGAGGGTGGTGAAGTCCGCCTCGCGCGTGCGTGAGGCGTCGTACCGGGCCTGCCAGCGTCGGCGGCCCTCTTCGATCGCGTCAGCGTCCATGCTTCGAATTTACTAGGACGTCCTAGTAACTGTCGATGGCAGACCGCCGTACGGGTTCCGTACGGCGGTGCGGTGCGGTGCGGTGCGTCGCAGGTGGTGCCGTTACGCCTTTGCGACCGCCGGGGAGTCTTCGGCGATCTTGCCCTCCAGCTCGCGGCTGATCTTCCGCTCCACGAAGAAGGCGGCCGTGGGGACCGTGCCGGCCAGCAGCACCCACAGCTGCTTGGCGACCGGCCACTTCGCCTTCGAGCCGAGGTCGAACGCGAAGATCAGGTAGACGACGTACAGCCAGCCGTGCGCGATGCCCACGACACGGGTGAAGTCGTCCGCCCCGTCCATCTTGAGCAGGTACTTGGCGATCACGCCCAGGGTCAGCAGGACCAGCAGCACACCGGTGACGTAGGCCATGACGCGGTAGCGGGTCAGCACGGACTTTTTCATGCCTATGAGCGTAACCAGGCACTCCGGCGGATCTTGCCCCGGGTCAGAGCCTGCCCGGCGGACCTTGCCGCGCCTCAGCCCTCGTCGAAGTCGTGGGCGTCGACCCGCAGCGGTCTCAGCATCGCGAAGATCTCCGCGCACTCCTCGGCGTCGTACACCCCGAGCCCGAAGTCCATCGCCATCAGGTCGCGGGTGGCCGCCTCGACCACCTCGCGCCCCTTGTCGGTGATGACGGCGAGCGTGCCGCGACCGTCGTTGGGGTTGGGCTTCTTGTCCACCAGGCCCGACTTCACCAGCCGGTCCACGGTGTTCGTCACGGACGTGGGGTGCACCATGAGCCGCTCGCCGATCTTGGACATGGTCAGCTCGCCGGCCTTGGAGAAGGTGAGCAGGACGAGCGCCTCGTACCGAGCGAACGTCAGCCCGTACGGCTTGACCACCGCGTCGACCTCGGCGAGCAGGATCTGGTGGGCACGCATGATCGAGGTGATCGCGGCCATCGACGGCACGTTTCCCCAGCGCCGCTTCCAGAGTTCGTCAGCGCGGGCGATGGGATCGAACGGGAGACTGAGGGGCTTCGGCACGGCAAAGACCTTACCGGCCGGTCACATCGTGGTCAGCCCCGTCTCGCCCCTCGGTCCGCCGGGCACGGGCATCGGCGGCCCGCGCCTTGCGCTGTGTGGGGGTCGGGGCCGTGTCGGGGGGTGTCCGTCCTCGGAACGGCGCGGAATCGGTTGCTCATCGAGGTGCCGGCGTTGACGCGCCAACCGCTGCGGGCGGACACCCCCCGACACGGCCCCTTGCCGCCGTACGCGAGTGCCGGTCCGTACGCCCGCCTCTCGACCGACCGAGTCGGGTGGTGGGTGGGCATAGGCCCGGGGGTCTGGGGGCGGAGCCCCCAGCAGACGTCCGCCTCTCGACCCACCGAGTCGGGCGGTGGGTGGGCATAGGCCCGGGGGTCTGGGGGCGGAGCCCCCAGTAGGCGGCCGGATTGGCGCCGGGGGGCTGAGGTCAGCGGCGGCCTGTCCGGCGTAGGTGGTGCCGCACCGCCCGCTGGGCAACCGGGCCGAGGTCCTCCAACGCGGCAACCAGCACCCCGAGCTGTTCCAGCGCGTCCAGCGCCGCGGTCGCCCCCGCCGCGTCCACCCCCTCGTACAGCTCGATGCCGACGAAGGACGCCGCGACCGCCCGTGCCAGCCCGGCAGGGTCCGCGAACTCCCCGAAGGGCGTGGTCGCGAGGACTCTCGTGAGGACAGCCTCGATCTCGGTGACCCAGAGCTCCAGGCCTGCCGCCGTTGCCGGGCCCAGTGTGGCGTGGGTCTGGGCGCCGGCCAGGAGCTGACCGAGGAGGGCGACGTGGCCCCCGGCACGTTCCTCCTCGTGGATCCGCCGGCCGACCGCGAGGAGTTCGGAGAGGGAGGTCACCTCCGCGAAGCGGGACCGGTACCGCGACACGGTCCGCTCGGCCCCGTACCGGCAGGCCTCGGCGAGGAGTTCGTCGACGGAGCCGAAGTGGTAGAAGACCAGCGCCTGGTTGACCCCGGCCGTCGCCGCGATCGTACGGGCCGACGTCTTCGCGATGCCCTGCTCGGTGAGTGTGCGCAGCGCACCGTCCAGGAGTCTGGTCTTGGTCTCCTGGGACTTCGCCGTCTCCGGGCTCATGCGCGCCGCTCCTCGCGAACGGGCCGCAGGCCGGGCCGTACTCCGCAGGCGGTGATGTCGGTGTACGTCGCCTTGAAGGAGCCCTCGTACCCGAAGAGCGGGCCGAAGTGGTCGTTGACGACACGGACCCGTATGCGGAAGCGGCCGCTCTCGTCGTCGTAGGACTCGCGGACCTCGGCCGTGGCACCGATCAGTTCGGGTACGCGTACGTCCACGACTCCCTCGCGGAACCTGTGTTCGCCGGAGCGGATGAGCAGCGAGCCGTCGGGCTCGGCGCCGAAGTGGAGGTCGCTGGCCAGGTGCTGGTGGGTGCCGAGGTAGTCGAGGATGCGGTCGCCCCGGGGGCCGAGGACCATCTGGGCGTCGAAGCGGCGGGGGCGGCCGGGCAGGTGGAAGGTGCGCACGAAGGTCACCGTCTCACGGCCGTACGTGTCCGTGTACGGCACGTTCTCGATGGTGAACGGGATGTGGCGGCCGGTCCGCGGGACCAGGATGTTACGGGTGGCACCGAGGGCCAGGAACGGCTTCACGAAGGCCCCGCCGTGCCAGACGCGGTCCATCACGCCCCGGCCCGTGCAGGCCTCGCCGGTCGTCAGGCCGACCGAGAAGCGGCGCTGCAGCCGGGGGTGGAGGCGGTCGAAGTCGGCACCCATCACCGTGCGGAAGATCGAGGTCATCGCGGGTTCTCCAGGGTGCGCAGGAGGCGGGGGGCGCGAACGCTCGTGGGCGGCCGGCGCAGGCAGCGGCGGGCTGCCGGGGTGCCGGAGAGCGGCGCCTTGAACAGGGCCAGCGCGATGGCGACGGCGAGGAACAGGGGACAGACGTAGGCCATGGACGCCGCCAGCGGGCCGAAGAGGCGCAGGAACTGTTCCAGGCCGAGGCCGGTGCAGGCGACGGTGACGACGAGGGCGCGGACCAGGAGTTCGGCCAGCCAGTTCCGCAGGGCTCGTTCCGGGGTGATGCCCCGCTCCAGCCACAGGCGGAGGCGGTCGAAGGACCAGGCCGTCGCCCAGCCCATGAGGGGGCGGAGGACGAGGCGGTCGGCCAGCGCGCCGAAGGCCCCCCAGCGGGGGCGGTAGTCGTAGCCGGTGAGGAAGCGGACAGCGTCGCCGTCGGGGATGTAGCGCCAGTAACCGCTGCCTTCGGCCAGGAGGGACAGGGGGTGCGCGGAGGCGAAGCGGAGGGCGGAGGTGCGGGTGCCGTCGGGGCGCTCGCGTTCGCCCGCGGAGACTCCGGTGCCGGCCACGGTGAGGCCGGGCAGGACACGGGTGGCGTACCGGAAGCGCTGGGGTTCGCCCTCCGCGCGCGGGAGGTGGTCGATCTGGGTGAAGCGCAGGTCCCAGCGCTGGTGCCGGGACGGTTCCTGTGTGCGGCTCCAGAGGTCGTCGAGGTCGGCACGGATGCGTGCCTCTATGTAGAGCCCCATGTGAATCCCCCAGGTGGGCGCAGTTTTTTGAGCGACTGCTCAAATTTTCTGGACAGGAAGATACCCGTGTTTGAGCTATCGCTCAAACGCGGGGGCACAAGAAAACCCCGGCCCGTGTGGGCCGGGGTCCGTCCCGGGTTCTCCTGCTGCGGCGCTAGTCGGCGAGATGCCGCTCCACCGTCTCCACCTTGGAGGTGAGTCCGTCCGTCACTCCGGGGCGGATGTCCGCCTTGAGGACCAGGGAGACGCGTGGGGCGCGCTGCTCGACCGCGGCGACCGCCCGCTTGACGACGCCCATGACCTCGTCCCACTCGTCCTCGATCGACGTGAACATCGCGTCGGTGCGGTGGGGCAGGCCCGATGCGCGTACGACCCTGACGGCGTCGGCGACGTACTCCCCCACGTCCTCGCCGACGCCCAGCGGCGTCACGGAGAAGGCGACGATCATGCCTTCACGGCCTTTTCCTGACGGGCGCGGGAGGCGATGACCGCGTCCTCGGTCTCGCGCCTGAGCCGGCGCTCGGCGAAGAAGCCGCCGGTGGGCAGCACGGAGAGGACGAAGTAGAGGGCGGCGGTCTTCAGCGGCCACTTCGTACGGTTCCAGGCGTCGGCCCAGAAGATCACGTACAGGATGAAGAGGACGCCGTGGATCATCCCCATCACGGGGACCGCGTTGAAGTCCGTGGTCCGCTTCAGCACCGAGCAGACGAGGAGAAGGAGGAAGGAGATCGCCTCGGGGGCCGAGACCAGGCGGAGGCGTCGGAGGGCGGTGGCGGTCTTGATGTCCACGGGTCACCTTCGGTGGGAGAGACGTCGGACGGTTTGTGAATCCGGGCACAAACGATTCGCCCCATTGTGGCAAACGGCTGGGCGGCGAACGGCCGGGGGGGTGGAAGCTGGTGGCGGCAACCGGGGAGCGCGTATGCAGTTCGTCTTCTTCATGACCATTCCGGGGCTGGTGGTGCTGCTCACCGTCCTGGCCTTCGTCGATCAGGTGCTGATGCGTGCCGGGCGGGCCGGTGTGCTGCCCTGGCGGAACAGCGGGCGGCAGGGGCAGATCTCCGCGACCGGGTTCGAGCAGCTGCACGCCGCCTTCTCACCGGGCAAGCAGAACGAGCTGAAGGAACGGCAGAGCGCCTTGGTGATGCGGGACGACGAGGAGGACGGGGACCCACCGTGGTCCACGGTCGACCTGACCACCGGGAAGGCCGTCATCCGGCTGCCCGAGGCCGGCGGCTGACCTCTCAGGGGTGCGGTCAGGGTCGTACTCCACCTCCAGGCTCTGTTGGCGAAGGCTCCCGGGGGGCTACCTTTCGCAGCGTGGCGATGTTCCGACTTCAAGGCAGCAAGGTGCTGGCCGTCGACATGACCGGGGACGCCGTGAAGGCGAAGAACGGCTCGATGGTCGCGTACGACGGTCAGATGGACTTCAAGAAGCTCAGCGGCGGCGGTGAGGGCATCCGGGGGATGGTGACCCGGCGGATCACCGGTGAGCAGATGACACTGATGGAGGTGAAGGGGCACGGGACCTGCTGGTTCGCGGACCGGGCCTCGGAGATCAACCTCGTCGCCCTCCAGGGGGACAAGCTGTACGTGGAGTCGAGCAACCTGCTCGCGACCGATTCGGGGCTGCGGACCGGCACGTCGTTCACGGGCACGCGCGGGGCCTCGCAGGGCAACGGACTGTTCACGACGACGCTCGAGGGCCACGGCCAGGCCGCGATCATGTCGGACGGGCCGGCGGTCGTGCTGCGGGTCAGCGCCCAGTACCCGCTGACGGTCGACCCGGGCGCGTACATCGCCCACCAGGGCAACCTGCGGCAGTCCTTCCAGTCCGGTGTGACCTTCCGCACCCTCATGGGCGAGGGCGGCGGCGAGGCCTTCCAGATCCGCTTCGAGGGCGACGGCCTGGTCTACGTCCAGCCGAGCGAGCGGAACACGATCGCGGGGGATGTGTGACATGGCCTTGCGGGAGATCAACTCCAAGATGGTCGAGGCGACCGTCATGCCGGGGCAGCGGCTGTTCAGTCAGCGCGGGGCGATGCTCGCCTACCGGGGCGAGGTGTCCTTCACGCCCAACATGCAGGGCGGCCAGGGCGGCGTCATGTCGATGATCGGCCGCCGGGCGGCGGGCGAGGCCGCTCCCCTGATGTCCGTCGAGGGCAGCGGCACCGTCCTGTTCGGGCACGGCGGCCACCATGTGCAGGTCATCAGCCTCACCGGCGACACCCTGTTCGTGGAGGCGGACCGGCTGCTCGCCTTCGAGGGCACCCTGGAGCAGGGCACCATGTTCATGGGCTCCCAGGGCGGGGTCATGGGCATGGTCCGCGGCCAGGTCAGCGGCCAGGGGCTGTTCACGACCACTCTGAAGGGACACGGCTCGGTCGCGGTGATGGCGCACGGCGGAGTCATCCAGATCCCCATCACGCCGCAGCGCCCGGTCCATGTCGACCCCCAGGCGTACGTCGCCCACCACGGCGACGTCCGCAACAAGCTGTCCACCGCGCTGGGCTGGCGGGACATGGTGGGCCGCGGTTCCGGAGAGGCGTTCCAGCTGGAGCTCAGCGGCAACGGCGCGGTGTACGTCCAGGCCTCGGAGGAGAAGCTGTGAGCATGTACGGGGCTCCGGGCGGCGGCCCGACGGTCTACGACCCCATGACCCTGCCGGTCGACGACAACGTCGACAACTACACCTTCTGCGTGGAGCTCAAGGGGAGCCAGTGGTTCCTGCAGAAGGGGAAGATGATCGCCTACTACGGCTCGATGGAGTTCAACGGCATCGGGCACGGCCGGCTGGACCGTCTTGTCCGTACGTCCTTCCATTCGCCTCTGCACGCGAGCGACTGGGTCGTGGCGGAGGGCTCGGGGAAGATGCTCCTCGCCGACCGGGCCTTCGACGTGAACTCCTACGACCTGGAGAACGGCAATCTGACCATTCGCTCGGGCAACTTGCTCGCTTTTCAGCCAAGTCTTGCCCTCAAGCAATCAATCGTGCCGGGTTTTCTGACACTCATCGGAACCGGAAAGTTCGTGGCCGCGTCGAACGGCCCGGTGGTGTTCATGGAACCCCCGATCCGGGTGGACCCGCAGGCCCTCGTCGGCTGGGCCGACTGCCCCTCTCCGTGCCATCACTACGACCACGGGTACATGACCGGCCTGATGGGCGGTCTACGTGCGATGACGGGTCTCGGCGGAGCCTCCGGGGAGGAGCACCAGTTCGAGTTCGTGGGGGCCGGCACGGTTCTGCTCCAGTCGTCGGAGGCACTGATGGCCGAGCAGGCCATGGGGGCCGTTCCGCACGGGGCGGGAGTACCCGGCGGCGGTGGGGGGCCCGCGGGGCCCGGAGGGCAAGCCGGCGCACCGCGCCTTCCCGGACAGCTCGGGGACCTGCAGCGTCGCTTCGGGCTGTGAGCGGTAGTCTGCGGAGTGTGACGTCGAACGTGTGCGCGCCGGCGTCACACGACCCTCACTAGTTCGCCTTTCAACCTTTTAGGTAGACTTCATTCATGGAGACCGAGACGGCCACGCGCTGGCTGACCGATGCGGAGCAGTGCGCCTGGCGCACCCACCTGGAGGTCAACAGGCTGTTGACGTACCAGCTCGAGAGGGACCTTCAGCCGTTCGGCCTGACGATGAACGACTACGAGATCCTGGTCAACCTGTCCGAGTCGGAGGGCGTACGGATGCGGATGAGCGACCTCGCGTCCGCCACCCTCCAGTCCAAGAGCCGCCTCTCCCACCAGATCACCCGCATGGAGAACGCGGACCTCGTGCGGCGCGAGAACTGCGAGTCGGACCGCCGCGGTCTGTTCGCGGTGCTCACCGAGCACGGCATGGAGACGATGAAGAAGGTCGCGCCTCATCATGTGGCGTCCGTGCGGCGGCACTTCATCGACATGCTGTCCCCCGACGCGCTGGTGGAGCTCGAGAAGTCCCTGCGGCCCGTCGCCGACCATCTGCGGGGGCAGCGCGGACGCCCGTGACCCGGGCGTCCGCCGCCCAGGACCTGTCCGGCCGATCAAGTCGCAGGGAAGCGACGGTGCGACATCAGTGCCGGTGAGCGGGGTGTGGTGCGTGCAGCTGCAAGGCGGAGGAG